>NZ_MEHK01000001.1:4352035-4679070 GCF_001746425.1 Streptomyces subrutilus | reverse complement strand
ACGGCCGCGAGATCTGGATCATCCCGGACCTCAACCCGGACGGCGGCGAGTACGACATCGCCACCGGGTCCTACCGCTCCTGGCGCAAGAACCGCCAGCCCAACTCCGGCTCCTCCTACGTCGGCACGGACGAGAACCGGAACTGGAACTACAAGTGGGGCTGCTGCGGCGGCTCCAGCAGCAGCAAGAGCTCCGAGACCTACCGCGGTCCGGCCGCCGAGTCGGCGCCCGAGGTGAAGGCCGTCTCGGACTTCGTGCGCAGCCGCGTGGTCGGCGGCAAGCAGCAGATCAAGGCCGCGATCGACTTCCACACGTACAGCGAACTGGTGCTGTGGCCCTTCGGCTACACCTACAGCGACACCGCGCCGGGCCTGACCGCCGACGACCTCGCCGCCTTCAAGAAGGTCGGCACCAGCATGGCGGCGAGCAACGGCTACACCCCTGAGCAGTCCAGCGACCTGTACATCACGGACGGCACGATCGACGACTGGCTGTGGGGCTCCCAGAAGATCTTCGGCTACACCTTCGAGATGTACCCGGCCAGCTCGGGCGGCGGCGGCTTCTACCCGCCCGACGAGGTGATCGACCGCGAGACCGCCCGCAACAAGGACGCGGTGCTCCAACTGCTGGAGAACGCGGACTGCATGTACCGCTCGATCGGCAAGGAAGCCCAGTACTGCACCGCCTGATCCCCCGCACGCACGAACCGGGGCGCCCCACCGCCAGGGGGGCGCCCCTCCGCGTGCTCAGCCGAGGACGGCCAGGGCGTCGATCTCGATGAGCAGGCCGGCCGGCAGGCCCACGTACACGGTGGTCCGGGCGGCCGGGGCCTCCTTGAGTCCCTGCTCCTCGAAGTACGCGTTGTAGAGCTCGTTCATCTCGGCGAAGTGCGCGGTGTCGGTGAGATAGACGCGGATCATCATCACGTCGTCCCAGCCGGCGCCGCCCGCCTCCAGGACCGAGCGGACGTTCTCCAGCGTCTGGAGGGTCTGCTCGCGCAGCGTCGGCCCGGACGGGGTGGGCGGCTGCCCCTCGATGTGCGGGAGGAAGCCGACCTGCCCGGCGACCTGGAGGATGTTCCCCTTGCGCACGCCGTGCGAGAAGCGGGCGGGCGGCGTGGTGTGGGTGCCGGGGGTGATGGCGGTCTTCTCGCTCACGAGTCCTCTTCCTGTACGTGTCCCGGTCCCGGTTCCGGTTCCGGTGATCCCGAGTAGTCCCGGCTGACCGCGTCGGCGGCGGCGCGCACCAGCGGCAGCAGCTCGACGAGCCCCTCGGCGGTGACCACCACACTGGGCGCGGAGACGGACAGCGCGGCGACGACCCGCCCGTCCGGCCCGTACACGGGCGCGCCGAGGCAGTTGATGGACTCCTCGTGGCCCCCGAGGTCGGCGGCCCAGCCCTGCTCCCGTACGAGGTCCAGCTCGCGCAGGAAGGCGGCGGCGTCGGGGGTGGAACGGGCGGTGTAGCGCGGATAGTCGATCCGCTCGGCCAGGCTCCTGCGCTCGCCCTCGGGCAGGTCGGCGAGGAGCAGCTTCGCGACGGCGGCGACGGTGAGGGGGACGGGCTTGCCGATGCGGGAGTACATGCGGACCGGGTAGCGGCTGTCGACCTTGTCGACGTACACGACCTCGTCGTCCTGGAGGAGGGCGAGGTGGACGGTGTGCCCGGTGGCCTTGTTCAGCGCGCGCAGGTGGGGGTGCGCGATCTCCCGTACGTCGAGGTTCTCGACGGCCTCGGCGGCGAGCGCGAACAGCCGCGCGCCGAGCCGGTAGCGGCCGTCGGCCTGCCGGTAGACGAAGCCGCGCTCGTGCAGGGTGCGCAGGAGGCGCAGCGCGGTGCTCTTGTGCACGCCGAGCTCTTCGGCGACCTCGCCGAGGCCGGCCGGGCCCTTGGCCAGCAGCGGCAGGATCCCGAGCGCCCGCTCCACGGACTGGCTCATCCCTCGTCCTCTCGTACGGCCACGGCAGCCCCCGGGGTCCACCGGTCCCGGACTCCGCCCGGGCCCTCGGCGCCGTACGTTGACCCACCGTCACCCGGGATGTTAGACAGCATGCAGCGGCATACGCAACGACCGTTGCAGACAGCGCAACCCCGGGAGGGCAACCCATGGACAGCGACCCCGTCAAGGACCTCGCCGACGAGCCGGTCGACCACCGGTTCAAGGGTCTCCCCCCGGACGCCCACACCGCCGGCCTCACCGTCGGCCAGCTCACCGCACAGCGCCGGGACCTGCACACGGGCGGATTCACCACGCCCGTCCTGACCCTCGACGCGGACGCGCTGGAACACAACCTCACCGCCCTCGGCACGTACGCGGCCCGCCACGCCCTCGCCTTCGCCCCGCACGGCAAGACCTGCATGGCCCCGCAGCTCTTCCGCCGTCAGCTGGACCACGGCGCGTGGGGCATCACGGCGGCCGTCCCCCACCAGGCCCGCGTCTACCGCGCCTTCGGCATCCAGCGCGTCTTCCTCGCCAACGAACTCGTCGATCCCGCCGCCCTGCGCTGGGTCGCCGCCGAGCTCGCCGCCGACCCCGGCTTCCGCTTCGTCTGCTACGTCGACTCCGTGCGCGGCGTCCACCTCATGGACCGCGCCCTGCGCGACGCGCCCGCCGTCATCGACGTCGTCGTCGAGCTCGGCGCCGGCGAGGGCGCCCGCACCGGCGCCCGCAGCGACGCGGACTGCCGCGCCGTCGCCGACGCGGTCGCCGACGCCGCCACCCTGCGCCTCGTCGGCATCGCCGGCTACGAGGCCGAGGTCCCCGACGCCGACCCGGAGCGCGTCCACGCGTACCTGCGCCGCCTCACCGGCCTCGCCGTCGAGTTCGACAAGGCCGGCCGGTTCGACGCGTACCCGGACCTCGAGGAGATCATCGTCAGCGCCGGCGGCTCCGCCTGGTTCGACGCCGTCGCCGACGCCTTCGGCGAGATGCCCGAGCTCTCCCGCCCCACCCTCAAGCTGCTCCGCTCAGGCGCCTACGTCTCCCACGACCACGGCTGGTACACCCGCCTCACCCCCTTCAACCGCCACCCCGAAGAGGGCGGCCTGCGCCCCGCGTTCCGGCTCTGGACCCAGGTCGTCTCGCGCCCCTCCCCCACCCAGGCCTTCGTGAACGCCGGCAAGCGCGACATCGCCTACGACCTCGGCCTCCCCACCGCCGAACTGGTCCGCGACGCCCTCACCGGCGAGGAGCGGCCCGCCGCCGGCGTCCGCGTCGTCAAGCTCTCCGACCAGCACGCCTGGCTGGAGACCGACTCCCCCGACGACGTCCAGGTCGGCGACTGGGTGGCCCTCGGCATGTCCCACCCCTGCACCATCTTCGAGAAGTGGCCGCTGATCCCGGTGGTGGAGTCCGACGGCACGGTCAGCGACTACGTCCGCACCTTCTTCTAGGCCCGGCGCGTGGACCTCGTCGTCCGCGGGGCCCGCGTCGTCGACGGCACGGGCGGGCCCTCGTACACCGCCGACGTCGGCGTGCACGAGGGCCGGATCGCCGAGATCGGCAGAATCTCCGGCGGGCGCCGGACCCTCGACGCGCACGGCCTCGCCCTCGCCCCCGGCTTCGTCGACATGCACGCCCACAGCGACCTCGCGCTGCTCCGCGACCCGGACCACAGCGCCAAGGCCGCCCAGGGCGTGACCCTCGAAGTACTGGGCCAGGACGGCCTGTCGTACGCCCCCGCCGACGACCGCACCCTGGCCGGGGTGCGGGCCGCCATCGCCGGCTGGAACGGTCCGGGGGACGACATCGACTTCGACTGGCGCACGGTCGGCGGCTACCTGGACCGCCTCGACCGCGCCCACGGCGGCCAGGGCTGCGCCGTGAACGCCGCCTACCTCGTGCCCCAGGGCACCGTCCGCGCGTACGCCGTCGGCTGGGACGACCGCCCGGCGACCGGGGCCGAGCTGGACCGGATGCGGCAGCTGGTCGCCGACGGCCTGGCCCAGGGCGCCGTCGGCATGTCCTCGGGACTGACCTACACCCCCGGCATGTACGCCTCCGGAGGCGAACTGACCGAGCTGTGCCGCGTGGTGGCCCGGTACGGCGGCTACTACTGCCCCCACCACCGCTCGTACGGCCGCGACGCCCTCGCCGCCTACGCCGAGATGGTCGCCCTCAGCCGCGACGCGGGCTGCGCCCTGCACCTCGCGCACGCCACCATGAACTTCGCGGAGAACCGGGGCCGGGCCCCCGAACTGCTCGCCCTGCTCGACGCGGCCCTGGCCGACGGCTGCGACATCACCCTCGACAGCTACCCGTACACCCCCGGCTGCACCACGCTCGTCGCCCTGCTGCCCAGCTGGGCGAACGAGGGCGGCCCGGAGGCGGTCCTGGCCCGGCTGCGCGACGACGCCGAGGCCGAGCGGATCCGGTACGCGCTGGAGGTGACGGGCGCCGACGGCTGCCACGGGGTGCCCGTCGACTGGTCGACGATCGAGATCGCCGGCACCGCCGACCCCGCCTTCGCCCGGTACGCCGGCACGCGCCTGGACGGCTGGGACACCGCCCGGCGGCTGCTGATCGGCGACCGGCTCGCGCCGTCGGTGCTCCAGCACGTGGGGCACGAGGAGAACGTCCGGGCGATCATGCGCCACCGCGTCCACACGGGCGGCTCCGACGGCATCCTCCAGGGCGCGAAGCCGCACCCGCGCGCCTACGGCACCTTCCCGCACTACCTCGGGCACTACGTCCGCGAGCTCGGCGTGCTCTCCCTCGAGGAGTGCGTCGCGCACCTTGCGGGCCGCCCGGCCGCCCGGCTGCGCCTGCCCGACCGGGGGCTGGTCCGCGTCGGGCACCGGGCCGACCTGGTCCTCTTCGATCCGGACACGGTCGCCGCCGGGTCCACGTACGAGAAGCCGCGCGCGCTGCCCACCGGCATTCCGCACGTGCTGATCGACGGCCGGTTCGTGATGCGGGACGGGCGGCGCACGGACGTCCTGGCGGGGCGCTCGGTACGGCGCACTCCCCGCACTCCCCGCACCCGTCCAGCGTGACGACCAAGGCGCGACAAGGCCACGCCGGGGCATGGCCGGGCATGGCAGGGGCATGTGCGCGGGGGCACATAGGATGAACCGATGGTCGCCTTCGCCCTCGCCGCGCTGTTCTTCCTCGCCTTCTGCGTCAGCGCCCGCAGGGACCGCCGACGCTTCCTCAACGCGGTGCTGTTCGGCCTGACCTTCATCACCTCCTCCTTCGCCCTGCTCCTCCAGGTGCCGCAGCTGCCGCGGTGGCTGGCCATGCCGGTGATCCTGCTCGTCTTCGCCTTGCCCACGCTCGGCATCCTGGCGCTCGGAGTCTTCCTCGTCGTCAACGGCCTGACGATGGTCCGCAAGGAGGGCGCCCGCCCGCCCAACCTGCTGTCGATGGCGGCCGGGCTCGGCATCTTCGGGATGATCACGCTGCTGCTGCTCGTGGGCCGGTACGGCTCCACGGTCGCGCACGGCATCGCGGCCACCCTCACCCTGGTCGTCGCCTACGTCTCCTTCATCTTCCTGTGCTTCCTCGGGTACGCCTTCCTGTACGGGCGGATCAAGGTGCGCGGCGATGTCGACCACGTGGTGATGCTGGGTTCGGGCCTGGTCGCCGGCGACCAGGTCCCGCCGCTGCTGGCCTCCCGGCTGCGCAAGGGGCAGGCCATCTACGCGGCCCAGCTGGCCCGGGGCAGCCGGCCGCCGGTGCTGCTGGTATCGGGCGGCAAGGGCTCGGACGAACGGGTCTCCGAGGCTCGCGCGATGGCGGACTGGCTGATCGAGGTGGGCGGGGTGCCGGCGGAGCACGTCCGGCTGGAGGAGCAGTCGCGCACGACGGAGGAGAACATGCGGTTCTCCCGGGAACTGATGCTGGCGGACGACCCCGGCTACCGGTGCGTGGTGGTCACCAACGACTTCCACGCCTTCCGCGCCGCGATGATGGCCCGCAAGACCGGGGTGAACGGACAGGTGCTGGGCTCGCCGACGGCGAGGTACTTCTGGCCGACCGCCACGATCCGCGAGTTCGTCGCGGTGTTCTGGGAGCACAAGGCCGTGAACCTGGGGATCTGCGGCCTGCTGGTGGCCGTCGGAGCAGCGGTCACGGTCGCCGCCTGACGGGGGCGGGGCTCGGTGGGCCCGGGCCGTTCGGGTCGAGGTGCGTTCATGGAGCCGCCGCCGGAGGATGGGGCCATGGAACACCGGGGGACACCGGAGGAGGTACGCGATGGACAGTGAATCGGACGAGCAGCCCACACGGTCGGACCGGCTCTTCACGGGCGGGGAGCGGCCGTACGACCCCGAGGACCTCGTGATGGCGACCGGACACGACCCGACTCCGGAGCGGATCGAGAAGGCGCGCCAGCTCATCGAGAAGGAAGGTCCGCAGGTCATCGAGCGGTATCTGCCGTAACGCTCCGTACGTGCGCGGGCGCCTCGTACGCGTAGGGACGTACGCGCACGCGCATGCACGCTGCTGACTGCTGACGATCCCGGCCCGAGGTCGCCCCTCGGGCCGGGATCGTCTGCGGAGAGGGTGACCGGGGGTGCGGCCGGTCCGAACCGCATCCAGACTTGGTGAAGTCTCGTTAGCCGTCCGGGGACCACGACCCTAAGGACAGGTGAATGCAAGCTCTCGATGTCGACTGGGACCACCCCGCGGACCCACGGCCCGGCCCGCAGCTCGACCACGTCCGCGCCTACGTCAGTACGGCGGGCGCCGACGGCCACCTGTGGCACGGAGTGCCCACCCTGCTGCTCACCACCATCGACCGCGCCACCGGCCGGACGGTGCGCACCCCGCTGATCTACGGCGAGGACGCGGACCGCCTGATCGTCGTGGCCGCCGCGTACGGCGCCCCGGAACACCCGGCCTGGTACCAGAACCTCGCCGCCGACCCGGAGGTCCGCATCCAGGTCGGCGCGACCGTCTCCCGCGCCCTGGCGCGGCCGGCCACGCCGGTGGAGCGGGAGACGTACTGGGACATGATGACGGGCCTGTGGCCGGCGTACGAGGACGACCAGACGGCCGCTGCGCCGCGCGTGATCCCGCTGGTGATCATCGAAAGCAGAAACGGTTGGTCGGACCGCTAGCCGTCGAAGCGGACGGAACGCACCAGCAGGCGGTCGGTGGCGGGCCGGCCGTTCGGCCGCAGCAGCCAGTCGGGCCCCTCGCAGTCGGCCCCGACGAACACGGTCACCCAGGAGTCGGTCCGGTTGTACGGGGCGAAGCCGGGCTCGACGTCGTCGGAGCCGACCACGTCGAGGTTGACGCACGCCCCGCCGTCGGGGTCGTGCAGGGTGCCGGTCGCGGCTGCGCCCCGCGGCGTGCCGCCCGCTGCGGGGCACCTGCGGCGTCCGTCACGAGCGGTCGTAGACGGTGACCTCCACGTCCCGCGCGCAGAGGGCCTCGGTGATGAGCGGCTCGATGCGCGACCACTTCCCCCCGGCGAGCCCGCACCCGATGCGCGGCATGTGGACCCCGGCGCCCAACTCGACGGCGTGATCGGCCAACGCGGCGAGGCAGCGCGCGACGGCGTCGTACCGGATCGGCGGACCCGCGCTCCCGGTGCGCATCCCCCGCTGAGCGACCATGTTGGCCACCCACACATCGGGCTTCACCCGCACCACCTGCACGGCCCCGAGCCCGAAGTCGTTTCCGCTGCGCCCCCGATGCCAGGCCCGGTACTCGGCCTCAGGCTCCGCCCACCGCCGCGAAACGGCAACCACGAACCCCTTGCCCCAGCCCCCGATGTCATTGCAGACGTGCGCAATGACCTTGGGCCCCTTGGCCTGCGGACTTGTCGCATCGCCGGCGATGATCCTGAGCGGTTTCATGCCGAAAAGATAGGCGAGGGCACCGACAGGGGTTGGGGGGTGGGGGCCCTGATCAGCCCCAGCCGGACTCAGGCCCCCGCCGTCCTCGAAGCCCCGCCCGCCGTCCTCACAGGTACTCCCGGGCGAACTCCACCGCCCATTCCACCGCCGCCACCGGGACGCTGCCCGCCTGTGGGGGGACGGTGAGACGGGCCGTCTCCCAACCCTGGCCGTGCTCGCGGTGGATCGCGAAGCGTCCCTGGTCCGTGGCCGCCGGGCCGAATACCAGGAACTCGATCGCCCGGTCGTCGCCGTCCAGGCCGATCGTGGTGATCGCCATGTCACCGACTACGAACTCCATTGGCCCACGCTCCTCGCCCCTCGCACCGCGCCGCTCGCCGCCCGGTAGCCGCCGTTCCGGACCCTCAGCCTCCCCCCACCACCGGCCCGCCGCATGAGCCCGCGTACTCAACCCTCGTACTCAGCCCGCATACCCCCGCCCACTCCTCACCCCACCCCCCCCCCCCCACCCCCCCATCGTGACGAGCGCAACACCCCCGACCCCCCATCCCCCGCCCCCCACTCATTCCGCAGGTCCCAACACGACGCGGCCCCGGATTCCAAGGGCGTACCGCGCCGACACCCAACCATTGCCCGAAACGGGACATATCCCTCCCCGCCCCACCCGCCCAAATGACGCGCCACGCCCCCGCCCGGGCCCGTAAGCTCCCGTCATGCAGGTGATCCAGTCAACGAAACTCGCCAATGTCTGCTACGAGATCCGCGGCCCCGTGCTCGAAGAGGCGATGCGGCTCGAAGCAGCAGGTCATCGCATCCTCAAGCTCAACACCGGCAACCCCGCGGCCTTCGGCTTCGAGTGCCCGCCGGAGATCCTCGAGGACATGCTCCGCAACCTGGGGAACGCCCACGGTTACGGGGACGCGAAGGGGCTGCTCTCCGCGCGCCGCGCGGTCATGCAGCACTACCAGACCAAGGGCATCGACCTGGACGTCGAGGACATCTACCTCGGCAACGGCGTTTCCGAGCTGATCCAGATGTCGATGCAGGCGCTGCTCGACGACGGTGACGAGGTCCTCGTCCCCGCGCCGGACTACCCGCTGTGGACCGCCTCCGTCTCGCTCGCCGGCGGCACGGCCGTGCACTACCGGTGTGACGAGCAGGCCGACTGGATGCCCGACCTCGCCGACATCGAGCGCAAGGTCACCGACCGCACCCGCGCCATCGTGATCATCAACCCGAACAACCCGACCGGTGCCGTCTACGACGACGAGATGCTGCGCGGCCTCACGGACATCGCGCGCCGCCACAACCTGGTCGTCTGCTCGGACGAGATCTACGACCGGATCCTCTACGACGGAACGACCCACACCAACACGGCCGCCATCGCGCCGGACCTGCTCACCCTGACCTTCAACGGGCTGTCCAAGAACTACCGCGTCGCCGGCTTCCGGTCCGGCTGGATGGCGGTCTGCGGCCCCAAGAAGAACGCCTCGTCGTACATCGAGGGCCTGACGATCCTGGCCAACATGCGGCTGTGCGCGAACATGCCCTCGCAGCACGCCGTCGCCACCGCCCTCGGCGGCCGGCAGTCGATCGAGGACCTGGTGCTTCCGGGCGGGCGGCTGCTGGAACAGCGCGACACGGCCTACGACCTGCTGACGCAGATCCCCGGCATCACCTGTGTGAAGCCGAAGGGCGCCCTGTACCTCTTCCCGAAGCTCGACCCCGCCGTCTACAAGATCAAGGACGACCGGCAGATGGTCCTCGACCTGCTGCGGGCCGAGAAGATCATGGTGGTGCACGGTACGGGATTCAACTGGCCCGAGCCCGACCACTTCCGGATCGTGACGCTGCCGAACGCGAAGGATCTGGGTGACGCGGTGACGCGGATCGGGAACTTCCTGGAGGGCTACGGGCAGCCGTAGGGGCGGGGCCGGTAGGCCGCGCCGCCGGGGGCCCGCGGCCGTATCCCCTGGTCCCCGAGCCGTGGTTGAACCTCGGCAGGATCCAGCTCAACTTTAGAACGATTCCAATGTAGGATGGTCTCCTGACCCAGGCAGGAGGCCACCTCATGTACGAGCCGAGCCGCACCAAGCCGGTCGTCCACCGCATGGGCGCCGCCAGTGCCGACTACCCGCACCGCAGCCGCGGCGAAGCCTTGGACGTGCAGCTGGCCGGGCACCTCGGGGCCCTGCTGGCCGTCACGGACGAGCTCGGCCTCGACGAGGCCGCCGCGCGCATCGCCGCCCAGGTCGCGCGGCTGCGCGGGGCGCAGCCCGCCCGCGCGCCGCAGTCGGGCGGCGCCCCGGACCGCACGGCCCTGCACCAGCGGGCGCACGACCTCGCCGCCCGCGCGCTGCTCGTCGCCGCGTCCCGCGCCGACACCACCGTCGCGATCCTCGCCGCCGAGCGGATGGACGCGCACGCCGCCGCCCTCACGTCCCAGGACTTGGCCGGCGCCCTCTGACGGCCCCGGTCCGGGGCCGCGGAGGCTCCGGACCGGGCGCCATACCCCTGCGGGGAGCCCTGCGGATCACAGGCAGCCCCCGCCAGGCCGGGCCACCACCCCCGGCCCCCCGGTTTTGCAGGCCCACAGCCCGGCCCTGGCCCGACCCGCCCGGCCCCGGCTCCGGCCCTGCCTCTCACGACGGCTCGGGCTCGGCCGTCGCCGCCGGTTCCGTGTGGGCGATGCCGCACCAGAGAATCGTTGCCGCCGGCCAGACCGGGCCGATCGCGTCGGCGCGTTCCGCCGCGCCCGGCAGGACGCCCGGGATCTTGACCAGGGACTGCGCGGCCCGCGTGGCCGGTCCCGGGTGTTCGCGGTCGCGGAACTCCACCGTGACGACGTAGGAGCCCCGGCCCGTCAGCTCCACCGTCGCCACCACCCGACGGCTGGCCGGATCGACGCGGCACGCGGTGACCCGCGCCCGCGGGTCCACCTCCACCGCCTCGTGGGGGGAGGGGCCGCCGCTGGCCCACACGTACAGCCCCAGCGGGGCGAACACCAGCAGTCCGGCCAATGTCACCAGACCCACCAGCCAGCCCTGCCACTTCAACGCGCCCGTGCTCACGCCCATGCCCAGATCCTCCCGGGCGGGCGCCCCTCCCACCAGCACCCACGGGCCCACACAGCATTTCGAAGTGGGACGTACGACGAGGCGGAACGACTGACGGCGGGCCTCCGTGAAGCAGAGGCCCGCCGTCAGCAGACGCACACGACCTGTCTGCAGGAGCGCGGACGCTCCTGACAGGTCACGTGCTGCGGTGGGAACCGCTTGGTCGGGGGCTCCCACAGCGGTGGGACGCCGCTTGGTCGGGGGCTCCCACGTTCTTCGGCGCCCTTCTTCAGGGCGCGGGCCGGCTCAGCCCAGGCGCTCCACGAGCGCGTGGTACTGGTCCCACAGCTCCTTGGGAGTGTGGTCGCCGTAGGTGTTGAGGTGCTCGGGGACCAGGGCGGCCTCCTCGCGCCAGACCTCCTTGTCGACGGTGAGGAGGAAGTCGAGGTCCTCGGCCGGGATGTCCAGGCCGTCGGTGTCGAGGGAGTCCTTGGTCGGCAGGATGCCGATGGGGGTCAGGGCGCCCTCGGCGGTGCCGTCGAGGCGGCCGACGATCCACTTCAGGACACGGCTGTTCTCGCCGAAGCCGGGCCACACGAACTTGCCCGCGTCGTTCTTGCGGAACCAGTTCACGTAGTAGATCTTCGGGAGCTTGGCCTGGTCCTTGTCGGCGCCGACCTTGACCCAGTGGCCCATGTAGTCGCCCATGTTGTAGCCGCAGAACGGCAGCATGGCGAAGGGGTCGCGGCGCAGCTCGCCGACCTTGCCCTCGGCGGCGGCGGTCTTCTCGGAGGCGATGTTCGAGCCGATGAAGACGCCGTGGTTCCAGTCGAAGGACTCGGTGACCAGCGGCACGGCGGAGGCGCGGCGGCCGCCGAAGAGGATCGCGGAGATCGGGACGCCCTTGGGGTCCTCCCACTCGGGGGCGATCGTCGGGCACTGGGCGGCGGGGACGGCGAAGCGGGCGTTCGGGTGGGCCGCCGGGGTCTCGGACTCCGGCGTCCAGTCGTTGCCCTTCCAGTCGATCAGGCGGGCGGGGGCTTCCTCGGTCATGCCCTCCCACCACACGTCGCCGCCGTCCGGGGTCAGCGCGACGTTGGTGAAGACGGTGTTCGCGTACATCGTCTTCATGGCGTTGGCGTTGGTGTGCTCGCCGGTGCCCGGGGCGACGCCGAAGAAACCGGCCTCGGGGTTGATCGCGTACAGGCGGCCGTCCTCGCCGAAGCGCATCCAGGCGATGTCGTCGCCGACGGTCTCGACGGTCCAGCCGGGGATCGTGGGCTCCAGCATGGCCAGGTTGGTCTTGCCGCAGGCGCTCGGGAACGCGGCGGCGAGGTACTTCGCCTCACCCTGCGGCGGGGTGAGCTTGAGGATCAGCATGTGCTCGGCGAGCCAGCCCTCGTCGCGGGCCATGACGGACGCGATGCGCAGGGCGTAGCACTTCTTGCCGAGCAGGGCGTTGCCGCCGTAGCCGGATCCGTAGGACCAGATCTCGCGGCTCTCGGGGAAGTGCGAGATGTACTTGGTGGTGTTGCACGGCCACGGCACGTCCGCCTGGCCCTCTTCCAGGGGGGCGCCGAGGGTGTGGACGGCCTTGACGAAGAAGCCGTCGGAGCCGAGCTCGTCGAGGACGGGCTTGCCCATGCGGGTCATGGTGCGCATCGCGACGGCGACGTAGGCGGAGTCGGTGATCTCGACGCCGATCGCGGAGAGCTCGGAGCCGAGGGGCCCCATGCAGAAGGGGACGACGTACATCGTCCGGCCCTTCATGGAGCCGCGGAAGATGCCCTGGTCGCCGGCGGAGCCGCTTCCGTCCCCGGTGAAGATGGCCTTCATCTCGGAGGGAGCCTTCCAGTGGTTGGTCGGCCCGGCGTCCTCCTCCTTCTCGGAGCAGATGAAGGTCCGGTCCTCGACGCGCGCGACGTCGGAGGGGTCGGAGGCGGCGTAGTACGAGTTCGGGCGCTTCGTCTCGTCGAGCTTCTTGAACGTTCCCTTGGCGACGAGCTCCTCGCACAGGCGCTCGTACTCGTCCTCGGAGCCGTCGCACCAGACGACGCGGTCCGGCTGGGTGAGGGCTGCGATCTCGTCCACCCAGGAGATCAGTTCCTGGTGGGTCGTCGGGATGGTGGGAGCCGCGTTGTCGCGCGCCACGATTGCTCCTTGTTGAGGGGTTTGTTTGGTATAGGCCCCGTGGGGGCTGCGACCCGGACGCTTCGCGCTCCGCTCATCCGGTGTCGACCGCACTCATCTGATCATCCGGTGCATGTGCGCATATGTCCAGGGGGCCTCTCACGTGAGCATCGCCACGTCCGTCAATCTTCCGTAAAGAGGACCAACGGAGAGCTACGGACCCGTAGGTAGCATGGCGCACATGACTTCTGACGCTGCCGCCGTCCCGGCCGCCGAAGCCTCCCCGGTCGTCCAGGCCCTGGAGGCGGCCGAGACCGCCCTGGAGGAGAAGCCGCTGATGCGCGGCTGGCTGCACCTCGGGATGTTCCCCGCCGTGGTGGTCGCGGGCCTGGTGCTGATGGCCTTCACCGACTCCACCCGCGCCCGCGTGGCCTGCGGGGTCTACGTCCTCACGGCCTGCCTGCTCTTCGGCGTCAGCGCGGTCTACCACCGCGGCACCTGGGGCCCCCGGGGCGAGGCCATCCTGCGTCGGCTCGACCACGCCAACATCTTCCTGATCATCGCGGGGACCTACACCCCGCTGACCGTCCTGCTGCTGCCGCCCTCCACCGGGCGCACCCTGCTGTGGGCGGTGTGGCTCGCGGCCGCGGCCGGCATCGCCTTCCGGGTCTTCTGGGTCGGCGCCCCGCGCTGGCTGTACACCCCCTGCTACATCGCCATGGGCTGGGCGGCCGTCTTCTTCCTCCCCGACTTCATGCGTACCGGCGGGATCGCCGTGCTGGTCCTGGTGGTCGTCGGCGGCCTGCTCTACAGCGTGGGAGGGGTCATCTACGGCATGAAGCGGCCCAACCCCTCCCCCCGCTTCTTCGGCTTCCACGAGGTCTTCCACTCCCTGACCGTCGCGGCCTTCGTCGCCCACTACGTCGGCATCTCGCTCGCCGCGTACCGGCACTGACCGCACGCCCCGACCGCGCCCGGCGCCGGGACCCCGCCACGCCGGAGCGCGGCGGGGTCCCGGCGTTCCGGGCCCTCAGCAGGTGTAGCCGTCGCGGTCCTGGTCCAGGCGCAGCGGGTCGCTGCCGTGGACCTTCATGCGCTGGGGGTACCGGTGGGCGGCCAGCCAGTCGCAGCGGGCCTTCGGCGTCTCCTTCACCTCCGCCGGGAAGCGGGTCGGGACGCACACGCTGGCCGTCCCGTAGTGCCGGTCGCAGCCGGCCACGGCCGGGGCCACGGGTACGGAGTCCCGCTTGGCCGGGTTGGGTTTCGGGGTCCCCGGTTCGTTCGCGAAGGTGTGCTCGTGCGCGGACGGCGGCTGCGCCGTCGCCGCCAGGGCCGACGGCCCGCCCAGGTGCACCCAGGTCGCGATCGACGGGACGCCGTTCGCGTCGACCGCGAAGAGCATGTACCAGCCGGGCGGCGCCAGGTTCGGGTTGCTGGTCACGTTCAGGTCGATGTTGTTGCCGTCCACCGTCATCGGCAGGTCCACGAACCGCTGGTTGGGGTCCGAGGAGTGCGTCACCGCCGCCGGACGGATCAGCTCCGCCTTAGCGACGGGCCGGTTGACGGTGATCCGCTGCGTGTCCCCGTACACCCACTGCGTGTCGATCACCGAGGTGATCTGCGGGCGCGGGCCCTTGAACAGGTACGGCGGGGTGTAGATCGAGACGGTGTGGGCGTAGGTGCCGTTGCCCGGGTTGTCGCCCACCGACATGACCCGGCCGTCGGGCATCAGGAACGACGCCGAGTGGTAGGTCCGCGGGATCGGGTCGGTGGCCAGGCCCGCCTGGTAGGTGTTGGTCGCCGGGTCGAAGAACGAGGCCTCGAAGACCGGGTCGGCCCGGTCGTGCAGCCCGCCGCCGGTCTCCAGCACCTTGCCGTCCGGCAGCAGCACGGCGGAGGCGTACATCTTGCCCTCGGCGCCCGTCTGCGGCCGCTTGCCGCTCCCGGTGTCCACCAGGCCCAGCGGAATGTCCGGGCCGGCCGTGTAGGCGGGGCTCGGCTGCTTCAGGTCGATGATGTCGGTGATCCGGTTCGCCGCCGGGTTGGTCTCGTTGTTGCCGCCGCCGATGGTCAGGACCCGCTGGTCCTGCGCCGGGGGCAGCAGCACGCTCGCCGACTCGTCGCGCTGGTCCTTGTTCCGCAGGCCCGGCACGTCGGTGATCGTGTTGGCGTCGTAGTCGTAGATCGACGCGCCCGTGCCCGGGGTGCCGTTGCCGAAGGTGTGGCTGCCCGAGTAGAACAGCCGCCCGTCCTGCATGAGGATCATCGACGGGTACAGGCCCCAGTACGACCAGGTCTGGTTGACCTCGTTCACCGGCAGCCACTTGTTCTGTGCCGCCGAGAACCTCTCCGCGGTCACGTTGCCCGTCGAGTCCTCCTTCAGGCCGCCGAAGGAGATCACGTCACCGTTGCCGAGGATCGTCGCCGACGGGTACCAGTGCCCGCCGTTCATGTCGTTCGTCTTCGTGTACGTCTCGGTCGCCGGGTCGAAGGTGTACGAGTCCTTCAGCCCCTGGTAGCCGATGGTGCCGTCGGCGGAGGGGTACCCCTTGTTCCCGCTCATCACCAGCACCCGGCCGTCGGACAGCTGCACATGGCCCGAGCAGAACATGTCGACCGGCGTCGGGATCGTCCTGAACGAGCCGTTCGCCGGGTCGTAGACGGCCGAGGTGAAGGTGCCCGCGTCGAACTGGGCGATGTCGTTGCCCGAACCCGCGATCAGCAGCACCTTGCCGTTGCGCAGGACCACCGCGTGCATCGAGCGCACCGGGTTCTTGGCCGGGATCACCTCCCACCTGCCCTTGGCGCACTCCTGCGCCGTACCCGAACAGGTTGGCTGCGGCGGCGCCGCGACCACCTCCTCCAGCGCGTAGTCGTCGGTGGTGAGCGTGCCCACCCCGTACACCGACAGCCCCCACGCGATCTTGTCGGTGCCCGGGGGGACGACGGGCGTGCGGACCTCCGTGCGCGCCCACCCGGCACTGACCGGCGGATTCTGCAGGTCGGTCCAGTACTGCCAGTTCCCCGTCGCGGCCTCCCGCCGGAACACCGTCACCGAGACGTCCGGGGTGGTCGACTTGTACCAGGCGGACAGGTCGTACTGCTTGCCCGGCGCCACGGTCGGCGCGCAGGCGGTGGTCTCGGTGACCAGGGCCTTGCGGTCGCCGTCCACCCGGCGCGTCAGCGAGACCCGCATCGCCTTGGTGCCGCTGTGCGCGTCGGGAACGGTCGCGAAGGTGAAGTCGTTGTCGCCCCAGCCCGATGTGGACCAGCAGGACGGCATGTCGGCGCCGGGCGCGCCGGCGGTCTCGAAACCGGGGTTGGAGAGCAGATTGGGCGGTCCGGCCGTGGCCTGCTGGGGTGCGGTGAGCAGCAGGCCCGCGGTCAGCGCCCCGACGGCCAGCAGGGCGGCCCGCCGCCCGCCCCGCCGCCGGATCTTCAGACGCATGGAAAGGTTCCCTTCTGTGCGGCTCGGCTCCTGGTGGGGCGGCCTGCCCCGCGCGAGGTGCGCGGCAGGTAGACGAGCGCCTCGGTGGCCGCGAACCGCAGGACGAAGGTGGTGGCCAGCGCGAGCGCGGTGGCGGGCAGCACCTCCATGCCGAACGTGGCGACGAACAGCGCGATGAGCGGGATCCGCAGCAGCAGATCGGCGTTGGCGAGCAGCGCGAAGCGGCCGATCCGGTCCGCCCGGCGGCGGTGGCGGCGGCGGTCGCGGAAGAGCAGGGTCTCGATGAGGAGGAAGTTCCACAGGACCCCGGCCTGGTTGGCGAGGATCTCGGCCGGGAGGTAGTGCATCCCGCCCCGCGTGAGCAGCCACAGCGCGGCCAGGTTCGGGACGAAGCCGGAGAGGCCGATCAGCCCGAAGCCGACCAGCCGGGCCAGCGGGGTGGCGGAGCGCAGCGCGGCCAGGTGCGCCAGGAAGCGCAGGCCCTCTCGGGCGGTGGACTTCGACTCGCCGGAGTAGCGGTCCTGGAAGACGAACGGCACCTCGGCGACCTTCGCGGGCCGGCCGGGGGCACCTCCCCGCGGTAGCCGGGGGCGCACCGCCAGCTCCAGCAGGATCTTGTAGCCCAGCGGTTTGAGGGCCTCGGCGGTGACCGCAGAACGGCGCATCGCGAAGAAGCCGCTCATCGGGTCGCTGATGCCGCGCAGGGCGCGCGGGAAGAGCCCCTTGGTGAGCCAGGTCGCGCCGCGGGACACGGCGATGCGGTAGCCGCCGGCGAGTCCGGCCCGGCTGCCGCCGCTGATGTAGCGGGAGGCGACGACGAGGTCGGCGCCGGTGCGCTCGCCCTCGCCGACGAGTTCGGGCACCAGGTGGGGCGGGTGCTGGAGATCGGCGTCCATGACGACGATCCAGTCGGTGTCGGCCCGCTTGAGGCCTTCGACGACGGCCCCGCCGAGGCCGCCCTCGGCGGTCTCCCGGTGCAGGACCGCCACCGGGAACGGGTGGTCGGCGGCAGCCTTCTCGATGACGGCCGGGGTGTCGTCCGTGGAGTCGTCCACGAACAGCACCGTGCAGGGCAGGTACCCGGGGGCGGGCAGTGCGTCACCGAGCCGGCGCAGCAACTCGGCGATGTTCCCCGCCTCGTTGAAGGTCGGGATGATCAGGGTGACGCTGCCGGTCGCCGCCGGCGGAAGGCTGAGGTCCGGGTCGATGGCGGCAGGCAGGGGCCACAGGTCCTCGCTCATGGCGGCTCAGCTCCCACTCTGGCGGTCGGCGGGAGCGGTGGGGTCGGTGCGGTCGGCGGGAGCGGTGGCGTCGGTGCGGTCGGCGGGAGCGGTGCGGTCGGTGCGGCGGATCTCGATGCGGTCCTCGCCCGCGCCGAAGACGGCGACCACCGTCGAATGCTCCAGCGCGGCCCTCACGTTCGGCAGGTCCGCCGCGTCGCGGCGCACCGTGGGCGAGGAGACGACGTAGTCGATGTCCCGCCAGCCGCCCGGCAGGGTCTTGGTGACGGCCGGGTCGAGGTCGGCCTTGTAGAACCAGATGGCGCCGAGCCCCGGCTCGAACCCGTGGTGCACCGCGTCCAGCCACAGCGCGTCGTCCAGCAGCACCCGGGTGCGCGCCGGGTCGTCGACCTCGCTGCCCAGCCAGGCCGCGGCCTGCCGGTACGGGCCGTTCGCGTCGACGGTGAGCGCCGTCCGGTTGCCCTCGTACCAGCGCGGCAGCACGTACACCGCGGCCGCCGCGGCCAGGACGCCGGCCACCGCCCAGCGCGCGTACACCAGGCCCCGCCGCTCGCCCGGCGAGCGGCGGCGGCGCAGCACGGCGTGCGCGACGCCGGCCGCGCCCCCGGCCAGTACGAGGGCGAGGAAGGGCAGCGCCTGGATCACGTACATCGCCGGGAGGTAGCCCGAGGGCCGCATCGCGACGAGGGCCAGGATGACGGCGGCCAGCGCGGGGCCGGCCAGCGCCCGGGCGGTGACCGACGTGGGGGTCCCCCCTGCCCGAGCGAAGCCGAGAGCTCGGGGCAGGAGGGTCGCGAGCAGCAGGACGGCGCCGGCCAGCCCGCCGAGGGGCAGGACGGTGTCGTAGTACAGCCAGGACCGCAGGACGCCGTTCGAGCCGGAACCGGGGTCCAGGATGAAGCCGGACCCCTCGCGGCCCATCTGGTAGGTGATCCCGTCGATGAGGGAGACGTGCCCGGAGCCGGGCAGCAGCTCGCCGTTGAGCAGTGCGAACAGCGGGTAGGCCAGGCCGATGAGCGCGCAGGCGGTGATGGCTCCGGTGACGGCGAACTTGCGGGTGTCGCGGTGGCTGTGACGCCACATCGTCACCAGCAGCGCCGGGAGCACCACCAGCATCGTCTCCTTGGTCAGGACGGCGGTGGCGGCCGCGAGCCCGGACCCGAAGTGGTGCCACAGGTGGCGGCTGGGGGACGCGGCCAGGCAGAAGGCCAGCAGGATCCACGTCACCGCGAGGTTGTCGAGGAAGATCTCCCGCTGGAGCACGACCGAGAGCGGGGAGAGCCCGAACAGGGCCATCGCCAGCCCGGCCGCCCAGCGCGGCAGCCACAGCCGGCGCGCGAGGACGTACATCAGCACCGCGCTTGCGGCGGAGACGGCCGGCATCGCGAAGCGCATCCAGGCGACGGTCATCGACTCGGGCACGAAGAGCGAGGGCAGCCAGGTCAGCCCCGCGATCTGGATCCAGCCCAGCGGCGGGTGGTCGTACCAGTACGTGTAGTGGGCGAGGCCGTCGCCCTGCTGGACCGCCCACGCCTGGGCGAGGTAGGTGCCCTCGTCGTCGCTGAGGGTCGGGAAGTGGGTGATGTTCCAGCCCTGCACGAGGACGATCACCAGCAGCAGGGCCCCGCACAGCAGCAGGTCCGGGCGGGAGGAGCGGAAGCGCACGAGCGGTCGGACGGGCGGGGCGGGCGCGGCGGGTGCGGCCGGCGGGTGGACTCCGGGGGCGCCGCGCTGGGCGGGGAGGCGCGGAGCCGGGGCGGTGGCGGTCGCGGTCGTGTGCGTGCTCGTGTGTGCCGTGGCGGTCGTGTGCGCGGCGGCGGTGTGCGCGGCGGCGCCCGGCTGGGGATCAGTGGCCGTGGGCAGGGTGGCGGTCACTGGTGGCTGTCCTCTCGGATCGCGGTGGCGGCCGGCGCACCGGTGAGGTGGGCGCCGGTGTGGCTGGTCAGTTCCCACTCGTTGCGTCCGCGCTGCTCGCGCCAGACCGCCCGGATCGCCGCGCCGGCCAGCATCACCTGGTAGAACGGGCCGCCGACGACGAGCTTGACGTAGTGCACGAAGCGGACGCGCAGTCCGTACTGCCGGCCGAAGTCGTGCAGGCCGACGATCTCGAAGACGAACGTCACCATGGCCGTGAGCATGGGGAGGAAGCTGATGATCGCGATGCCGACCGGCACGTCGAGGAAGACCGCGACGGCGAAGTTGAGCGGGATGATCACCCCGGACGCGGCTTGCATGAACGGGGTCATCAGCGTGTAGCGGGCGAGCCAGCGCCGGCCGCGGCCGGGCAGCTGCCGCCAGTCCTTCTTCCGGTACACCTGGAGGAAGCCCTGGTTCCAGCGGGTGCGCTGCTTGAGCAGGCTCACCAGGGAGCCGGGCGTCTCCTCCCGGGTGACCATGTCGGAGTCGTAGGCGACGACCACCTTCTTGCCGGCCGAGGACAGCCGCACCCCCAGGTCGCAGTCCTCGGCGAGGCAGTCCTGGTCCCAGCCGCCGGCCTCGCGCAGCACCTCGGTCCGCACGAAGACCGTGTTGCCTCCGAGCGGGATGAAGCCCTTCTCGGCGTGCAGGTGCAGGCGGGAGCGGAACCAGAAGAAGTACTCCAGGCAGTTGCGCAGGCTGTACCAGCTGGAGTGGAAGTTGATGAGCTGGACCCCTCCCTGGACCACGTCCGCGCCGGTGGAGCGGAAGGCGTGGTCGACGTGGGCGAGCAGCTCGGGGTGGACCTGGTCCTCGGCGTCGAAGACCCCGACGATGTCGCCCCGGCAGGACGGGAGGGCGGTGTTGAGGGCCTTGGGCTTGTTCTTCGTCTCGTGGCGGTCGACGACGACCCGGACCCGCGCCGGTTCCTTCGCGGCGGCGCGCTCGGCGACGGCGGCGGTCTCCGGGTCGTCGTGGCCGACGATCACGATGATCTCGTAGTCGGTGTGGCTCGACTCGAGGAGCCGGTCGATGGTGTGCTCCAGCACCGCCTGCTCGTGGCGGGCGGGCAGCAGCAGGGAGAAGGCCAGCGCGCCGCCGCAGTCGGGGCGGTCGAAGCGGGTGGAGGCGAGTACCTCCGGCGTCCGCCAGGCGTGCATCTGCCACCAGAGCGTGAAGGCGGCCATCCCGAAAAGTGCCAGCGAAATCACAGAGATGAACACAGACGTGTACAAATTGTCCCCCCGGACATGCCGCAACCCCCGGCGGCGATCGCCAACCCCCCCGGAGGCTCACGGCGGGCCCCCCGGCCCGCCCGCCTCCGCTTCCCCCTTGCGCGCACCCCCCAGTGCGGCGGATCTCAGACGGCGGTTCTCGAACGCCACGAGATTAGGCAGGGAACATGACACTCAGGGGCAGCACAGATAAAAAGCCTGTTTCTTCATCGACATATCGGTAACCGGAATTGACGGCACTCCGGGAACTTCAGGGACGAACCCCACCCAACTGCTCCGCCAACTCGACCGGATCCGTCGTAGGCCGCGCGCAGACGAAATGTCGACACACATACGCCGTCGGACGGTCGTGCACGAGTGTGCGCTCGGCCAGCAGGGGGAACTCCCCGCCGCTGCCGTCCGCCGCGAGCGGCAGGCCCGTCGCCACGACCGCCCCAGGAGCCGTCCCCAGCAACGCGGCCCGGTGCAGCGCCGCCCGCGCCGGATCGTCCGGGTGCCCGACGACGGCCACCTCGCGCGGCCCGTCCAGCAACGCCTCGGCCACCGCCAGACCGTGCCCGATGAAGCGCGGAACGCGCGGCCCGAGTGCGTGTACCACCCCGAGCGCCCGCTCGGCCGCCGTGCGGTGGGCCTCCGAACCGGTGTGCGCGGCGTACGAGAGCAGCGCGCCGGCCGCCGCGGTCCATCCCGACGGGGCGGCCGTGTCGGTCGGGTCCTGCGGACGGCGGATCAGCTTCTCCGCGTCGTGCGCGGTGTCGTACAGCGAACCGTCCTCGGCGGTGAATCCGTCCAGCACCAGGTCGACGAGGAACCCGGCGAACTCCAGCCAGACCCCCTCCCCCGTCACCGACGCCAGCGCGAGGAACCCCTCGGCCACGTCGCCGTAGTCCTCCAGCACCCCCGCGTTGGCGCCCACCTGGCCGTCCTTGCTGGTCCGCGCCAGCCGGGCCCGGCCGTCCATGTGCACGCGCACCAGCAGATCGGCGGCCTCGGTGGCCCGCTCCACCAGGTCGGGCCGCTCGAAGAAGGCCCCGCACTCGGCGAGCGCGGCGATGGCGAGCCCGTTCCACGCGGCGACGACCTTGTCGTCCCGCCCGGGCGCGGGCCGCGTCTGCCGCGCCGCGAACAGCCGGGCCCGGATCGACGCGATCCGCTCGGCGTCGGCCGCCGGACCGTCCTGGGGCAGCTGGAGCACGGACCTGCCGTGCTCGAAGGTGCCCTCCTCGGTCACCCCGAAGTACCCGACGGCCAGGTTCCCGTCGTCCTCGCCGAGCACCTGCCGCAGCTCGGCGGGGGTCCAGGCGTAGTACGCCCCTTCCACGTGCCGGCCGCTGGCCGGGTCCTCGCTGTCGGCGTCGAGGGCGGAGGCGAAGCCGCCCTGGTCGGTGCGCAGCTCCCGGACGATGAAGTCGGCGGTCTCCAGGGCGACCCGGCGCGCGAGGTCGGAGCCGGTGGCCCGCCACAGGTGGGCGTACACCCGGCACAGCAGCGCGTTGTCGTACAGCATCTTCTCGAAGTGCGGCACGACCCACTCGCGGTCCACGGAGTACCGGGCGAAGCCGCCGCCGAGCTGGTCGTAGATCCCGCCCCGGGCCATGGCCTCACAGGTGTCGGAGGCCATCTGCAGCGCGCCCTCGGCCCCGGTCCGGGCGTGGTGGCGCAGCAGGAACTCCAGCACCATGGACGGCGGGAACTTCGGGGCGCCGCCGAACCCGCCGCGCGCGGCGTCGTACTCCCGCGTCAGCCCGAGCAGCGCCTGCGCGAGCTCCTCGGGCCCGGGCGTGCCGGCCTGCCCGTAGTCCAGCTCCCGCCCGGCCAGGTCCCGTACGATCCGCTGCGCCACGTCGGCCACTTCCTCGGGCCGCCCCACCCAAGCGGTCCGCACCCCTTCGAGGATCTGCATGAAGGAGGGCATCCCGTGCCGGGGCTCGGGCGGGAAGTAGGTCCCGAAGTAGAACGGCTCGGCGTCGGGCGTCATGAACACGGTCATCGGCCAGCCACCCTGCCCGGTGGCGGCCTGCACGGCCTCCATGTAGACGGCGTCGACGTCGGGACGCTCCTCGCGGTCGACCTTGATGTTGACGAAGTGCTCGTTCATGTAGGCGGCGGCCAGCTCGTCCTCGAAGGACTCGTGCGCCATGACATGGCACCAGTGGCAGCTGGAATAGCCGACGCTGAGCATGACGGGCACTCCCCGCTCCCGCGCCTCGGCAAAGGCCTCGGGCGACCACGGCCACCAGTCGACGGGGTTGTCCGCGTGCTGGAGCAGGTACGGCGAGGTCTCGTTCTCGAGGCGGTTCGGCATGGGGACATCCTGCCGCAAGAGATCAGGTCAGCGCCGAAGGAGCGGGGCCGGGTCGCGGTTCCAGGTGTCGCGGGCGCGCGCCCGGAAGGCGGCGCGGTCGGCGCGGGACGAACGGGGCGGCGGGTTCGGCCGCGGCGGATCCGGGGCGGCGCCGGGAGGCTCGCAGTGTCTGCGTGGACCTCCAACTCCCTCTGAACTAGCTCAGATTCCCTCGCGCTCCCGCGCGTCCCGGCGGACACTTGGGGCACGTTGCCTTAGCTCTCCGAGGGGATGCCGATGCGGGACAGCCATCGCAGTGAGGCCGAGCGGCTCTTGGAGCGGGCGGTCAGGGAGGAGGCGCGGCGCGCGGCGGCGGGTGTGCCGGTGGATCAGGCGGCGCTGCTGGCCCGGGCCCGGGAGGCGCTGGACTCGCTCGCCGTGCGTGCGGGTCCGGAGTACGAGGCGTACGTGCGGGCCCTGGACGAGGCGGCGGCCGGTGACCAGTCGCTCGGTGAGGCCTTCCGGCAGGGCAGCACCTCGACGGCCCTACTGGTCGCGGCGGTTGCGGCGGTCTCGGCCGTCGGGGCGGATCTGGCGCTGGGGGTCGCGGCCGGTGCGGCCCTGACCGTGGGGGCGGTGACGGGCGTCGCCGGGGCCGTCGCGACCGTGGCCAAGGTGACGGCCCTGCACCTGCCGGCGGCGAACCGGCGGGCCGGTGAACGGGGCCGGCCGGGCGGGCCCGAGCAGCTGAGGCTGCAGTGGCTGTCGGCACTGGAGGTGCGCGGCATACGGCCCTTCCTGGAGCAGCAGCGCGCGGTGGGCGCGACCGCGCGGACGCCTCGTACGCCGCCCCGCAGCGGTCCCCCGCTGCGCGGGACGGACCGCAGCGCGGAAGCCCGGCGGCGCAGCGCCCTGGAGCAGTCCTTCGGGCAGCTCCCGCTGCCCGCGGGCCCGTTCGCGGGGCGGAAGGCGGAGCTGACGCGGATCGCCCAGTGGGTACAGGCGGCCCGTGCCAGCACGGAGACCCGACCGGTCGTGGTGGTGCTGCACGGGGAGCCGGGTGTGGGCCGGACGGCCTTGGCCCTGCGTGCGGCGCACGGGCTGCGGGACCAGTTCCGGGGCGCGTGCCTGGTGGACCTGCGGGGCGGCTCGCCGGGCGGGGAGGCGCCGCTGTCGACGCGGGAGGCGCTGCTGCACCTGCTGAACCGGCTGGGCGCCCCGCGCGAGCAGCTGCTCTTCCGGGAGGGGGCCTCGGCGGAGCAGCAGGTGCGCCGGCTAAGCGAGCTCTACCACCAGCACCTCCAGGGCCTGCCGGTGACGGTGGTGCTCGACGACGCCGTGGACGCGGCGCAGGTGCGGACGCTGGTGCCGGAGCGGTCGGAGAGCCTGGTGATCGTGACGGCACGGGAGCCGCTGGAGCTGCCCGCCGACCTGGCGGCCTGGGTGTACCAGCTGCCGGTGGAACCGCTGGCCGACGCGGACGCGGCGGAGCTGGTACGGGCGGCCGCCCCGCCCCGGGAGACGGCCGCGGACACGCACACGGATGCGGATGCGGCCTCGGCCGCGGTGGTGGAGCGCGGCGGCGGGCTGCCGCTGGCGCTGCGGATGCTGACCCCGCTGGCCCGCGAGGGCCTGGTGCCCGGTGCGCGGCCGGGCCATCCGGTGGAGCTGGCGCTGCGGGCCGCCGATGCCCGCCTCGACGGGTCGGTCCGGCTGCTGCTGCGGCGGCTGCCGCTGGCCGGGCGGGCCTCCCTCGGCGGCGCCGCCGCGGCCGCGCTGGCCGACGTACCCGAGCAGGCGGCGCTGCGCGCGCTGGAGGAGCTCTACGAGGCGGGGCTGATCGAGCGGGTGCGGGGCCAGCGCTTCCGGATGCACGACGCGGTGCGGGCGTACGCGGCGCAGCGGCTGGCGGAGGAGGACCGGGCGGAGGCGGCGGCCGCGCACGAGCGGCTGATCCGGGTGTACGCGCAGCTGGCGGACTCGGTGATCCGGATGGTCGACGGGAAGACGTCGACGCGCGCCCACCAGTTCGGCGTGCACGGCTTCACCTCGCTGGACGCGGCACTGCGCTGGCTGGACGACGAGTCCAGCTTCATCACGGCCGCGCTGCGGCACTCGGAGGGGGTGGACCAGCAGGCGGTGCTGGACCTGCTCGGCGCGCTGTGCGACTTCTGTCTGCTGCGCGGGGACCTGTACCGGCTCGGGGAGATCAACGAGCTCACCCAGGCGGTGGAGGCCGGCCGGCAGGGGCGGCTGGTGCGGTCGGTGCAGTGGCGCACGGGTATCGCGGCGCGGCAGCTGGGCGAGCTGGACAAGGCCCGCACGACGCTGACATCGGTGGTGGACCAGTACATGGAGGCCCGGCAGGAGGCGGGGGCGGGCATGGCCCTGATCTCGCTGGGCATCACCCTGCACCACCAGGGCAACCTCCCGGAGGCCGCGGCCCGCATCCGCGAGGCGCTGGTGCTCCAGGAGCCGCCGGAGCTGGCGGGCGACCGCGCGTGGGGGCTGCACGCGCTGGCGGCCGTGGAGCGCGACCGGGCGAACCTGGCGGAGGCCATGGCGCTGCTGGGGCGGTCCCTGGAGCTGCACCGGGAGAACGAGAGCGTGCACGGCGAGGCGTGGGCGCACTTCCAGCGGGGCCAGGTCTTCCTGCGGCTGGGCGACGTGCAGCGGGCGGAGGCGGAGCTGCGGCTCGCGCTCGACCTGTACGGGCGTACGCGCGATGACCGGGGTCAGGCGTGGGCGCTGACCCAGCTGGGCCGCGCGCGGGTGGTGGACGGGGATCCGGGGCCGGCGCTGGAGCGGCTGCGCGATGCGCTGGCGCGGCACCGGGAGGCGGAGGACGCCCGCGGGGAGGCGTGGACGCTGTACTACCTCGGGCAGGCGCTGGAGGAGGGCGGCGAACGCGATCAGGCGGTGCGGGAGCTGGAGCGGGCCCGGACGATGTTCTCGCGGATGCGGGACGTGTACGGGTTGGCGCACGCGCGGCACCACTCGGGTCGGGTGACGCGCGACCAGCGTGCGGCGCAGACGGGCAACCTGAAGAACTCCGGCTTCGCGCGGCAGCTGCTGGTGGACGCGCGGGCGGACTTCCGGCGGATCGGGCTTGCGCACGGCGAGGCGTGGACCTGTCTGGAGCTGGCGGTGGTGGACGCGGGCAACGCCAAGGTGTCGCAGGCGCTGGGGCTGTGCGAGGAGGCGGTGCGGCTGTTCATCTCGTACGGGGACCGGCGCGGGGAGGACTGGGCGCGGTTCCTGCGGTGCACGATGCTGCCGTACACCGACCCGGCGGCGCCGGGCGCGCAGGAGGAAGCGCGGACCGAGCTGGACCGGCTGGCGGGGGCGCCGCATCCGGCGCGGGACGGGCGGCTGGAGGACTGCCTGGAGACGTACGCGGTGATCCTGGGCCGGGGGGTGGCCGCGGCGGAGGGCTGGCAGGCGTGGCGGCTGGGGCTGGTCCCCGACCTCCACTCCCGGGAGATCATGGGCGTCCCCCTACCGTGACGCCTGCGGCGGGCCGGGCCGCCCTGCGGCCTCGGGCCGGCCGGGCTCCCGCGCCGGGTGCGCGGCGCCCCTGGGCCGCCGGGGCTCGGGGGCGCCGCGCACCCGAGCCCCGGCGCCTCAAACGCCGGCGGGGCTGGATGGCCCCGCGTCCGGGCGTCTTGCGAGACGGGCCGCCCCTCAGGCGGGTGCCGGCCGCTCAGGGGGCCAGCCGGACAAGCGCGAGCCGCCACGCAGGGGCGCGCCGCGCAGCGGGTTGCGGCCACGCAGAGGCTGCCCACGCAGGGGGTGCGGCAACGCAAGGCCGCGCCGCGCAAGGGCGCCGCCCAGGTCGGATGTCCGGACGTCTGGGCGGGCGCGCAGTGCTGGTGGGGCTTACGGGGCCTGGGTGGGCTTCGGGGTCGGGGAGGTCGGGGCCGGGGATTCCTCGAAGTCCACCCGGCCCATGTGCCGGTTCATGGACTTCATCAGGGCCCACACGCCGACGGCGAGGGCCGCGAAGACGAGGAAGCCCAGGATGCCGGGGGTGACCTTGTTCTTGTCGAAGGTGTCACCCGCCAGCGGAAGGAGCTGGGTCAGTGCTGCCTGCGTAGCGCTCATAGCTACGCATTCTCCCGGATGCCCGCGAAGAGGTCGGACTCGGGGAGGGAAGTGTCGACGAGCGACTTCGCGAGCTCGTACTCCTCCGTGGGCCAGACCTCCCGCTGGATGTCCATCGGGACGCGGAACCAGCCGCCGTCCGGGTCGATCTGCGTGGCGTGGGCGACGAGCGCCTTGTCGCGGATCTCGAAGAAGTCCGCGCAGGGCACGTGGGTGGTCAGGGTCCGCTCGGTGCGCTCGAACTCCTTCCACCGCTCCAGCCACTCGCCGTACGGGGACTCCATGCCGCGCGAGAGCAGCGCCTCGTGCAGGGCGATGGTGCGCGGCTTGTTGAAGCCCTGGTTGTAGTAGAGCTTCTGCGGCTGGTACGCCGGGCCGTACTCGGCCTCCGGGTACTTCTCGGTGTCGGCCGCGCCGTCGAAGGCGACCATCGAGATCTTGTGGGTCATGATGTGGTCGGGGTGCGGGTAGCCGCCGTTCTCGTCGTACGTGGTGATGACCTGCGGCTTGAAGGCCCGGATCTTCTTCACGAGCTCGCCGGCGGCCTCGTCGACGTCCGCGAGTGCGAAGCAGCCCTGGGGCAGGGGCGGCAGCGGGTCCCCCTCGGGCAGGCCGGAGTCGACGTATCCGAGCCACTCCTGCTCGACGCCGAGGATCTCGCGGGCCTCGTCCATCTCCTTGCGCCGCACCTCGTGGATGTTCTCCTCGATGTACTTGTCGCCCTGGAGCTTGGGGTTCAGCACGGAGCCGCGCTCGCCTCCGGTGCAGGTCACGACCAGAACCGGCACCCCCTCGGACACGTACTTGGCCATGGTGGCCGCGCCCTTGCTCGACTCGTCGTCGGGGTGGGCGTGGACGGCCATCAGTCGAAGCTGCTCGGTCAAGACGGGATCCTCTGCAATTCGGCGTGACAGTCGGCTTCTATAGTGACCGAATCGGGGGACGGAAAATTCCGGGGGTGGGTCCACACGGATCCGGCCCCGCCCTGGCGGAAGGAACGATCGATGAGCGCGGTGCGCGAAGGGCTGCCCGAGGGTCGTTACGGCCGGTCGGCGGACGAGCGTGCGGATCGCAAGCTCAAGGTCGTGGGGGCCCTGATGGGGGCCCTGCTGCTGGGTGTGGTCGGGTGGATCGGCTGGGACTACCTCGCGGGGCAGAGCGTCAGCGCCGAGGTGATCAAGTTCCAGGTCGTCTCGGACACAGAGGTGAAGGTGCACTTGGAGGTCCGCAAGGAGTCCTCCGTCACAGGGGTGTGCACGCTCAGCTCGCAGGACAAGGAGCACGGCGAGGTGGGCCGGGCGGACTTCACGTTCGCGCAGGCCGAGGCGCGCGTGGACGAGGTCGTCTCGCTGAAGACGACGAGTCGCGCCACCATGATCGAGCTGGTCGGCTGCCAGCCTGCGGCCCGCTGAGCGCGGGGTTTCGCTACCCGGACGGCGGGCAATCGGACTCGCGGGTCCTCCCCCTTTTCTTCCCGAATTGTTAGGCTCGTGGTTTCGTCCGCCGCTGGCGGACTGTAGTCCCCTGTACCGACGAGGAGCATCCCGTGACCCAGACGAGCGAAAGCGTCACCTGGCTGACCCAGGCGGCGTACGACCAGCTGAAGGCAGAGCTGGACTACCTCTCTGGTCCCGCCCGCACGGAGATCGCCACGAAGATCGCAGCCGCCCGCGAGGAGGGCGACCTGCGTGAGAACGGCGGTTACCACGCGGCGAAGGAAGAGCAGGGCAAGCAGGAGCTCCGTGTCCGACAGCTGACGCAGCTCCTGGAGAACGCCAAGGTCGGGACCGCGCCCGCGGCCGAGGGCGTGGTGGCCCCCGGCACGCTCGTCAAGATCGCCTTCGATGGCGACGAGGACGACACCATGGAGTTCCTGCTGGCCTCGCGCGAGTACGCGTCCTCGGACTTCGAGACGTACTCGCCCCAGTCCCCGCTCGGCAGCGGTGTGCTGGGCAAGGCGATCGGCGAGGACGCCGAGTACGAGCTGCCGAACGGCAAGAAGGCCTCCGTCAAGATCCTTGACGTCAAGCCCTTCACCGGCTGATCACCCACTGCGTTCACGCGCCGATGCCCGGCCGGGTCCTCCCGGCCGGGCATCGGCGCGTCGGGGCGGCGCGCGGGTCCGCGTACGGGCCTACGCGGTCGCCGAGCGGTACTTGCGGACCGCGAGGGTCCGGAAGACCGCGATGATCAGCAGCGACCAGAGGACGGACGCCAGGACCGGGTGCTGCATCGGCCAGGCCGCCGGGGCCTCGTAGCCCGGCGGAAGGTTGCCGAAGAGCTCGCGGGCCGCCTGGACGGTGGCACTGAAGGGGTTCCACTCCGCGATGTGCCGCAGGAAGGTCGGCATGTTGTCGGAGGGGACGAAGGCGTTCGAGATGAACGTCAGCGGGAAGAGCCAGATCAGCCCGCCCGAGGTGGCCGCCTCCGGGGTGCGCACCGACAGGCCGATCAGGGCGCCGATCCAGGAGAAGGCGTAGCCGAGCAGGAGCAGCAGCGCGAAGCCGGCGAGCACCTCGCCGATGCTCGTGTGGGTGCGCCAGCCGACGATCAGGGCCACGATCGCGAGGACCACGATGGTCAGCGCGGTCTGGACGAGGTCGGCGAGGGTGCGGCCGGTCAGGACCGCGCCGCGGGCCATGGGCAGCGAGCGGAAGCGGTCGATGAGGCCCTTGTGCATGTCGTCGGCGATGCCCGCGCCCGCGCCGGCCGTGGCGAAGGTGACCGTCTGGGCGAAGATGCCGGCCATCAGGAACTCGCGGTAGGCGGCGGGCGAGGTGTTGCCGCCGACGCTGATCGAGCCGCCGAAGACGTAGCTGAAGAGCACGACGAACATGACCGGCTGGATCACCCCGAAGATGATCATCTCGGGGATCCGGGACATGCGGATCAGGTTCCGCTTGGCTATCACGAGGGAGTCGTTGACGCCCTGGACGAGGCCGCCGCGCGGGCGGGGCGCCGCCAGGTCCTGGAGCGCGGGGGAGCCCGGTGAGCCCGGGGTCGGGGAGGTGAGGGTCACTGCGCCTTCTCCTTCCGCGCCGCCTTGCGGCCCTTGGCGTCGGCGACGGGCTCGCCGTCGCCGTTCTCGTCGGTGGTCCGTTCGGCCGCGTGGCCGGTCAGGGAGATGAACACGTCGTCGAGGGTCGGGCGGCGCAGGCCGATGTCGTCGATCTCGATGCCCCGGCCGTCGAGCTCGCGGATGACCTCGGCGAGCAGCTTGGCGCCTCCCGAGACGGGCACGGTGAGCTTGCGGGTGTGATGCTCGACGGTGGTCTCGCCCTTGCCGAAGGCGGCGAGCACCTCGCTCGCGCCGGCGATCTGGTCGCGCTCGTGGACGACGACCTCGACGCGCTCGCCGCCCGTGCGGGCCTTGAGCTGGTCGGAGGTGCCGCGTGCGATGACCTTGCCGTGGTCGACCACGCAGATGTCGTGCGCGAGGTGGTCGGCCTCCTCCAGGTACTGGGTGGTGAGCAGCAGGGTGGTGCCGCCGGCGACCAGTTCCTGGATGATGCCCCACAGCTGCTGGCGGTTGCGGGGGTCGAGTCCGGTGGTCGGCTCGTCCATGAACATCACGGGCGGGCTGACGACGAGGGCGGCCGCGAGGTCGAGGCGCCTGCGCATGCCGCCGGAGTAGGTCTTGGCGGTGCGGTCGGCGGCGTCGGAGAGGTTGAAGCGCTCGAGGAGCTCCTCGGCCCGTGCCTTCGCGGCCTTGGCCTTCATCTGGTACAGCTGGCCGACCATCTGGAGGTTCTCGCGGCCGGTGAGGTACTCGTCGACGGCGGCGAACTGGCCGGACAGGCCTATGGCGCGGCGGACCTCGTTGGGGTGTTTGAGTACGTCTATGCCGGCGACGACGGCCTTGCCGCTGTCGGGGCGGAGCAGGGTGGTCAGGACACGCACGGTCGTGGTCTTGCCCGCGCCGTTGGGGCCGAGAAGACCCAGGACGGTGCCCTCGGGGACATCGAGGTCCACGCCGTCCAGAGCCCGTACGTCGCCGAAGGTCTTGACCAGGCCTTCGGCATAGATCGCGCCTGGCATATGGATTCTCCCAGTGTGAATCGGGCCAGCTGAAATCCGGTCATTCCTAGACAAAGCCTATGGGCGCCGGACATCGCTCGTCCGGCCCGGCGGGGACCTCTGCCTCTCCGCCGCCCGGCGCACGTTATCGCGTTATATCGCGAGCCGCCAGCCTCAGCTCATCACCGTGTACCCCGCGCTGTGCAGCGAGCGCGCGACCTCCGCGCAGTGCTCCGGGCCCTTCGTCTCCAGGTGCAGCTCCACCTCCACCTCCGTGAGCCCGAGCCGCGGGTCGGTCCGTACGTGGCTCACATCGAGTACGTTCGCATCGACCGCTGACAGCACCCCCAGGAGCCCGGCCAGGGCCCCCGGCCGGTCCGCCACCCGCAGCCGCAGCGACAGGTACCGGCCCGCCGCCGCCATGCCGTGGCGCAGGATCCGCTGGAGCAGCAGCGGGTCGATGTTCCCGCCCGACAGGACGGCCACCACCGGGCCCCCGCCGTACCGTTCGGGCTCGCTCAGCAGCGCGGCGACCGGGCTGCACCCGGCCGGCTCCACCACCAGCTTGGCCCGCTCCAGGCACAGCAGCAGGGCACTGGAGAGCGCGTCCTCGGACACGGTACGCACGTCGTCGAGGAGTTCGCCGATGATTCTGAAGGGGACGTCCCCGGGGCGCCCGACCTTGATACCGTCCGCCATCGTGTTCGGGTTGTCGATCGACACCGGGTGCCCGACCTTCAGCGAGGGCGGGTAGGCGGCCGCGCCCGCCGCCTGGACGCCGATCACCTTCACGTCGGGGCGCAGCGCCTTCACCGCGACCGCGACTCCGGCGGCGAGACCGCCGCCCCCGATGCCGACGAGGATCGTGCGCACCTCGGGGCACTGTTCGAGGATCTCCAGGCCCACCGTGCCCTGGCCCGCGATGATGTCGCGGTGGTCGAAGGGGTGGATGAACACCGCCCCGGTGCGGTCCGCGTACTCCTGGGCGGCGGCCAGGGTCTCGTCGACGACGTGCCCGTGCATGCGCACCTCGGCGCCGTACTCCTGGGTCGCGGCCACCTTGGGCAGCGGCGCGCCGAGGGGCATGAACACCGTGGAGCGGACCCCGAGGAGGGAGGAGGCCAGCGCCACGCCTTGCGCGTGGTTTCCGGCGGAGGCCGCCACGACGCCCGCGGCCCGCTGCTCGGGGCGCAGGCCGGCGATGCGCACGTACGCCCCGCGCAGCTTGAAGGAGCCGGTGCGCTGGAGGTTCTCGCACTTGAGGTGGACCGGGGAGCCGGTGAGTGAGGAGAGGTGCCTGCTGCCCTCCATCGCGGTCACCCGGGAGACGCCGGAGAGCATCTTCTGAGCCCCCCGGACGTCGTCGAGGATGACCTGTGGGACGGGCTCGGGCACGCGGTAGTTCATGCCGCCAGTCTCGCAGCACGCGGGCGTCCGGGCTCAGCGCGGCGAAGGGGGCGCGAGGGGGAGGCGGGGGAACCGCGGAAGGGGCCCGTACGGCCCCCGGAGCCGCCGCCGGAAGCAGGGCGGGAAGCAGCGCGGCGAGGAGGCGGGAAGGGGTGCGAGAAGGGCGAAATCACGCCATCCGGGGCGGCCTCGGAGCGCCCGCGCGGACCGGCCGTACTAGTTCTCGTACGCGCCGTACGAGCCACCGCACGGCCGCGTACGCTGTCCCCCATCCTTGTCGGACCCATGCGAAGAGAGCCCACGGCCATGCCTTCATCCCCGGCCAATTCCGATCTGCCCGCGGCGGGCGAAGCGCCTGCCGGAGCCGGGCTCCTCGACGCGCTCCAGCACCAGGTGGCGGTCTTCGCGCGGCGCGCCGAGCAGACCCGCCTGGGCGGTGTCGGCCAGGCCCGCAACTCGATGGACCGGGCCGCGTACCTGCTGCTGAACCGGCTCGACCTGGAGGGGCCGATGGGCGTCAAGGCGCTCGCCGGCGGCATGGGCATCGACTCCTCCACCGTGACCCGGCAGGTCGCCCCGCTGGTCGACGGCGGACTGGTCAAGCGGACCTCGCACCCCGAGGACGGGCGGGCCGTGGTGCTCGCCCTGTCGGCGCGCGGGCTGGCACGGCTGGAGGAGGTGCGCTCCTCGCGGCGCGAGCTGATGGCGCGCGTGACGGAGGAGTGGAGCGAGCAGGAGCGCGAGTCCTTCACGAAGCTGCTGACCCGCTTCAACCTGTCGCTGTCGGAACTGATGGCGGCCGTCGCCGACGCCGGCCCTGCGTCCTGAGTCTTGACCGGGGCGGACCCGCTGCCCGCACTATGTGAGGCATGCGGGCGGTAGGACAACGGGCGGGCTCCTACACGGAGTTCCAGGCCTTCGTCGCGGGTGCGGCGGGGCGGCTGCTGCACGTCGCGATCCTGCTGACCGGTGAGCCGGAGCCCGCGCGCCGGCTGCTGGCCGGCGCGCTGGCCCGGACGTACGCGCACTGGGCGCGGCTGCGCGGGGACGATCCGTACGACTTCACCCGCCAGGAGCTGTGCGCCGCCTTCGCCCGCACCGGCCGGCGCCACCAGGGAGGCCACGGCGTACTGGCCCGGCTGAGCCCGCTGGAGCGGCTCGTCCTCGTCCTGCGGATCTACGAGGGGGTCGCGGAGGAGGTCACGGCGGCGCAGCTCGGGTTGACGGCCGAGCGGGTGCGGGTGCTGTGCAATCGAGCCGTGGCGGAGCTGCGGTGAGCGGGTTCCCGGACCGGAAGGAGGACCGGGCCAGGCGGCTCATGGACGGCCCCTACCCGGCGGTCCCGGCGGGCCTGGCGGCCGGCGCGGCGGCCCGCGGCGACCGCCTGCTGCGCCGCCGCCGGGCGCTGCGCGGGATTGGTTGGGCGCTGCTCTTCGCCGCGGCGGCGGCCTTCACGGTCTGGGCCGCGCTGACGCAGCCGTGGACCACGCCGCCGGCGGACATCTCACCGCCCCTGGAGGGCTGGTGACCCAGCCCTCCGGGGGCACGGCCGTCAGCCCAGGGCCTGGGCCAGGTCCGCGAGGAGGTCGTCGGCGTTCTCGATGCCGACCGACAGGCGGACCAGGTCCGCGGGGACCTCGAGGGCCGATCCCACCACCGAGGCGTGCGTCATGCGGCCCGGGTGCTCGATCAGGGACTCGACGCCGCCGAGGGACTCGCCCAGCGTGAACAGCTTGGCGCGGTTGCAGACCTCGACCGCCGCCTCCTCGCCGCCGGCGACCCGGAAGGAGATCATCCCGCCGAAGTTCCGCATCTGCTTGGCGGCGATGTCGTGGCCCGGGTGCTCCGGCAGGCCCGGGTACAGGACCTGGGTGACCTTGGGGTGGCGGGTCAGCATCTCGGCGACCTTGGCCGCGTTCTCCGCGTGCCGGTCCATGCGCACGGCCAGGGTCTTGATGCCGCGCAGCACGATCCAGGAGTCGAACGGCCCGGCGACCGCGCCCATGGCGTTCTGGTGGTAGGCCAGCTCCTCGCCCAGCGCCGCGTCGGCGGTGACCAGCGCGCCGCCGACCACGTCGGAGTGCCCGCCCATGTACTTGGTCAGCGAGTGCAGGACCACGTCCGCGCCCAGCGCGAGGGGCTGCTGCAGGTAGGGGGAGGCGAAGGTGTTGTCCACGACCAGCCGGGCGCCGGCGGTGCGCGCGATGTCGGCGACCACGGCGATGTCGGTGATGCCGAGCAGCGGGTTGGACGGGGTCTCGACCCAGACGAGCTTGGTCTTGGGGGTGATCGCGGCGCGCACGGCGGCCGCGTCGGAGGTGTCGGCCACCGACCACTCCACGCCCCAGCGGGAGACGACCTTCGCGAAGAGGCGGAAGGTGCCGCCGTAGGCGTCGTTGGGGATGACCACGTGGTCGCCCGGGGAGAGCATCGTCCGCAGCAGGCAGTCCTCGGCGGCGAGCCCGGACGCGAAGGCCAGCCCGCGCCGGCCGCCCTCCAGCGCCGCGAGGTTCTCCTCCAGGGCGGTGCGGGTCGGGTTGGCGCTGCGGCTGTACTCGTAGCCGCCGCGCAGGCCCCCCACGCCGTCCTGCTTGTACGTGGACACCTGGTAGATCGGCGGTACGACCGCGCCGGTCAGCGGGTCCGCCGTGTTGCCCGCGTGGATCGCGCGGGTCTCGAAGCTCTGGTGCTCGTGGCTGTCGTCGCTCATGGGCAGAGCCTAAGCCCCCCTTGGGGATGACTGCTCTCCCGGCCGGGCCGTGGACGGTGGAGGGACCGCCATTGGCCTGCGGCCCCCTCGGTCTGGTTCGCTTGTGGCATGGAGATTCTGTGGTTCCTGTTCACGATCCTGTTGATCGTGTTCGTCATCGGTCCGTACATACGGCGCAAGCGCGGCGGTATCCGGCTCGTCGCCCCCGGCAGTCCGGACGCCGCCGACCCCGCGAACTACGGATTCGACCGGCAGGAGGACCTCGACATCCGGATCCCCGGGCCGGACCAGGACCTGATGGACGCCCTGGACCACGTCCGGGGCAGCGGCCAGTGGCAGGCGGCCTCGCAGCTGCTCGCCGGGACCCCGAAGGACGGCGAGCTGCGCTGGCAGCGCGTGCAGGCCTTCGGCGGGGCGGCGGCGCTGGAGCTCGTACAGCAGCCAGGGGTGGGCGCGCAGTGGCTGAAGGCGTGGCGGCTGGAGGCGGAGAAGGACGCGGGCGGCGCGCAGGTGCACGCGGAACTGCTGGTGCAGCAGGCGTGGCGGAGCTCGGGCGGCGTCGGCTCGCAGGACCACCGGATCATCCTGGAGGAGGCCCGGGAGGCGTGCCGCAAGGCGGCGCTGCTGTCGCCGGGCGACCCGGTCCCGTACATCACGGAGCTGGCGATCGCGCGGGGGCTCGCCTACTCGGAGGCCGAGTTCGACGTGCTGTGGGCGAAGGTCCTGGACCGGGCGCCGGCGCACATGGGCGCGCACCTGGCCGCGCTGCACTACTGGTGCGGGAAGTGGCACGGCTCGCGGGAGCACGCGGACGCCTTCTCGCACGCGGCCGCGGCCCGCGCCCCGCACGGCTCGCTGCTGGCGGCGCTGCCGCTGTTCGCGGTGTACGAGAACCTGCCGGACGTGGTCATGATCGGGAGCTTCTACCAGAGCGCGGTCGTGACGCGGGCGGTGGAGGGCGCGCTGTACGCGGTCCACACGGCGCGCCCGGACGACCCGATGCTGGCGCACGTACGGCACCTGCTGCTGCTGTTCCTGGTCAACATGGAGCGTTGGGCGGAGGCCATGGAGCAGGTCCGGCACGTGGACGGCTACGTGGGCGCCCTGCCGTGGTCGGCCTCGGAGGACCCGGCGGCCCAGTACGCGGTGTACCGCGCCCTGGCGGTGGCGGGCTACGAGGCGAACGGCGGCTCCCCGGCGACCCTGCCGGGCTGACGGGGGAGCCGACCGCGGCTCCGCGGCGGGGTCTTACGGAAGGACCGCACGGCCTGGTGGGGCGGCTCGGGAATCCGGGCCCGCCCGTGCCCGTTGTCATCCGTACAAGGAGGGAATCCATGTTCTCGTACCGCCGCACGCCCGAGCTCCCCACTCGCGAGGAGGCCCTGAAGGGCCGCCCTGAGCCGTTGTTCGACCTGCCCGCGAAGCACACCGTGCTGGGCAATCCGCTGGCCGGCCCCTATCCGGAAGGCCTGGAGGTCGCCGACTTCGGGCTGGGCTGTTTCTGGGGCGCGGAGCGCAAGTTCTGGCAGACCCCCGGGGTCTGGACCACCCTGGCCGGCTACCAGGGCGGCTTCACCGAGAACCCGACCTACGAGGAGGTCTGCTCGGGCCGGACCGGGCACACGGAGGTCGTCCGGGTGGTCTTCGACCCGGCGGTGGTCCCGTACGCCGCCCTGCTCAAGCTCTTCTGGGAGTCCCACGACCCGACCCAGGGCTTCCGCCAGGGCAACGACGTGGGCACCCAGTACCGCTCGGCGCTCTACACCCACTCCCCCGCCCACCAGCAGGCGGCGGAGGCCTCCCGCGAGGCCTACCAGCAGGTCCTCACCGCCTCGGGCCACGGCGCCATCACCACGGCGGTCCTCCCGGCGACGGACCGCCCGTTCTGGCCGGCGGAGGCTCACCACCAGCAGTACCTCGACAAGAACCCGGGCGGCTACTGCGGCATCGGCGGCACGGGCGTCAGCTGCCCGATCGGCGTGGCGCCGGCGCAGTAGCCCCCGCCCGCCTCGGGGGGAGCGGCGCCCGGCCCCCGGGGACCGCTCTGCGGCAGGCCGTCGCGCGGATCGCGCCGGCGGCGCTGCCCGCGTTCATCCGCGAGCTGGACGAGGCAGCGGACCGGTCCCGGCAGGGCTCCGCTCTCGCCCCCTTGCCTACAGCTTGAGCTGGTAGTACGCCGCGCCGCGCTCCCGGCGGTAGCCCAGGGTTTCGTTGACCGTGCGCATCGGGGTGTTCTCGTCCGCGACGGTCGTGGCGATCTGCCGGAGCGCGGGGTAGCGGTGCGCGGCCAGGTTCAGCATGCGCAGCTTCACCGCGCGCCCGAGGCCGTGGCCGCGGTGGGCGGGCACGACGACCGTGTCGTACTGGAGGGCGCGGGCCCCGCCGGGGTCCGGCAGGACCAGCTCCGTGTACGCGGCCACCTCGCCGGCCGGGGTGACCGCGGCGACCGTGGTCAGCTCGCCGCCCCGGTCCAGGATCAGCCGGTGCGCGGCGTGCAGCCGCTCGGCCGTCCAGGACTCGATCTTCTCGTCCATGTCCCCCGTCGGGGCGTCCTCCATCGCCCCGTGGGCCCTGGCCACGGCTCCCGCCCAGTCGTCCGGCACCAGGCCGTGCCACGCGTGCAGTTCGTAGCCGGGCGCGACCGGGACCGCAGCCCCTTGGCCGGCGGGCGGGGCCGGTACGTCCTGCGTGTACCAGGCCATCGGCAGGACGTTTTCGAACCCGAGCGACTCCGCGAACGCCTGCCCGGGCCCGCCGAGGTCCACCATCGCCGCGACCGAGGTCCGCCCCTGCGCGAGCAGTTCCCCGCGGACCTCCTGCCACAGGGCGCTGCCGATGCCCTGCCGCCGGGCGTCCGGACGGACCGTCAGCACGTCCAGGACCGCGGTGTGGCGGTTGGCCTCGTCCGTGAACAGGAGCAGTCCCGCCACGCCCTGCGCCTCGTCCGCCGCCCAGAGCACGGCCCGGGCCCGGGCCGGCGCCACGCACAGCCGCCCGGCGGCCTCCAGCCGGGAGGGCACGGGCAGCGTCGGCTGGTCGGCGGCCGAGGCGGCGACCAGGACCGCCCACCAGTCGTCCACCTGGGTGTTGGTCGGGGGCACGGGCAGAGCTCGGATCGTCATCCCCCGACCCTAGTCAGACTCCAGGGCCTGTGGTCAGGCGTTTTCGGTCACCGTCAGCCGGCCGCGGCGGACCGTCGCCGCCCGCGCCGCACGCTTCACGCGCGCGCTGTCCGGGTGACCGTGGCCGAGGCGATGAGGCCGTGCTCCGCGCAGCGCCCTTCCAGCAGGCGCATGACCTAGGCGTACGAAACGGCGGACGGCCGGGAACCGGTGGGGTTCCCGGCCGTCCGCCGGAGGTACCGCGAGGTCAGAGGAGGGGTCGGACGTGCCGTCAGACGGCCGCGCCCGCCTTCCACTCCGCCCAGTTCATGTTCCAGCCGTTGAGGCCGTTGTCCGGGGCGATGGTCTTGTCCGGGGAGTTGACCACGGTGACCACGTCGCCGATGAGCGAGTTGTCGTAGAACCAGGCCGCCTGCTGGTTCGGGTCGCCCGCGCCCTTGGCGTCGTTCAGGCCGACACAGCCGTGGCTGGTGTTGACGCTGCCGAAGATCGAGTCGGCGCCCCAGTAGTTGCCGTGGATGAAGGTGCCCGAGGTGGACAGCCGCATCGCGTGCGGGACGTCCTTGATGTCGTACTCGCCCTTGCCGTCGTCGTCCGTGAAGCCGACGGTGGCGCCGTTCATCCGGGTCTCCTTGAACTTCTCGGAGATCACCATCTGGCCGTTGTACGTCGGGTTCTCCGGGGAGCCCGCCGAGATCGGGATGGTCTTGAGGACCGCGCCGTCCCGGGTGACCGTCATCTTCTTCGTCTTCGTGTCGACCGTGGAGACCTGGCTGCGGCCGATCTTGAAGGTGACGGTCTTGCTCTGGACGCCCTGGACACCGGGCGCGCCCTGCACGCCCTCCAGCGCCAGCTTCAGCGTGACGGTGGAGTTCGCCTGCCAGTACTGCTCGGGGCGGAAGTCCAGCCGCTGCGCGCCGAACCAGTGGCCGACGACTTCCTGGCCGCTGCTGGAGGAGACGGAGATGGCCGCCTGGACCGCCTTCTTGTCCTTGATCGGCTTGTTGAAGGTGATCGAGACCGGCATGCCCACGCCGACCGTCTGGCCCTCGTCCGGGACGAAGGAGCCGATGAAGCTGTTCTCCGGGGAGACGGTGGTGAACGAGGCGTTCTCGTGCGCCTCGCGGCCGTCGGCGTCCTTCGCGGTGGCCGACAGGGCGTACTTGGTGGAGCGCTTGAGCGCGGCGTCCGGCTTCCAGCTCTTGCCGTCCGCGGCGATCTTGCCGGCCACGGCGGCGCCCTCGGCGGTCTTCAGCTCGACCTTGGTCAGCGTGCCGTCGCTGACGGCGACGTTGGCGGAGTCGTTCAGGCCGACGTTGGTGGCGCCGTCCTTGGGCGTGATGGCTATTCGGGCCTTCGAGGTGTCCTTGGCCGCCGCCGCGTCGACGTCCGCCTGGGATTTGCTGCTCTCGCTCGCGTTCGGCTTGTCCCCACCCCCGCCGTTGCACGCCGAGAGCATCAGTACACCGCCGAGCACGGCGGATACGGCCACCAGGGACCTTCTCCGCCGCTTGTTGTCCGTCCTCACACGCCACTCCATCGTTGCCGGAAACCCCGAGGCTGCCGTCCCGGGGTTGGGCCGGGCAGGGGGCATGGCCCCCTGCCTCGTCCTGACAACGCGTTAACGCGGCGGATCGGTTCCACATTCCGTTGGAGTGTGGGCGACCACACGGTCAGGCGTTGTCGGGTTCTTCGTCGAAGTCACCATCTTCCTCGTCCAGGTCCCACTCCATGGACTCGGGGTCGTATTCGACGGGCTCGCTGCTCCACGAGGCCTGCGCCAGCTCCACGCCCGGGATGTCGGCGACCAGGTCAGTGGGGTCGACCAGGTAGGCGAGCGCCTCCGACTCGTCCTCCCGCACGGCGGACTCGGCGTGGCCGCGCTCCTCGTCCGGCATGAACTCGTCGGCCTTGATGTGGTCGAGCGCGGCCCCCGTCAGTGCCTGTGGGTCCGGCACCTCAAGGACCAAATCGACCCGAAGCCGTACGTATCGTGATGTCTCAGAAGAGTTCATACGACGGAGCGTAAGCCCGCGGAAGCCCTGACTTTCCCACGACCCGCCCCTTTCCGTAGCATCACCGCACACGGCCAATTCGCTGCTGCCACAAGGGGGATCGCACCGTGTCCGCACGCCGACCGCTGCTCACCGCTCTCGGAGCGACCACCCTGCTCGCCGCCCTCTGGTTCGTGCCGTCGGCGGGCGCCACCGCGCCGGGGCCCGGCCAGGGCGGCTCCGAGCCGCCCGCCGCCGCGAACGCGGCCCGTACGGCCGCGCAGGCGCAGGAGGGCTCCGCGCAGCCGGGCCGCGCGCCGCAGGACCGGGCCCCCCAGGCGCCCGTCACCCTCGCCGACACCGGGTCCGTCGACACCACCCCCTACCTCCTGGGCGGCACGCTCTGCCTCGGCGTCGGGGCCGGCTTCGTGACCTTCTCCGTACGCCGCTCGCGCACCGCGTAGGGCGAAGGGGCCGCCCCGGTGGGGCGGCCCCTTCGCCTGCGGTGCGCTCCGGCGGCCGTCAGGCCAGCGGGCCCGTCACGCCCTCCACCGCGGCCACGAGGGCGCCCGTGCGGACGAACTCGTCGGCGGCGGCCAGGTCGGGCGCGAGGAACCGGTCCGGCCCCGGGCCCCGCACTCCCGCCGCGCGGGCGGCCTCGATCGCGGCGAGGCTCGCCGGGGCCGCGGTGAGCCCGTGGCGCAGCTCGATGGCGCGGGTGGCGGCGTACAGCTCGATCGCGATGATCCGGGTGAGGTTGTCCACGGCGGTACGGAGCTTGCGCGCGGCCGACCAGCCCATGGAGACGTGGTCCTCCTGCATGGCGGAGGAGGGGATGGAGTCGGCCGAGGCCGGCACCGCGAGCCGCTTCATCTCGCTGACCAGGGCGGCCTGGGTGTACTGGGCGATCATCAGACCGGAGTCCACGCCGGCGTCGTCCGCGAGGAACGGGGGCAGGCCGTGCGAGCGGTTCTTGTCGAGCAGCCGGTCGGTGCGGCGCTCGGCGATGGAGCCGAGGTCGGCCGCCGCGATGGCCAGGAAGTCCAGGACGTAGGCGACGGGCGCGCCGTGGAAGTTGCCGTTGGACTCCACGCGCCCGTCGGGCAGGACGACCGGGTTGTCGACGGCGGCGGCCAGCTCGCGGGAGGCGACCAGGGCGGCGTGCGCCATGGTGTCGCGTCCGGCGCCCGCGACCTGCGGGGCGCAGCGCACGGAGTAGGCGTCCTGCACGCGCGGAGCGGACTCCTCCTGGTAGTGCCCGGTGAGCCCGGAGCCCTTCAGGACGGCGGCCATGTTGGCGGCGGAGGCGCCCTGGCCGGGGTGCGGGCGGATGGCGTGCAGCTCGGGCTGGAGCACCTTCTCCGTGCCGAGCAGGGCCTCCAGGGTCAGCGCGGCGGTGATGTCGGCGGAGGTGTACAGCTTGCCGAGGTCGGCGAGGGCCATGACCAGCATGCCGAGCATGCCGTCGGTGCCGTTGAGGAGGGCCAGGCCCTCCTTCTCGCGGAGCTCGACGGGCTCGATCCCGGCTTCGGCGAGCAGTTCGCCGGCGGGGCGCACGACCCCTTCCGGGCCCTCGGCGTCGCCCTCGCCCATCAGCGCGAGCGCGCAGTGGGAGAGCGGCGCCAGGTCGCCGGAGCAGCCGAGGGAGCCGTACTCGTGTACGACGGGGGTGATCCCGGCGTTGAGCACGTCGGCCATGGTCCGGGCCACCGAGGGCCGGACGCCGGTGTGCCCGGAGGCGACGGTCTTGAGCCGCAGGAACATCAGCGCGCGGACGACCTCCCGCTCGACGCGCGGGCCCATGCCGGCGGCGTGCGAGCGGACGATGTTGCGCTGGAGCTGGGCGCGCAGCTCGGGGCTGATGTGCCGGGAGGCCAGCGCGCCGAAGCCGGTGGACACCCCGTAGACGGGCTCGGGCTTGGCGGCGAGCGCGTCGACGATCTCCCGGGAGCGGGCGAGCGCTTCGAGCGCCTCGCCGGACAGCTCGACCCGCGCGTTGCCGCGGGCGACGGCGATGACGTCCTCGGCGGTGGTCCCGGACGTCCCCACCACGACAGTGTGCATATCCATATTCAGCACCCTACGGATTGAATCGCTTCATGTCACCCCTTCCGAACGGGCCTCTCGGCGGCCCGGCGGCCGGAGCGCTCACGGGCGACCGCGGAAGCGGCGGCGCTCGCCCGAGGCGGCCTCGGCGGCGGCTTCGGCGGCGGCGTCCGCGAGGCGGACCACGGCGGTGTCCCGGCCGGCCACCACCGGCTTCGGGGAGCGCGCGGCCTTGGCCTTGTACTGGGCGGCGTCCGCGAGGCGGAACAGCCGGCGGGAGGACTTCACCAGCCCGATCGGGTCCCCGGTGGAGGCCACCCCGCAGGCCACGCCCTCGCCCAGGTCCAGCTCGGCGGCCCGGGTGCACAGCTCCTCGGTGACCCGCACCACCTCGTCCGCCGTGGGGCCGACCCCCACCAGGCAGAACTCGTCGCCGCCGAGGCGCGCCACCAGCGCGCCGGGCAGCATGGCCCCGCACAGGCTCAACACCGACCCGAACCGCTCCAGCAGCCGGTCGCCCATGGCGTGGCCCAGGGTGTCGTTGACCTTCTTCAGCCCGTTGAGGTCGCAGACCACCAGGCTGACCACGGCTCCGGTCCGCCGGTGCTCCTCCAGGGCCTCGTCGAGCCGCATGTCGACGGCCCGCCGGTTGGCGAGGCCGGTGAGGGGGTCGGTGAAGGCGAGGCGCCGGGCCTCTTCCAGGCGTTCGTTCTGGGCGAGCCCGGCCGCGACCACGGCGGCCAGGACGGTCGCGAACTCGGCGTCGTCCTCGTCGAAGTCGGGCAGCCCCTCGTCCCGGGCCACGTACAGCTCGCCCCAGGCCCGCCCGCTGAGCACGATCGGCGCGACCACGCAGGTGCCGCGCCCGCGGCGGCGCAGGGCCTCGCCGCGCCGCCCGGGCCGGTCGCCGACCGCGCTCTCGACCCAGGCGTGCGGGCCGCCGCCGCCCACCCAGCGCTCGTGCAGGAACTCGGCAATCTCGGGGAAGTCGTGCACGGGATAGCACTCGTCCGCGGGGAACTCCTCCTCCCCCGGCCGCCGCTCCCCCTCGTTCACGAGCACGCGCAGGCTGCCCCGCTCGCGCTCCCAGGCGGAGATCGCGGCGAAGGAGCCGTCCAGCGCCACCCGCGCTCCCCGTGCGGCCGCCCGCACACTGTCGCGCGGCGCGCACGCCGCGGCCATCGCCTGAGCGAGGCCCACCACGGCTCGCAGCCGCCCGTCAACTCCCATCACCCCAGATTAGGGAGTTTTATCCGATTTAGTGACAACTCGGCGCGAGTTTCGACGCTCGCAAGATCACGAACGCCGGCCGGGGGCACGGCCCGGCTACTCACCGGGCCAGTTCGGCTTCCGCTTCTCGTTGAACGCCGCCACGCCCTCCGCCCGGTCGCCCGAGAAGGCCACCGTCCGCCAGGCCGCGTCCTCGATCTCCAGACCGGCCGCCAGGTCCATCCCGTGCCCCAGCCGCAGCGCGCGCTTGGCCGCCCGCAGGCCCACCGGGGAGTTCGCCGCCATCCGCGACGCCAGCGCGAGCGCCTCGGCCCTGTCCTGCCCGGCCGGGACCAGCGAGTCCACCAGCCCCAGCGACAGCGCCTCGGACGCCTCCACCCGGCGCGCCGTGAAGATCAGCTCGGCCGCCCGCGCGGCGCCCACCCGGCGCGGCAGCAGCTGCGTGCCCCCGCCGCCCGGGATCACCCCCACCGACACCTCGGGCAGCCCGACCACGGCGCTCTCGTCGGCGACGATCACGTCACAGGCGAGGGCCAGCTCGAAGCCGCCGCCCAGGGCGAAGCCGTGCACGGCGGCGATGGTGGGCACCGGAAGCTCCAGCACGCCCCCGTACGCCCCGCGCGTGGTCGGCCGCTGGCGCACCAGCTCGGCGTCCGAGAGCGAGTTCCGCTCCTTGAGGTCCGCGCCCACGCAGAAGGCCCGCTCCGCGGTGGAGGAGAGCACGACCACCCGGACCGACGGGTCCGCCGCGAGCGCGGCGCAGGCCGCGCCGATGGACCGGGCCATCTCCGTGGACACCGCGTTCATCGCCTTGGGGCGGTCCATCGCCAGCTCCGCGACGTGCCCGTCGCCTTCCCGGCGTACCGCGACGAACTCTCCGAAGCGCTGCTCAGACATGCCTGCGACCCTCTCGGTTAACGAGCGTTATCGCCGCACTCTAGTGCGCGGGGCAGCCGTCCGGTCAAGGGCTCCGGGCCCGCCTCGAAGGGCCTGGGCCGCGCCTCAGGAGTGCTCGGGTATGCCTCGGGGGGTGCAGGGGCGTCCCGCAGGGCGCGGGGGGCAGGCCTCGTGGGGTCCGGGCCCCCGGGGCTCCGCCGCGGCCTCAGGCCGGGTGCTTGGGCTTCCTGCGCGTCAGCGACCAGGGCTCCACGACGCCCAGCCCGCGCACCGGCCGCTGCCACATCGGCTGGAGCGCGAAGCGGTAGGCGCCGCCACCCTCCGCCTCGGCCTCCTTCTCGGAGACCGGCGCGGCCCCGGTCCGGCCGAGCTCCTCCGCCATGGCCCCGTCCACCAGCACCGCGTCCTTCGGAGCTATCGACGTCAGCCGGCTCGCCAGGTTCACCGTGGTCCCGAAGACGTCGCCCATCCGGGTCGTCACCGTGCCGAAGGCGATCCCGACCCGCAGCTCGGGCATCTGCGGATCGGCCTCCATGGTCTCGATCAGCCGCAGCGCGATCTCGGCCGCCGTCGCCGCGTCGTCGGCGCAGTACAGCACCTCGTCGCCGAGCGTCTTGATCAGCCGGCCGCCGTGCGCCGCCACCAGGTCCGCCGACGTGGTCTCGAAGGATTCGACGAGCTCGCCGAGCTCCTCCTCCTCCAGCCGCCGCGTCAGCCGGGTGAAGCCCACCAGGTCCGCGAAGCCCACCGCGAGCCGCCGGTCGACCATCTCCTCGTCGTCCGCCACCTGCACGACGCGCCCGGTGGCGGCCGCCAGCTGGCGCCGCCACACGTAGACGAGGAACTCCTCCAGCTCCGGCAGCAGCAGCTCGACCAGCGGGTACGTGACCTCCGTACGGGTCATCCCGGGCTCCGGCGGCTCCGTGAGCCCCTCCAGGAACGAGTCGATCTGCCACTCGGCCAGCCGCGCCGTGGTCTGCCCGGTCGACCGGGCCACCTGCACCGCCATGGGCTCGGACAGCAGCCCGGCCTCCACCAGGCCGGCGAGGCGGCGCAGCGCCAGTACGTCCGCCTCCGTCAGGGCCTTGGCCTGGCCGATGTCCGCGAAGCCCATCGCCCGCCAGAAGCGGGAGGCGAGCTCCATCGAGACGCCGGCGCTGCGGGCGGCCTGGAAGGGCGTGTACCGGCGCTCGGCGCCCAGGATCAGCTGTTCGAGCCGGATGGCGAGGGGGTCCGCTGTGGGCTGGGCCGTGTGGTCCACCTCGTGGTGCGGGGTGTGCTGGTCACGCCCGATGGGGGTGCCCGGACCCGAGGGCCCGGAGGCGGACGCGCTGGACGTAGAGTCGTCGACGGTCAAGGGCCGCCTCCTGTCCATTGCCGTGCGCACTGCCCTGCCGAACCGGTTGATCACCACGAGTACCGGGATCGCCTAAACCATACGGCAGGTGTGCCGTAGCTCACTCCCCCTCCCCGGCTTTGCGCCGGGTCAGTGCACGGACCTCAGGTGCACCACGTCGCCCGCCCCCACCGCCTCGTGCTCGTCGGCGGCGGTACGGATCACCAGGCGGCCGTCGGCGTCGACGGCTTCGGCCGTTCCGGTGAGCGTGCGGCCGCCCGGGAGCTCGGCGCGGACGTGGCGGCCGAGCGTCGCGCAGCCCGCCGCGTAGGTCTCCTGGAGGCCGCTGGACGCGGGGTCGCCGCCGGCCGCGCGCCAGTTCCCGTACCACTGCTCCAGCGACCGCAGCACGGCCCGCAGCAGCGGGTCCCGGTCGGTGACGGTGGCCTTGGCCAGCGCCAGGGAGCCGGCGGCCGGCACCGGCAGCTCGCCCTCGGTCAGGGTGACGTTGAGCCCGATCCCGATGACGACGCCGTCGGCGACCCGCTCGGCGAGGATCCCGCCGGTCTTGCGCTCCTCGCCGTCCACGGTGACCAGCAGGTCGTTGGGCCATTTGAGGCCGGTGTCCACGCCCGCCGCCCGGGAGAGCCCGGTCGCGGTGGCCACCCCGGCCAGCAGGGTCAGCCACCCCCACCGCTCCTGCGGCACGGCTGCGCCCGGCTTGAGCAGGACGGAGAAGAACAGCCCGGACCGGGCGGGCGCGACCCAGCTGCGGTCGAGCCGCCCGCGCCCGGCGGTCTGCTCCTCGGCGACGAGCACGGCCCCCTCGGGCAGCCCCTCCGCCCGGGCGGCGAGATCGGTGTTGGTGGACCCGGTGGCGGCGACGACCTCCAGGGAGGTCCACAGCCCGTCCCCGGTGACGAGGGCCCGCTGGAGCGCTGCGGCGTTGAGGGGCGGCCGGTCCAGATTCGACCAGCGACCCGCTGAAGCACCTGCTGAGGCATCTGATGGCGTCATGCAAGCCACATTAGGTGTGTCAAACGCCGCACTGCCGAGCGCCATGCCCGCCGATACGCTACGCACCAGTAGCCAGCAGTAGTCAATCAATTGACCAGGCAGTTGACACCACGCAGGGAGCCGCGACCCCGATGTCACAACCGTCAGAGCCGATCGACATGCACACCACCGCGGGCAAGATCGCGGATCTGCAGCGCCGCATCGACGAGGCCACCCACGCCGGATCCGCGCGTGCCGTGGAGAAGCAGCACGCCAAGGGCAAGCTGACGGCGCGTGAGCGGGTGGCCCTGCTGCTGGACGAAGGCTCCTTCGTCGAGCTGGACGAGTTCGCCCGGCACCGCTCCACCGCCTTCGGCCTGGAGAAGACCCGTCCGTACGGCGACGGCGTCGTCACCGGCTACGGCACGGTGGACGGCCGCCCGGTCGCCGTGTTCTCGCAGGACTTCACCGTCTTCGGCGGAGCCCTCGGCGAGGTCTACGGCCAGAAGATCATGAAGGTCATGGACTTCGCCCTGAAGACCGGCTGCCCGCTGGTCGGGATCAACGACTCCGGCGGCGCCCGCATCCAGGAGGGCGTGAGCGCCCTGGGCATGTACGGGGAGATCTTCCGCCGCAACGTCCACGCGTCGGGCGTGATCCCGCAGATCAGCCTGATCGTCGGGCCCTGCGCGGGCGGCGCCGTGTACTCGCCCGCCATCACCGACTTCACGGTCATGGTCGACCAGACCTCGCACATGTTCATCACCGGCCCGGACGTCATCAAGACGGTCACCGGCGAGGACGTGGGCTTCGAGGAGCTGGGCGGGGCCCGGACGCACAACAGCACCTCCGGCGTCGCGCACCACATGGCGGGCGACGAGAAGGACGCCATCGAGTACGTGAAGTCGCTCCTCGCGTACCTGCCGTCGAACAACCTCTCCGAGCCGCCCGCCTTCCCCGAGGAGGCGGACACCGAGGTCAGCGACACCGACCGCGAGCTCGACGTGCTGATCCCGGACAGCGCGAACCAGCCGTACGACATGCACACCGTGATCGAGCACGTGCTCGACGACGCGGAGTTCCTGGAGACGCAGTCCCTCTTCGCGCCGAACATCCTGACCGGCTTCGGCCGGGTCGAGGGCCACCCGGTGGGCATCGTCGCCAACCAGCCGATGCAGTTCGCCGGCTGCCTGGACATCAACGCCTCCGAGAAGGCGGCGAGGTTCGTCCGGACGTGCGACGCCTTCAACATCCCGGTGCTGACGTTCGTGGACGTACCGGGCTTCCTGCCGGGCACGGACCAGGAGTACAACGGCATCATCCGGCGCGGCGCGAAGCTGATCTACGCGTACGCGGAGGCCACCGTCCCCCTGATCACCGTCATCACCCGCAAGGCCTTCGGCGGCGCCTACGACGTCATGGGCTCCAAGCACCTCGGCGCGGACCTGAACCTGGCCTGGCCGACCGCGCAGATCGCCGTCATGGGAGCGCAGGGAGCCGTGAACATCCTGCACCGCCGCGCCATCGCGGAGGCGGATGATGTGGAGGAGACCCGGGCGCGGCTCATCGCCGAGTACGAGGACACGCTGCTGAACCCGTACACGGCCGCCGAGCGCGGTTACGTCGATGCGGTGACCATGCCGTCCGAGACCCGGGCGCACGTGGTGAAGGGGCTGAGGCAGCTGCGCACCAAGCGGGAGTCCCTGCCGCCGAAGAAGCACGGCAACATCCCCCTCTAGCCCTCCAGGAGGTCTCTGTGGTGATCAAGGTCGTCAAGGGCAATCCGACCGCGGAGGAGCTGGCCGCCGCACTGGCGGTGGTCCAAGCGCGCGCGGCGGCACTGGCTTCGGTGCCGCCGGGCGCGCCCCGGGTGGCGGACGAGTGGTCGGCGCCGGCCCGGGTGGCGCGCCGCCGGCTGCCGCAGCCGGGGCCGCGCGCGTGGGGCCGTACGTACTGGCCCGGATAGGTCCCCCGAAGCGGAATATGACGCGAACGGACGGTGGCGCCTGAGTACGGGTACTCAGGCGCCCCCTCCGTCCCGGGGACAGGATCGGAGCATGCTCTGGTCCGACCCTGAGAACGAGCCGCCGAAGGACATGCGCGACGCGCAGGCGATGATCCGGCGGATGACGGTGGTGCTCGCCCTCGCCATGCTCGTGGGCGTCTACGTGCTGGGCGTGGGCCACTTCTGATCCGCCTGCCCGGGCTCCCCCGCGGCGCCCCTACGATGGCGGGCATGACTGCCGAACCGCGCCCGCTCGTCCTCGCCTCCGCCTCCCCCGCCCGGCTGAACCTGCTGCGGCAGGCCGGGCTCGCCCCGCACGTGATCGTCAGCGGCTTCGACGAGGACACGCTGGACCACGACGAGCCGGCCCAGCTGGCGCTGGCACTGGCCGAGGCGAAGGCGGGGGTGGTGGCGGCCCTGGAGGAGGCCGCGGGCGCCCTGGTGATCGGCTGCGACTCGGTGCTGGAGCTGGACGGCGAGGCGCTGGGCAAGCCGGCGGACGCGACGGAGGCCGCGGCCCGCTGGAAGGCGATGCGCGGGCGGGCGGGCGTCCTGCGCACCGGGCACTGCGTGATCGACACGGTCAGCGGACGTCAGGTCTCGGCGACGGCCTCCACGACGGTGCGCTTCGGCGAGCCGACGGACGCGGAGGTCGCCGCGTACGTGGCCAGCGGCGAGCCGCTGCACGTGGCCGGCGCGTTCACCCTGGACGGGCTGTCGGCGCCGTTCATCGAGGGCATCGACGGGGACCACGGCAACGTGATCGGGCTGTCGCTGCCGCTGCTGCGCTCACTGCTGGGCGAACTGGGTGTGTCCATCACGGATTTGTGGGCCTGAGCTCCCCGAGCGGCGGCGGGGCGTCCTGCGGGCCCTGCGCGCCCGGGGCGTCCTTCGCGCGCGGGGCGGGGTAGAGCACCAGGGTGAGCACCAGCAGGCACAGGATCAGCGAGGTGGCCACGAAGGCGCCCCAGCCGATCAGGACGACGGCGAGGACGCCCAGCACGCCGTGGGTGACGGCGGCCGCGACGAGCACGGCGCGCGCGAAACCGCCGGGTGCGCGGTCGCGGACGGCCGCCAGGGCGGCGAGCACGGCACACAGCACGAGGAAGGCCCCCATGCCCGCGCCGAGGCCGTAGGTTGCCTTGGACATGACATCCGGATCGCTGCCCGCGATGGACATCGACTGGTTGGCCGTGGTCCGGCCCAGCACGATGTGGACGAACACGAGCACGACCGCTTCCGCCACCAGTACGATCGCGGCCAACCCGGCCACGAGTCTTCGCAGCACGATTCCCCCACCCCCCACGCGTCACAAGCCTGTTCGACGCCAGGAGGCTACTAACGGGTAAACGTGCGGACAAGGGGGGCGGGCCGCTTCGTTACGGGAGCGGCCGCGCACAGCGATCACACGCAGAACGAGTGGGCCGTTCGTAGGGACTCGACAAAGAATCACCCGGGGCCGCTGACCGGCAGGACAGAGACCCGGGCTGTAATACGGGGTTACTGTGCAGTCGGGGATCCCCCTGACCTGGGGCGCCACAAGGGTTCCCCGGTGGAGCGGGCCTCGAATCACACTCTGTGTGGGCAAGCTCACCACCGGGGAAGGGTCGTAAGGCCGTGTGGGCTGTCCCTAAACTCAGCTTGTTTCAAGGAGGGAGCCATCGTGCGCAAGGTGCTCATCGCCAACCGTGGCGAAATCGCTGTCCGCGTTGCTCGGGCCTGCCGGGACGCCGGGATCGCGAGCGTAGCCGTCTACGCCGATCCGGACCGGGACGCTCTGCACGTCCGCGCGGCCGACGAAGCTTTCGCGTTGGGCGGTGACACCCCGGCCGCCAGCTACCTGGACATCTCCAAGGTCCTCCAGGCCGCAGCCGATTCCGGCGCGGACGCCATCCATCCCGGATACGGCTTCCTCTCCGAGAACGCCGAATTCGCGCAGGCCGTGCTCGACGCCGGCCTGACCTGGATCGGTCCGCCGCCGCAGGCCATTCGCGACCTGGGTGACAAGGTCGCCGCCCGGCACATCGCCCAGCGCGCCGGCGCGCCGCTGGTCGCCGGCACCCCGGACCCGGTCTCCGGGTCCGACGAGGTCGTCGCCTTCGCCAAGGAGCACGGCCTGCCCATCGCCATCAAGGCGGCCTTCGGCGGCGGCGGCCGCGGCCTCAAGGTCGCCCGCACCCTCGAAGAGGTGCCGGAGCTCTACGACTCCGCCGTCCGCGAGGCCGTCGCCGCCTTCGGCCGCGGCGAGTGCTTCGTCGAGCGCTACCTCGACAAGCCGCGGCACGTCGAGACCCAGTGCCTAGCCGACAGCCACGGCAACGTGGTCGTCGTATCCACCCGTGACTGCTCCCTGCAGCGCCGCCACCAGAAGCTGGTCGAGGAGGCCCCCGCGCCGTTCCTCACCGAGGCGCAGAACGCGGAGCTGTACGCGGCCTCCAAGGCGATCCTGAAGGAGGCCGGCTACGTCGGCGCCGGCACGGTCGAGTTCCTCGTCTCCGCCGACGGCCTGATCTCCTTCCTGGAGGTCAACACCCGTCTGCAGGTCGAGCACCCGGTGACCGAGGAGGTCTCCGGCATCGACCTGGTCCGGGAGATGTTCCGCATCGCCGACGGCGAGGAGCTGGGCTACGGGGACCCCGTCCTGCGCGGCCACTCCATCGAGTTCCGCATCAACGGCGAGGACCCGGGCCGCGGCTTCCTGCCGGCGCCGGGAACCGTGACGAAGTTCGCCCCGCCCTCGGGTCCGGGCGTCCGCCTCGACGCGGGCGTGGAGTCCGGCTCGGTCATCGGCCCGGCCTGGGACTCCCTCCTCGCCAAGCTGATCGTCACCGGCGCCACCCGTGAGCAGGCGCTCCAGCGCGCCGCCCGCGCCCTCGCCGAGTTCGAGATCGAGGGCATGGCCACCGCCCTCCCGTTCCACCGCGCCGTCGTCACCGACCCGGCCTTCGCCCCCGCCGACGGGAACCCGTTCACCGTCTACACCCGGTGGATCGAGACCGAGTTCGTCAACGAGATCCCGGCGTTCGCGGCCCCGGCCGCGGAGGACACCGAGGACGAGCCGGGCCGCGAGACGGTGGTCGTCGAGGTCGGCGGCAAGCGCCTCGAGGTCTCGCTGCCGTCGTCCCTGGGCATGACCCTGGCCCGCACGGCCGCCGCCGGCGGCGCCAAGCCCAAGCGCCGCGCGGCCAAGAAGTCGGGCCCGGCCGCCTCCGGCGACACCCTGGCCTCCCCGATGCAGGGCACGATCGTCAAGGTCGCGGTCGAGGAGGGCCAGCGGGTCGAGGAGGGCGAGCTGATCGTCGTACTCGAGGCCATGAAGATGGAGCAGCCCCTCAACGCCCACCGCGCGGGCACCATCGTCGGCCTGACCGCCGAGGTCGGCGCGTCCCTCACCTCGGGCGCCCCGATCTGCGAGATCAAGGACTGACGTCCGAGGCCCGCACGACGCAAACGGCCCCCAGGACCCTTTCGGGTCCTGGGGGCCGCGTCATGTGCGGAGCCGGCTACCAGGTGCCCGGCGGCGCCTCCCAGCTCCTCAGGTGGTCGTTGAAGCCACCGTCGGGACGGGCCTTGAACGTGTAGGCCAAGGTCGCGCCGTTGGCGGCGTTGTACATGACCGAGAGGTCGTCGCGGCCGTCCTTGTCCGTGTCACCGGAGACCAAGTTGCCGAGGTTGAACGCGAACCACCCCGCCGGACGGGTCCAGCTCACGAAGTCCTCGTTGATCCCGCCGTCGGGCTTGCCCGTCAGCGTGAACAGGGCCGAGCGGCCAAGGCCGTAGTCGAACATGATGGCGGCGTCGGCACGGCCGTCGCCGTTGTAGTCGCCCGAGGTGAGCTTGCTGGCGCTGTACGACCAGTCACCCGGCTTTCGGTTCCACGACTTCACGGGGTCCGCGAGGCCGCCGTCGGGCTTGCCGAGCAGCGTGTACGCCTCGACGGATCCGTCGCCGTGGCCGTACAGGGCGAGGATGTCGTCACGGCCGTCGCCGTTGAAGTCGCCCGCGACCTGCTTGGACTCGTTCCAGTACCAGTTGCCGTTGCCCGACCGCCAGCTGCCGAAGGAGGGGTTGAACGTGCCGTCCGGCTTGGACAGGAAGGTGTGGGCGCCGGTCGAGCCGCCGTGGTCGTAGAACATGGCCACGTCGTCGCGGCCGTCGCCGTTGAAGTCGCCGGCGACCAGCTTCGCCTTGAACGCGTCCCAGTTGCCCGCGCCGACGTAGGCACTGCGCGGCAAGGACTTGAAGGTCCCGTCCGCCTGGCCGAGGAAGGTGAACAGGCCGTTGGGGCCGTCGCCGTCGCCGTAGTCGTACAACGCGGCCAGGTCGTCGCGGCCGTCGGCGTTGAAGTCACCGGCGACCCACTGCGCGTTGCCGGCGCTGAAGTTGCCGGCGCCGCTGTTGAAGGCGAGGACGGGCGCCAGGAAACCGCCGCCCTCGCTGGCGGGCAGGACGTAGAGCGCGGTGGTGCCGCTGCCGAAGTCGTACACGGTGGCCATGTCGGAGCGGCCGTCGCCGTTGAAGTCACCGGCCAGGTCGTTGCGCAGGTGGGCGGTGCGGTCGCCCGGCTTGTGCTCGACGGTGGCGCCGGTGGTGCGGTTGTGCCGGATGTAGCCGCCCTTGAAGTCCTCGCGGGGGCCGCCGGCGACGTCGTACTCGTCGGACTGCGGGTAGCCCAGGAAGCTCTTCTCGGCGCCGAGGCTCACCCACTTCTGGCGGATGGCACCGCGCACGGACCAGGCCTTCTGGGTCTCGGTCGTCCAGTAGATGGAGGCGGTGTCGTAGGTCTCCTTGCGGTGCCGGAAGTGGTTGTAGCGGCCGATGCCGTCGGAGTGGTTGACCTCGTCGGTGGTCGGGTAGCCGAGCCAGCCGCCGGGGCCGCCGGTCGCGAGGTACTTGCTGTAGATGGTGCCGTGGAGGGACCAGGGGCCGGTCTCGGGCGCCCAGTAGATGGCGCCGCTGCCGCCGGATCCGGTGAAGGTGGAGAACCAGCCGACCTGGTCGAAGGTGAGGTTCTCGTCGGAGGTCGGGTAGCCGAGGAAGCTCTTCTCGGCGCCGAGCGACATCCACTTCTGGCGGATGGCGTTCATGGTCAGCCAGGCACCGGTGCTCGGGTGCCAGTAGATCGAGGCGTTGTCGCTGGCGGCACCGTTCGTGCGCAGGTGCACGAACCGGCCGCCGTCAGCCGTCTCGGTGACGTTGCCCGAGGGCTTGCCGAAGTGCGTGACACCGCCCTTGGCCTTGAACTTGGCCAGGATCGGCCCGCACAGCTTGACCTGGGCGGTGGACGTGGCGGAGTCGACGTACGCGCACTCGCTCCAGGGCGTGCCGCTCACGGCGACCTGGACGGCCGACCCGAAGACGGATCCGTCGAGCGGCTGACGGCCGGGGTACTTGTTGACGACGCCGCTGGCGTTGCGCGACCACAGGTCGGCGAAGCCGTCCTTCTCGAAGTCGCCGAGGCTGTGCAGGTTCGGGAAGGCCGAGCCGGTGAAGCCGGAGGCGATGGCGCTCGTGCGGACGGCGGGGTCGCCGTACACCGTCAGGTCGAGGGCGGCCGGTGACGCGCTGTCGGTGGCCTTGCGGCTGGTGTACTGGTGGATCTTGCCGGTGGTCTTGTCACGGGCCCAGATCTCCGGCAGCGTGTCGCCGTTGAGGTCGCCGGGGGCGATCAGGGTCATGTTCTGCCAGTCGGCGTTGCCGAGGGGGACGGGCGGCAGGTTGCGCGGCAGCAGGCTGGCCCCGCCGGTACCGAAGTACAGCCAGAGGGTGCCGTTCTCCTTCACGAGCATGTCGGGGTGGTCGTCCTCCCCGATCTTCCCGTCCAGGTTGTCGTCGTTGACGCTGCCGATGGCCAGCGCCTGCTGGGCCTGGGCCCAGTGGACGTTGTTGCGTGCCGTCAGCTCGATCCGGTGGGCCTCGGGGTCCTGGAGGGTGCCGTCACCCGCGCCCCGGTAGACGTACAGCTTGTTGTTGGTGGCGTCGTCGTCCGCGGGCCGCAGGACGACAAGGTCCTCGTAGTAGTCCTCGCCGAAGCTCCCCCACTGGCTCAGCGAGACGGCGTTGGCGAAGTTGCCCTTGTCGACCAGCCGGGGCTCGCCGAAGGTGCCGTTGCCCTTGCCCGGCACCATCCACAGGCGGCCCGATCCCGGGTCCACGCTCCAGATGTCGATGATGCCGTCGCCGTTGAGGTCACCGTGCTTGTCGCGCTCGGCCTTGCGCTTGGCGTAGAAGTGGTACGGCTTCACGTCGGAGCGGTTGCCCGCCGCGTCGAGGCTCCGGACGTAGAGGGCGTGCGGACCGGCCGCGTTCGGGGTGTACTTGATCTGTGCCGCGCCGTTGGCCGCCGCGGTGACCGTGCGGACGGTCGGGTCGCCCGCCGTGTACCACTGGTACTGGGTGACGTCGGAGACCCCGCCGTTGCTCAGGGCGAAGGTGCCCTCGGTGCGCGCGTAGGCGGTGTTGACGTCGTCGTTCTCCGGGAACTGGGCCGAGGTGACGCCCGGCAGCGCACTGGGGCGGCTGCGGTCGATGGAGAACACGCACTGGCCGGCCCAGGGGCCCGCGCCGGCCTCGTCGAGACCGCGTACGTCCCACCGGTAGGAGTTGGCGGTGAGCTCGCTGAGCGGGACCCGCAGGAGGGCGACACCGCCGCTGGCCACATCGATCTTGGACGCCTTGAGAGTGCCGTAGTCGTCGGCGTTCCAGTAGTGGAACTCGGCCTTCAGGCCGTTGTCCTCGGCGTCGCTGATACGGGCGCGCAGCTCGACCATGTCGGTCTTGCCGATCACGCCGCCCTGGCAGGCCACTTCCGGCTGCATCGAGCGGTCGGTCGGGGCGTTCGGCAGCGTGTTGTACCGGGTCGAGATGCGGGCGCTGTCCGGGTTCATCTTGCGCCAGGAGACGTCGACCGTGTCGTTGGAGGACTTCAGGCCCATGGTCCAGGCGGGCCAGTTCCAGCGGGCGGCGTCGCCGACCGCGGAGGTCACGTCCAGTTCCAGGAGGGAGCCGTCACTGGTGCAGTTGCGGCCGCCGTAGGACTGGCTGGAGGAGTCGACCATGCGCTTCCAGGCCGGCTGGTTGTTCCAGCTGGTGCTGCCGGTGATGGTCTCGGTGTCCCAGATCTGGATGTCACCGGACTGGCAGTTCCAGGAACCCGCGTGCCTCTGCTGGATGCGGAAGGTGGCGTCGAGGATCTGCTTGCCGGCCAGGTCGCCCATGCCGATCTGGAAGAACGTCTTCGCGCAGACCACCGCATAGCCGTAGTCCCGGTCTTTCGCGCAGCCGACGCGGGCGTCGTTGCTGAGGTTCCCGCCGTTCCAGTACGAGTTGCCCGCCGAGCCGGCGATCCCGTTGTGCTTGTAGGCGAGCGCCCAGGCCGACTTCCAGTCGTCCCGCCACTTGGGGTCGATGACGACCGGGAACTTGGTGTCCGGCGCCGTCAGGAGCTTCCGGTCCGTGGTGAGGGTGAGCTTGTCGCCCTTGAGGTCGACGCCGAGGTCGGCCTCCTTGCTGCGCAGCGAGATGCCGTCGACGGCAGGGACCCGGTCGACGACCGCAGGATCGGGCGTGCCCGCCGCCGGGGCGGCCTGGGCGCCCGCGGAGGGCTTGAGGGCGGACTCGGAGAACGACTTGGCCGCGGCCGCCGGGATGGCGGGCACGGGCTGGTCCGCGCCGGAGTCCCACATCTGCGGCTTGACGGAGGTGAACAGCGGCTGGCCCGCGGGGTCGAGGGCTTTCAGCTCGCCGTTCTGCTCCTTGCGCAGGGTGACACCGTTGCCCTTGAGCCCGAAGTCGAGGGAGGCGAGTGCCGGATTGGCCGCGGCCTCGCGGGTCTTCACGATGAGCTGGTGCGAGAAGCCGGTCGCGTCCGCGGCGACCCGCAGGTCCACGCCCTTGAGAACTTCGGCGTACGTAGCGCTGTTGCCGTCCAGCGTGGGCGCGGGCAGCGGCTTCGGCCAGGTGAGGGTGAGGTCCCGGCCGTCCTTGCGCATGGTGACGAGCGGGGCGTTGCCGCCGCCGGAGAAGGTGAGCTCGCTGCGGGTCGCCTTCGGCGCGACCCGCCCGTCCTTCAACTTCTGCAGGCCCGTGTCCAGGGGGACCAGCTTGCCGCTGCGGTAGACCCTCGTCGGGACCAGCGACTGCTCGGCGGTGAAGGAACCGTCCGGGTTGGCCCAGATCTCCTCGTTCTCCGTGCGCTTCGCGGTGATCTCGACGCGCTTGCCGGTGCGCTTGGCCTCGGCGCCCGCCTTGGCGGTGGCCTCCGCCTCGGTGGGCGCCGCGGCCTTGGGCTTGTCCGCGGCGGGCGCCGCGGCCGCCGGCACCGCGGCCGCGCTGCCGATCAGGGTGGCGACCAGGGCGGTCGCCAGGGTGAGTACCGGTGCCCTGCGGGAGGGCGGGCCGGCGACGCGCGGACGCGTCGGGAAGGGTCTCACTGACTGAGTCCTCGGGGTCGGTTCCGGTGGCCCCTCGCAGGAGCGGCCGGAAAAGATCGGTGGACCTCTCCGCCCGGGGGCCGGTTTTCGGCCTTTTTCGGCGACAGGTCACAGGTGTTCGATTGATTTGTAGCAGCCGAACCGACCAAAGTCCGAAGCGATGCGCGTTTTGGGCGCGCGCCTCAAACCGCGCATTATCAGAGGTTTCGCGGAATGCCAAATTCCGAATAGTCCATTCCACTTAGGGTGCTGACCTGCATGGATGCCAGATCCCTTACCGGGCCGGGAATCCGCCCTTTTTTCGGTGAGCGGCTCTCCCACTGTTAGGTTCAGCGCGATTATCCATAGCGCAGAACTCTGTGAATCCGCGCTTCCAGACTGGAGTGTTCGAATTTTGAGACGATCCCAGGCGCACGTGATGCGTGCGCCTTTGAGGCGTGTCTGGCGGTGGCCGATACCCGTCCTCGGCCTCGCCATGCTGACCACGGGGCTGACCGCGATCGACGCGGCCGCCGCCGGGCCCGCACTGCCGGGCAACCAGAAGCTGACGAAGGTCACCGGCGAACCCGTCAAGGGCAAGCCGGCGCCGGGTCCCGCCGAGTCGCAGACGAAGGCTTGGAAGGGCGCGCCGAAGATCGCGTGGCCCGTGGCGGGTTCCGCCGAGATCACGCTGCCCCACACCCCCGCGGCGCCGGCCACGGCGCTGAAGTCGTCTTCCGCCGGGGCGTTCGCGCTTCCGGCGCGCGAGGCGGGCGTGGCGGGTCAGCCGGTCAAGGCGGGCAAGCTCCCCGTGTCGGTCGCCGCCGCGGACCTCACGAAGTCGCCCGCCGCCGCCCAGCGGTCCGCGGCGGGAGGGGCTCCGGCCGCCGATGCCCCAGCCGGCGACATCAAGGTCAAGGTCGCCCTGCACGACCAGGCCGCCGCGGAGCGCGTCGGCCTGAAGAGCAGCCTGCTCCTCTCCGTCGAGCGCACCGACACCGGCGCCTTGGCCGCCCCCGTCTCGGTGGAGCTCGACTACGCCGCCTTCAAGAACGCCTACGGCGGCAGCTGGGGCTCCCGGCTCCGCTTCACCGCGATCCCGACCTGTGCGCTGACCACTCCGCAGAAGCCCGAATGCCAGGGCAGTACGCCGGTCACCACCAGGAACGACGCGGAGACCGGCAAGCTCATCGCCACCTTCGACGCCCCGGCCAAGACCGCCCCGGCGGCCACACCCGCGGGCAAGGCGTTCCTGGACGCCCCGGCCCTCGCGGGCGCGGCCTCGGTGGGCGTGGCCGCCGCCACCGCCTCCGGCGGGATGACCCTGGCCGCCTCCCCGGGCGCCGACGGCGCGAACGGCACGTACAAGGCCACCTCGTTGAACCCGTCGGGTTCCTGGCAGGCCGGCGGTTCGGCGGGTGACTTCTCCTGGTCGTATCCGCTGGAGATTCCGGCCTCCCTGGGCGGGCCGAGCCCGTCGCTGTCGCTGGGCTACTCCAGCTCCCAGATCGACGGCCGCACCAGCGCCGCGGCCCAGCAGACCTCGTGGGTCGGCGACGGCTGGGACCTGGCCTCGAACTACATCGAGCGGGGCTACGTCCCGTGCAGCCAGGACAAGCGCAAGGACTCCGGGTACAACAACCCGAAGGACGACACGGGCGACCTCTGCCACGGCGCTCCGATGGTCACGATGTCCCTGAACGGCGGCTCCACGCCGCTCGTCCTGGACGACGTCACCAAGAAGTGGCGCCCGGCCAAGGACGACGGCTCGAAGATCGAGCTGCTCCAGGGCGCGCAGAACGGCGACAAGGAGGGTGACCACTGGCGGTTCACCAACCCCCAGGGCATCCAGTTCTACTTCGGGCTGAACAAGGTCCCCGGCTGGGCCGCGGGCAAACCCGTCACCAAGTCCGCCTGGAACGTGCCCGTCTACGGCAACCACCCGGGCGAGCCCTGTTACACGGCGACGTTCGCCGACGCGGTCTGCGACCAGACGTACCGCTGGAACCTCGACTACGTCGTGGACCCGCGCGGCAACGCGATGACGTACTGGTACGAGAAGGAGGTCAACCACTACGGATCGAACTACAAGATCGCGGGCGGTTCGACCGCCCGCGCGTACGACCGTTCCGGCTGGCTGGACCACATCTCCTACGGCCTGCGCAGCGACAACCTGTTCGCCAACGCCCCGGCGCAGGTGAACTTCAAGGTCGAAGAACGCTGCATCAAGACGGACGCCTTCGACTGCGCGGAAGCGAAGCTGAAGCCGGAGGTCGCCTGGGAGATCGCCAAGGAGTGGCCCGACACCCCGGGCGACCAGCTCTGCGCCAGTGGTGAGGAGTGCAAGGGGCGGTTCACTCCGACCTTCTTCACCCGCAAGCGGCTGACCGAGGTCAACACCTTCGTCTGGAACGGCACCGCGCACAAGCCGGTCGACACCTGGACGCTGAAGCAGTCCTTCCCGGCGACCGGTGACGGCACGGACTACCCCCTGTGGCTCGCCGAGATCAAGCACTACGGAAAGAACGGCACACCGCTCGACCTGCCGGCGGTCAAGTTCCGCGGCAAGCAGCTCGACAACCGTGTGGACGGCCTGGGCGACGGCAAGCCGCCCTACCGCCGCTACCGGATCGAGGCTATCGACACCGAGACCGGCTCGACGATCCTGGCGCACTACAAGGACAACCAGTGCCGGGCGGCGGACCCGCGCGTGATGCCGGCCTCCCCGGAGGCCAACACGCTGCGCTGCTACCCGGTGGTCTCCGAGCTGCCGGATCCCACCGATCCCGCGCACGAGCGGAAGATCTACTCCACCGACTGGTTCCACAAGCACGTCGTGGACTGGGTCCAGGAGGACGACCGCAACGGCAACTCGCCGTCGCGGCGCACCGAGTACGAGTTCCTCGGCGACCCGGCGTGGGCGTTCGACGACGAGACCGAGATGATGCGTCCCAAGACGCGCACCTGGTCCCAGTGGCGCGGCTACGAGCGGGTCCGGACCTTCATCGGCCAGGCCCCGGACAAGCGCTCCCAGACGGAGACGCTGTTCTTCCGCGGCCTCGACGGAGACCGGGCGACGCCTGCGGGCGGCGCCCGTTCGGTCAAGGTCAAGGACTCCGAGGGCATCGAGATGGCGGACCACCGCCTCTACGCCGGCCAGACCCGCGAGGTCCTGGCGTACAACGGCGAGGGCGGCGCGCTCGAAGCGGCGACCACCTACACCCCGTGGCTGCACGGCCCCACGGCGACCCGCCTGCGCAAGGGCGAGACGACCGCGGAGGACATCGAGCCCCAGCAGGCGTTCGTCCAGCAGACGACGGGCGTCAACTCCCGCATCCTGCTGTCGGACGGCCGCGGCTGGCGCCGTACGGCGATGACCACCAAGTACGACGCCCGCGGCCTCGCCGAATGGGTGTCGAACCGCGGTGACGTCGCCGACCCGTCCGACGACAGCTGCAGCCGCTACTGGTACGACGCGGACGAGACCCGCTGGATCATCGCCCGCCAGAAGCGGGTGGAGACGGTCGCGAAGACCTGTGACGCCACCGGCGTGCAGCGCCCCGCGGACGTGACGTCGGACATCAAGATGTCCTACGACGCGGCGGGCAACGTGAAGTCGACGGAGTCCCTGACCGGCTACTCCGGCACCGCCCCCACCTACCAGGTGGACGGCAGCGCGACCTTCGACGCGTACGGCCGCCCGAGGACCAGCACGGACGTCTTCGGCAAGACCACGAAGCTGGACTACACGCCGGCCTCGGGCCAGATCGTCACCAAGGTCGTCACCACCAACTCCGAGGGTCACACCCAGACCACGGAGACCGACCAGGGCCGCGGCTCGATCCTCGCGAAGCAGGACACCAACGGCCGCCGGCAGGTGATGGAGTACGACTCCCTCGGCCGCCTGTCGAAGGTGTGGTCCCCGTCCCGCAACCCGCTGAACAAGTCGCCGAACGGCATGTTCTCGTACGACGTCCGCACCGACGGCCCGGTCGTCATCACCAACAAGGCCCTGCTGGACGACGGCACCTACCGCACCAGCTACGACATCTACGACAGCAGCCTGCGCATCCGCCAGACCCAGATGGAGGCACTGGGCGGTGGCCGGGTCATCTCGGACACCTTCTACAACAGCCTCGGCCAGGTCTGGAAGAGCAACGGCGCGTACTACACGGCCGGTACCGCTTCGGGCATCCAGTTCGCCCCGAAGGACAACGAGGTCCCGTCCTCGACGATGACCCAGTACGACGGGTCGGGCCGCTCGATCGCCCAGATCTCGCGCAAGTTCGGCGAGGAGACGTCGCGCACGACGACGGCGTACGGCGGCGACAACATCACGGTCGACCCCCCGAAGGGCGAGACCCCGACCCGGGCCTTCCTGGACGGCGCGGGCCGCAAGACGGAGCTCCGCTTCTTCAGGTCGGACTCCCCGACGGGCGCGTACGACAAGACGACGTACGCGTACAACCAGCGCGGCATGCTCGCTTCGGTCGTCACCCAGGCGGGCGACAAGTGGGGCTTCGAGTACGACCTCCGCGGCCGCCAGGTCAAGCAGACGGACCCTGACAAGGGCACCGCGACGATGACCTACGGCAAGGGCGACCGGATTGAGACGGTCACCGATGCCCGTGGAAAGACCATCGCCCCTGAGTACGACGCTCTCGGCCGGGTCATCGCGACCCATGAAGGGTCGGTTACAGGGCCGAAGCTGACCTCGACCACGTTCGACACCCTGCCGGGCGCCATTGGCCTGCCGGTGGCCTCGACGCGGTACGTGGACGGCAACGCGTACACCCAGGAAGTGACCGGGTACGACACCGAGTACCGCCCGACCGGTTCGAAGATCACCATCCCGCCATCGGAGGGTGCTCTCCGCGGTACATACGAGTTCACCAAGGGCTACCGGGAGAACACCGGTCTGACCGAGTGGACGGAGCAGCCGGCGGTGGCCGGTCTGCCCATCGAGCTCACCGAGGTGCAGTACAACCACTTCGAGCTGCCCACGATGATGGGCATCGAGGGGAAGACGTTCGTCGACAAGGTCGACTACTCGCCGATGGGCGACGTACTCCGCACCTACACGGGTCCTGCGTTGTCGCAGGTCTACACAACGAACTACTACGACGAACAGACGCGCCGTCTCACCCGGACTGTCAACAGTCGGGAGAAGTCCCCGGGCGCGATCAACGACACGACGTTCAAGTACGACGACGTCGGCAACATCCTCAAGGTCACCGACAAGGAGGGCACCTCCCCCACCGCCGACGTGCAGTGCTTCGCGTACGACTACCTGCGCCGGATGAACGACGCGTGGACGGCGACGGACGACTGCGCGGCCCAGCCGAACGCGTCAGGCCCCGGCTCCAAGCCGCAGGTCGGCGGCCCGAATCCGTACTGGAACTCGTACACCTTCGACGCGGCGGGCAACCGCACGAAGGAAGTCCAGCACTCCCCCACCGGTGACGCCACCAAGAACGTCACCCGGACCTACACCTACGGCACACCCGGCCAAGCCGCCGCCAACGGCCTGAGGAAGGTCGACACGACCGGACCTGACGGAACTCGCACCGAGTCGTACACCTACGACGCATCGGGCAACACCAAGACCCGCACCATCCAGGGCGACACCCAGACGCTGGAGTGGGGCGCCTCCCATCAACTGGAGAAGGTCACCAGAGGTACGGAATCGACCGGGTTCGTGTACGACGCCTCTGGAAATCGGCTGATCAAGCGGGACAAGACCGGCACCACGCTGTACCTGCCGGGTACCGAGGTCAAGCTGACGGCGGCGGGCAAGCTGGAGGGCACGCGCTACTACGCCCACCCAGCCGGGCCGGTCATGGTGAAGACCGCCAAGGACGGCGTGATCACCACGTCGTACCTGATGGGAGACCAGAACGGCACGGCGACCACCTCCGTGGATGCCAAGACCTCTGCCGTCACCCGACGCAAGTTCACCCCCTATGGCGAGGTTCGTGGCACCGCCCCGACCTCGTGGCCGGGCAAGAAGGGCTTCGTCGGCGGAGAGATCGACGAGTCCATCGGCACCGTCCACCTCGGCGCACGCGAATACGACCCGGCCACCGGACGGTTCCTGTCGGTCGACCCTGTCATCGACCTCAATGAACCCAAGCAGGTCAATCCGTACGCCTACGCGAACAATTCGCCGGTGACCTTCAGCGACCCCAGTGGTCTGTCGATCGCGCCTCCCATGATGCCGATCAAGGACTTCACGGACGCGGAGGCTGCGTGGGCCAACATGATCCAGGGCAAGAGCGCCCTGGACATCGCGCTCGAGATCGCGATGGGCATCCTCAAGGACGCCTCGGGCTACAACGACATCCGCGACTGCCTCGGCGGTTCATGGGGAGCCTGCGCCGGACTCGCTCTGGACGCGGCACTGCCCTTCGCGGGCCGCGCAAAGCGCATCATCAAGGCGCTGGACAGGGCCTGGGAGGCGTTCAACAGCTGGTCGCAGAAGCTCGCTCTGGCACGCGACATCCTCCGCCGGGTCGAGCAGTACCAACAGGCTATGGCCAAGTACGCCGAGGACCTGGCCGAGTGGAAACGCCAGATAGAGGAAGCCGCCGAACGCGCGAGAAAGCTGGAGGAGGAAGCAGCAGCGGCGCGAAGAGCCGCGCAAGAAGCGGCAGCCGCAGCCGCGAAGAAGGCCGACGAAGCCAAGGCAACCGCAGCCAAGCAGGGCAAGTCATCCGCCCAGAAAGCCAAGAAGGCGGACGGCGACGGCAAGGCGGACAAGTCCGCCGAGGCGAAGAAGTCCGACGGCCCCAAGAAGTCGGTGGCCAAGGACGACGACGGTGGCGGTGAAGCCCCCGGCTGCAAGAACAGCTTCGTTCCGGGCACGGAGGTCCTCCTGGCTGATGGCTCCTCCAAGCCGATCGAAGAGGTCGAGATCGGCGACGAGGTAGCGGCCACGGACGCGGAATCCGGCGTCACCCAGGCACAGCCCGTCGTCGGACAGATCATCGGTTCAGGCCAGAAGGAACTTGTCGAGGTCACGATCGACACCGACGGGTCCGCAGGCGATGCCTCGGACTCTCTGACCGCCACCGGTAACCACCCCTTCTGGGCCCCGGCTCTGGGGAAGTGGCTGGACGCCACCGAGCTGACCGCTGGTGAGTGGCTCAGCACCTCGGCCGGCACGTGGGTCCAGGTCACCGCAGTCAAGCGCTGGCACCAGCAGCAGACGGTCCGCAACCTCACCGTTGCGAACCAGCACACGTACTACGTACTGGCCGGGGCCACGCCGGTCCTGGTCCACAACTGCGGGCCGCTCTATTCGGAGATCAAGGAAGGCCGACGGGGCAGCGCTTACGTGGAGATCACCCCCGAAAGCCTGGCTAACAACGGCGGTACTCCGCCTGGCAAGAAGAAGCCTGACGGGTTCCGCAAGGGTGACTCCCGGGGGCACCTGATCGGAAGGCAGTTCGGCGGATCAGGCACCGACATGCGCAACATCATTGCGCAGGGCAGGGACGTGAACAGCGGCGACATCTCCACAGCGGAAGACATGATCGCCCAATACGTCCGAGATACGGGACGCACCGTCATCATGAGCGTCACACCCATTTACGGTGACGCAAAGTACCGTGCGGTGGGCGTACGCATCGAGGCCGTAGATGACTTCGGCTGGTCGTACGACAAGACCTTCCCCAACTTCTGAGGTCACATCATGGAAGCACTGGACAGTCTGACCCGGCTGTGCCCACCGCCGTTCGCGGACGGCCACGCCGACCTGGGGCCGGTCCGTAGGGGGCCCGTACCCCTCCCATCGAGCCACGCGGCAATGCTGGACATCTATGGCCCTGGCAGCTTCAACGATTTCCTCTGGATCTACGGAGATTCGCACCCCGAGATCTGGGCGAACATCGAAACACGCACTCGCGCGTCATCGAAAATTCTCGCAGCCAAGGAGATCCCCCAAATCAGGTCGCTACTGACCGAGTCCAACCTAACCCCTGCCGATCTGATCGAATGGGGCGGAACCGATAACGCAGATTGCCTCTTCTGGATTCCGACAGGTCCAGCGGACACCTGGCCTACCCTGATCGTCGAGGCCGGTCAGCTTGATTTCGTCGTGATCGAGACTTCGTCGCCGGAGGTAATCCTGAGCTTTCTCGAGGGGAATCTCGACTGCCCGTTCTTCCCTGCGGAATTCACAGACTGCGAACCCTCATTCGAGGGGTGGTCTGCCGACTGAAGAGAAAGGAATCCGCGAAACTACTCCCGGGAACGCGTGGGCGTGACTGACGCGGGATGCCTGGAGTAGCCACGAGCGAAGGCCCCCACAGGATTTTCTCCTGTGGGGGCCTTCACGCTTGACTCGCCGACAGAACTACGGCGCAGGCGTGTGGGCGCCCGGTGAGCGTCTACCGCCGCCGCATGTCCGCCACCCTCGCCCGTTCCCGTTCCCGTTCCCCCGCGTCCGACAGCGGCGACGCGCTGCGGAGTTGGGCCGTTGGGCCGCCCCGGCGTTGGACCGGGACGGGGGAGTCGCGGCGGGGGCGGCGGCCGCCCATGCCGTCCAGGCCGCCCGCGGCGGCGGCCGCGCCGCCCGCCACCGTGATCTGGACGCCCTGGTCCGCCAGGGCCTGGAGCTCCGTCGCCGCGCGGTCGTCGTGCGGCGGGGGCTCGTCCGTGACCAGGCGGGTCATCACGTCCGTCGGCACCGTCTGGAACATGGTGTCCGTGCCGAGTTTGGTGTGGTCGGCCAGGACTACCACTTCCGCCGCCGCCTGGACCAGGGCCCGGTCCACGCTCGCGCTGAGCATGTTGGACGTGGAGAGGCCGCGCTCGGCCGTCAGGCCGCTCCCGCTCAGGAAGGCGCGGGTGACGCGCAGGCCCTGGAGGGACTGCTCCGCCCCGCTGCCCACGAGGGCGTAGTTGGACCCGCGCAGGGTGCCGCCGGTCATCACCACCTCCACCCGGTTGGCATGGGCCAGTGCCTGGGCGACCAGGAGGGAGTTGGTCACCACGGTGAGGCCGGGCACCCGGGCGAGCCGGCGGGCCAGCTCCTGGGTCGTGGTACCCGCACCGACGACGATGGCCTCGCCCTCTTCGACGAGGGAGGCCGCGACATCGGCGATGGCGGTCTTCTCCGCCGTCGCGAGATGGGACTTTTGCGGAAAGCCGGACTCCCGCGTGAAACCGCCCGGCAAGACCGCACCGCCGTGCCGGCGGTCGAGGAGTCCTTCTGCCTCCAGTGCCCGCACGTCCCGCCGTACGGTCACTTCGGAGGTCTGGACGACGCGGGCGAGCTCACGGAGCGAAACCGCTCCGTTGGCCCGCACCATTTCGAGGATCAATTGGCGACGTTCTGCAGCGAACACGAAACTGACAGTAACCCCAACGACCGTCTGGTTTCAGCTCCTTGCGCCGGAATACCGAAGTTGTCCGTATGGCGGGGCGACTAGTGGTATACGCGGGCCGAGGCCTAGGTGAACATCCCGCCACGCGACGGGCGTACCGCCCCAACCCCCTTGCGGGATGGGGCGGTTGAAGGAGGATCAGGCCTCCGAGCCAGTCTTCCGCGTGTGCAGCTGGCGGGCCACCTCGGCGATCGAACCCGACAGGGAGGGGTACACGGTGAACGCGTTTGCGATCTGCTCGACCGTCAGGTTGTTGTCGACCGCGATCGAGATGGGGTGGATGAGCTCGCTCGCGCGCGGGGAGACGACCACTCCGCCGACGACGATGCCGGTGCCCGGGCGGCAGAACAGCTTCACGAAGCCGTCCCGGATGCCCTGCATCTTGGCGCGCGGATTGCGCAGCAGCGGCAGCTTCACCACACGGGCGTCGATCCTGCCGGCGTCCATGTCGGCCTGGGTGTAGCCGACGGTCGCGATCTCGGGGTCGGTGAACACGTTCGAGGACACCGTCTTGAGGTTCAGCGGGGTCACCGCGTCGCCCAGGAAGTGGTACATCGCGATGCGGCCCTGCATGGCCGCGACGGAGGCCAGCGCGAAGACGCCGGTGACGTCGCCCGCGGCGTACACGCCGGGCGCGGACGTGCGCGAGACCTTGTCGGTCCAGATGTGCCCGGAGTCCTTGAGCCGGACCCCGGACTCCTCCAGGTTCATGTCCTTGGTGTTCGGGATCGCGCCGACCGCCATCAGGCAGTGCGTGCCGGTCAGCACCCGGCCGTCCGAGAGCGTGACCTCGACCCGGTCGCCGACGCGCTTGGCGGACTCGGCGCGGGAGCGGCCGATGACGTTCATGCCGCGGCGCCGGAACACGTCCTCGAGGACGGCGGCCGCGTCCGGGTCCTCGCCCGGCAGCACGCGGTCGCGGGAGGAGACCAGCGTGACCCGGGAGCCGAGGGCCTGGTACGCGCCGGCGAACTCGGCGCCGGTGACGCCGGAGCCGACCACGATGAGCTCCTCGGGGAGCTCGTCCAGGTCGTAGACCTGGGTCCAGTTCAGGATGCGCTCGCCGTCGGGCTGGGCGTCCGGGATCTCGCGGGGGTGGCCGCCGGTCGCGATCAGCACGGCCTCGGCGGTCAGGATCGTCTCGGTGCCGTCGGCGGCCGTGACGATGACGTCCCGGGTCCCGTCGATGCCCTGCGGGCCGCCGAGCTTGGCCCGGCCCCGTACGACGCGGGCGCCGGCCCGGGTGACGGAGGCGGTGATGTCGTGCGACTGGGCGAGGGCGAGGCGCTTGACGCGCCGGTTCACCTTGCCGAGGTCCACGCCGACGACGCGGGCGGCCTGCTCGATGTGCGGGGTGTCGTCCGCGACGACGATGCCGAGCTCCTCGTACGACGAGTCGAAGGTCGTCATGACCTCGGCGGTCGCGATGAGCGTCTTGGAGGGCACGCAGTCGGTCAGGACGGAGGCCCCGCCCAGGCCGTCGCAGTCCACGACGGTCACCTCCGCGCCGAGCTGGGCCCCCACCAGGGCCGCCTCATACCCGCCGGGTCCGCCGCCGATGATCACGATCCGGGTCACGAAAAGTCCGCCTCACGTCTTCCCGGCCGGCTGCCGCCCCGGCCGGTGTTCCGGGGGGTCTCCCCGGGGGATGCATTCCGTGCCCCATTGTCCCGCACGCTCCGAGGTGCTTCGCGCACGGTCCCTCCATCCGGGACGGGAGCTCCGCGTACGGCCGGGAGCGCCGCCACCGCCGCCCCTCCCGTACCCTCGACCCCATGTCGCTCTACGCCGCGTACGCCGGCAACCTCGACCCGCGGCTGATGACGCGCCGCGCACCCCATTCGCCGCTGCGCGGCACGGGCTGGATCAACGACTGGCGGCTGACCTTCGGCGGCGAGCAGATGGGCTGGGAGGGCGCGCTCGCGACGATCGTCGAAGCCCCCCGCCACCAGGTCTTCGTCGCCCTGTACGACATCGCGCCGCTCGACGAGGACTCGATGGACCGCTGGGAGGGTGTCGGGCTCGACATCTACCGCCGGATGCGGGTGCGCGTGCACACGCTGGACGGCGAGGAGGCGGCCTGGGTGTACGTCCTGAACGGCTACGAGGGCGGCCTCCCCTCGGCGCGCTACCTGGGCGAGATCGCCGACGCCGCGGAGTCCGCGGGCGCCCCGCACGACTATGTGATGGAACTCCGCAAGCGGCCTTGCTGACAGCGGCCGCGGGCCCGCGCCGGCCGGTTCCAGGCCCGCCACGGCCCTCCGGGGACGATTCGGTGGAAACGACAAGGCAACGATCCGAACACCGTGAGCTGTGCCATCTACGCGCGTAGGCAATGAGCGGCTACGCTCTTCCGCGTGAACGCATCTGTTACCGACCCCTTCGCCGCCGCCGACGCCGCAGCCGCCCGCCTGCGCGAGCTGACCGGCGCGGAATCCCACGATGTCGCCCTCGTGATGGGCTCCGGCTGGGCCCCCGCCGCAGAGGCGCTCGGCGCCCCCGAGGCCGAGTTCCCGGTCACCGAGCTGCCCGGCTTCCCGCCCCCCGCCGTCGAGGGCCACGGCGGCAAGATCCGCTCGTACAAGATCGGCGACAAGCGCGCGCTGCTCTTCCTCGGCCGGACCCACTTCTACGAGGGCCGCGGCGTCGCCGCCGTCGCCCACGGCGTGCGCACCGCCGTCGCCGCCGGCTGCAAGACCGTCGTCCTCACCAACGGCTGCGGCGGTCTGCGCGAGGGCATGAAGCCCGGCCAGCCGGTCCTGATCAGCGACCACCTGAACCTGACGGCCACCTCGCCGATCGTCGGCGCGAACTTCGTGGACCTCACCGACCTGTACTCGCCGCGTCTGCGCGCGATGTGCAAGGAGATCGACGAGACCCTCGAAGAGGGCGTCTACGTGCAGTTCCCCGGCCCGCACTACGAGACCCCGGCCGAGATCAACATGATCCGTGTCATGGGCGCCGACCTGGTCGGCATGTCCACCGTGCTCGAGGCCATCGCCGCCCGCGAGGCCGGCGCCGAGGTGCTGGGCATCTCCCTGGTCACCAACCTGGCGGCGGGCATCTCCGGAGAGCCGCTGAACCACGAAGAGGTGCTCCAGGCCGGCCGGGACTCGGCCGCGCGCATGGGCAAGCTGCTGACCCAGGTCCTCGCCCGCATCTGAGAGGGCACAGGCACCGGCACCGTACGAGAGACAAGGCGGAAGTAGTGCAGGAACAGGACGACCTGATCACCCGGGCCCAGGCCTGGCTGGCGGAGGACCCGGACCCGGAGACGGCGGCCGAGCTCGCCGCGCTCGTCGAGGCGGGCGACACCGCCGAGCTCGCGGACCGGTTCTCGGGCACGCTGCAGTTCGGCACAGCCGGGCTGCGCGGCGAGATCGGCGCGGGTCCGATGCGGATGAACCGCTCGGTGGTCATCCGGGCCGCGGCGGGCCTCGCGGCCTACCTGAAGGCCCGGGGCCACGACGGCGGCCTGGTCGTCGTCGGCTACGACGCGCGGTACAAGTCGGCGGACTTCGCCCGCGACACCGCCGCCGTGATGACCGGCGCCGGCCTGCGCGCGGCCGTCCTGCCCCGCCCGCTGCCGACGCCCGTCCTCGCGTACGCCATAAGGCACCTGGGCGCCGTCGCCGGCGTCGAGGTGACCGCGAGCCACAACCCGCCCCGGGACAACGGCTACAAGGTCTACCTCGGCGACGGCTCGCAAATCGTCTCCCCGGCGGACGCCGAGATCGCGGCGGAGATCGCCCGCGTCGGGACGCTCGCCTCCGTCCCCCGCCCCGCGGACGGCTGGCTGCAGCTCGACGAGGAGGTCCTGGAGGCCTACCTGGCGCGTACGGACGCGGTCCTGACCCCCGGCTCCGCCCGGGGCGTGCGGAGCGTCTACACGGCCATGCACGGCGTCGGCAAGGACGTCGTCATGGCGGCCTTCGCCCGGCACGGCTTCCCGGAGCCGGTGCTCGTCGCCGAGCAGGCCGAGCCGGACCCGGCCTTCCCGACCGTGGCCTTCCCCAACCCGGAGGAGCCGGGCGCGATGGACCTGGCCTTCGCGAAGGCCGCCGAGGTCCGCCCGGACATCGTGATCGCCAACGACCCGGACGCCGACCGCTGCGCGGTGGCCGTCCCGGACGGCGGCGGCTGGCGGATGCTGCGCGGCGACGAGGTCGGTGCGCTGCTCGCCGCCCACCTCGTCCGCAAGGGCGCGCGGGGCGTCTTCGCCGAGTCCATCGTCTCCTCCAGCCTCCTGGGCCGGATCGCGGAGGCGGCGGGCGTGGGCTACGAGGAGACCCTGACGGGCTTCAAGTGGATCGCCCGCGTGGAGGGCCTGCGGTACGGGTACGAGGAAGCCCTCGGCTACTGCGTGGACCCCGAGGGCGTCCGCGACAAGGACGGCGTCACCGCCGCGCTGCTCGTGGCCGAGCTGGCCTCCGAGCTCAAGGAGCAGGGCCGCGGCCTGACCGACCTGCTGGACGACCTGGCGGTGGCCCACGGCCTGCACGCCACCGACCAGCTGTCGGTCCGCGTCTCGGACCTGTCGGTCATCGCCTCGGCGATGGCCGCGCTCCGCGCGGAGCCGCCGACCTCGCTGGCCGGGCTGCGGGTCGTCTCGGCGGAGGACCTGACGCGCGGCACGCAGACCCTCCCGCCGACGGACGGCCTGCGGTACTACCTCGACGGGGCGTACCAGGCCCGGGTGATCGTGCGGCCGTCGGGCACGGAGCCGAAGCTGAAGTGCTACCTGGAGGTCGTGGTGCCGGTGGGCGCGGCCGCCGACCTGGCGCCGGCCCGGGCGCGTGGCCAGGAGGTCCTGGACGCGATCAAGAAGGACCTGGCGGTGGCGGCGGGCATCTGATCTCCCCCGCGCCGCTCGCCCGGCTCGGCCCTGGCGGGCCTCCCCGGCTTCGCGCCGCCGCGCCGGACTCCGTCCGTCGGCCCCCTGAGTCCCGTCCGGCTCGGGGGGCCGTCGGCGTCCGGGCCGCTGCGCGGGGCCTTTCCCCCACCCCGCCCCTCCCCGAAACCGGAGCTCCGCCCCGGACCCCGTACGGCGCTGCGCACCCGCGCCTCGATCGCCGACCGACTCCCCCCGCCGGCGCTTGAGGCGCGGCGCCTGGGGCAGAGCCCCGGCGCGGCGTGGCAGGTGGGCACGGACCACCCTCGCCACCTGCCCGGCACGGCCGGGCTGGCGCAGGGCCACTCGGCCCCGCCGGCGATGGAGGCGCGGCGCCTGGGGGCGGAGCCACGGCGCGGCGCGGCAGGTGGGCACGGACCACCCTCGCCACCTGCCCGGCGCGCCTGGGCTGGCGCAGGGCCACTCAGCCCCGCCGGCGTGTGAGGCGCGGCGCCTGGGGCGGAGCCCAGCAGCGCCCGGCAGGTGGGTGGAGGCCGGGCTCAGCGGGGTGGGGTGCCCGCGGAGGCGGACGGGCGGACGATCTCGCCCAGCGTCGGCACCGACTCCGGCCGGGAGCGGACCGCGTCCGTGCACTCCCACGCCCGCGGCGGATCCGCGTCCGGCCCGCCCATGACCACCGGCCCCGGCCCCGCCGACACCGCCTCGCTGCCCGCCAGGGTGCACACGATCTGCGACAGGGCCACCGGCGGCAGGTCCTCCGGCTTGCGGCTCAGCCGCACCGTGCCCGCCGGATCGCCCGGCCTCGCAGCCCCCGCCGTGAGGCCCGCGGGCACCCCGGTGGAGAACCCGGCGTCCCGCTCCTCCCCCGACGGCGCCTTCTCCAGCGCCTCCAGCAGCGCCTGCACGACCAGGACGACGGGGTCCCGCTGCGTCCGCTTCTCCGGTACCGGCACCACCCGCTCCACGCCCACCAGCTGCGAGCCGCAGACCAGTTCCACCGTGGCCCGGAAGCCCTGCACACCGCCCTGCCCGCCCGGCTGCGCCGGGGTGTCGCACGACACCCGGGAGGGCGCCGCGCCCACGTCCACCGGCACGGTCGTCGCCCTGATCCCGCAGCCCGCGAGGGCCGACAGGGCCAGCGCGGCCAGGAGCGCCGAGGCCGCCGGCAGAGCCTTACGCGTCCTGGTCACCCGCGATCACCTTCCCCACGTCCACCGGCAGCCGCAGCGTGAACAGCGCGCCGCCCCCCGGCCCGTTGGCCGCGGTGATGTCGCCGCCGTGGATGTGCGCGTTCTCCACGGCGATCGACAGGCCCAGCCCGCTCCCGTCCGACTTCGGCCGCGAGGCGCTCGCCTTGTAGAACCGGTCGAAGACGTGCGGCAGGACGTCCTGCGGGATGCCCGGCCCGTTGTCCTGCACCGCGATCACCAGCCACTCCCCCTCCACGACCACCCTCACCCGCACCGGCGAGCCGCCGTGCTTGAGGGCGTTGCCGATCAGGTTGGCGAGGATGACGTCGAGGCGGCGCGGGTCGAGCCGCGCCACGATGCCCCGCTCGGCGTCGAGTTCGACGGCGTCCAGCCAGGCGCGCGCGTCGATGCACGCCGTGACCTGGTCGGCGACGTCCACGTCGTCCAGCACCAGCCGGGCCGTTCCCGCGTCGAAGCGGGTGACCTCCATCAGGTTCTCCACCAGGTCGTTGAGGCGCCGCGTCTCGCTGACGACCAGCGCCACCGCCGGTGCGATCATCGGGTCGAGGTCGTCGACCTCTTCCTCCAGCACCTCGGCGACCGCCGTCAACGCCGTCAGCGGCGTGCGCAGCTCGTGCGACATGTCCGCGACGAAGCGCCGGCTCGACTCCTCCCGCGCGCTCATGTCGGCGACCTTCTTCTCCAGCGCCTCGGCCGTCTTGTTGAACGTGTGGGAGAGGTCGGCCAGTTCGTCGGTCCCCGACACGTCGAGCCGGGTGTCGAGCTCGCCCTCGCCGAGCCGCCGCGCCGCGTCGCCCAGCCGCTGCACGGGCTTGAGCACCGTACGGGCCGCGGCCTGCGCGAGCAGCGCGGAACCCAGCAGCGCCAGGCCCGTCGCGATCGTCAGCGACCAGGCCAGCGCGTTCAGGTCGTCCCGCTCCTGCGCGAGGGACTTGTACATGTAGCCGGTGAGCCCGCCGCCCACGATCCGCGTCCCGCCGACCAGGTACGGATTGCCGCCGGGCTTCGTCCGCTGCCAGTACATGTGGTACTCGGAGTCGTTGGCCGCCGTCGTCTTCTGCCGGTCGTTCACCGCGTCCCGCAAGGACTTCGGCACGTCGCCCAGCCCGAAGGCGTCGGGCCCCGCCGTCCCCGACACCTGCCCGTCCTTGCCCTCCTGCACCAGCAGCACGCTGTAGCCCGGGCTGCTGCCCGCCATCAGCTCCGCGGTGCGCTGGATCTCCTGCTGGGTCGGGTCGGCGGGCAGCGCCGCCGCCCGGTTCTGCATCTCCTGCCGGAAGTCGCCGAGGGCCGCGTCCTGGGTACGGGTGAGGACCGCCTCCCGGTTGAGCCAGTACGCGATCCCCGAGGCGGAGACCGCGGCCGTCAGCGCGACCAGGGCGAACACGATGAGGAGTCGCAGCCGCAGGCTGGTCCAGCGCCGGCCCGCGAGCAGCGCCGGGATCACTGCGGGGAGTCCAGGCGGTAGCCGACGCCCCGGACGGTCCGGATCAGGGTGGGCGAGGACGGCACGTCCTCGACCTTGGCGCGCAGCCGCTGCACGCAGGCGTCCACGAGCCGCGAGTCGCCGAGGTAGTCGTGCTCCCAGACGAGGCGGAGCAACTGCTGGCGGGAGAGCGCCTGGCCGGGACGGCGGCTCAGCTCCAGCAGCAGCCGCAGCTCGGTCGGGGTGAGCTGGAGGTCCTCGCCGTTCTTCGTCACCGTCATGGCGGCGCGGTCGATGACCAGGGAGCCGAAGCTCGCCGAGTCGCTGGACTCGCGCTCGCCGCGCCGCAGCACGGCGCGGATGCGGGCGTCGAGCACCCGCCCCTGCACGGGCTTGACCACGTAGTCGTCGGCACCGGACTCCAGGCCGACGACGACATCGATGTCGTCGCTGCGCGCGGTGAGCAGGATGATCGGCAGCTGGTCGGTGCGGCGGATCCGCCGGCACACCTCGAAGCCGTCGATCCCGGGCAGCATCACGTCCAGCACGATCAGATCCGGCCGCTGCTCGCGCAGCAGTTTCAGGCCGTCCTCGCCCGTCGCCGCGGTGGCCACACGGTGGCCCTGGCGTGACAGGGAGAGTTCGAGGGCCGTGCGGATGGCGTCGTCGTCCTCGATCAGCAACAGGAAAGGCACGGGCTCATTCTGTCCCATCGGCAGTCGGGAGTTCGACCGGCGGGGGAACCCGATCCCGGCCGGGTCGGACGAAGGCCGCTGTGACAGGCCTGTGACAGTCGGCGGACACCCCGGTTAAGTCGGCCGGGCAGGCTTCTACCAACAACCGGAGCACAGCAACGGACCGAAGCAGACTCCACGACGGGGGGCGCGAGATGAACACGCTGCACAGCACCACCACCAGCGCGGTTGTCACGCGGCTGCACGATGTGAACCGCCGGGCGGGTGTCCGTAACGTCGCGGTAGCCCGGCCCCGGCCGGCACACGTCGTAGCCATTGACGCGAAGCAGTACCAGGCGGTTCCCGCACAGCGCACCCCGTCCTCCACGTCCGAGGCGGAGTTCACGGCGTACGTCCAGGAGCGCCGGGCCGCCCTGTACGCGACGGCCTTCCACCTCACCGGCGACCGCCACGAGGCGGAGGACCTGCTGCAGAGCGCGCTGTTCTCCACGTACCGCGCCTGGGACCGGATCACCGACAAGGCGGCCGTGGGCGGGTACCTGCGCCGCACGATGACGAACCTGCACATCAGCGCGTGGCGCCGGCGGAAGCTGAACGAGTACCCGACGGAGGAGCTGCCGGAGACGGCCTCGGACACGGACGCGATGCGCGGTACGGAGCTGCGCGCGGTGCTGTGGCAGGCCCTGTCCCGGATCCCGGAGCCGCAGCGCACGATGCTGGTCCTGCGGTACTACGAGGGCCGCACGGACCCGGAGATCGCGGAGATCCTCGGGATCAGCGTCGGCACGGTGAAGTCGAGCATCTGGCGGTCGCTGCGGCGGCTGCGCGAGGACGAGGCGCTGAGCTTCGGCGAGGACGAGGCGGAGTCCTTCGAGGAGCTCGTCGCGTAGGCCCTGCGGGGCCGGGCGGACACCACACAAGCCAACGGGCCGGGGGGCCCGTCCCACGGGGGTGGGGCGGGGGTCACGGGGGGGGAAACAGGCGGGATCAGGCGGCCGGGGGTCCGCCTGGTCCCGCCTTTCCGCGTCCGCGGGTTCGGCAGCCCGTCGCCCGGCGCGGCTCAAACGCCGGCGAGGCTGAATTCGGCTGCGGCTGTCCGCCGAGTACCAACCCCTGGATTGCCCGTCAGGCCGAACCCGGCCTCGCCGAGCCCCGGGGGCCTGGCGGGGGCTAGGCCGGGGCCGTGGCCGGGCGGTGGCGGCCCGCCGCGGCGGCGGCCAGGCGGCCGAGGGCCTCGTCCCGGCCGCAGGCGTGGGCGCCCAGTTCGGTGTGCCGCGCCACGATGCCCCGTTCGGCCCGCATCAGCCGGTAGCCCCTGCGCACCAGGAACAGCACCGACTTGCGCCCCTCGCGCAGGTCCCGGACCAGCCGCCGCCGGAACGTCGTCGACGGCCGCCCCCGCAGACAGATCGCATCGGCGAGCAGCCCCAGCTCCTGGCAGCGGGCGACGATGTCGGCCGCGAAGATGCCCTCCGCGATGAACAGCGGGGTGCGGGAGATGTCCAGCGCTTCCGTGCCGACCCGGGAGGACGTCGCGAGGTCGTAGAGGGGAACCTCCGCACGGCCCCCCGCGCACAGTTCCTCGATCGCCGCGACGGCGGTGTCCGCGTCCCAGGACAGCGGGGAGTCCCAGTCGATGTCCGAGCTGCCGTCGACCAGCGGAAGGGTCGGGTCGTCCGCCTCCTTGTAGAAGTCGTCCAGGCGCAGCACGGGAAGGCCCGAGCGGGCCGCCAGCGAGGACTTGCCGGAGCCGGAGGGCCCGGTCAGCAGCACGACGCGCGTCGGCAGGGGAGAAGAACAGCTCACGGGACACCAGTCTGAACCATTAATCCCTGTAGGGGACCCCTCCGGTGGCCGGTTGGTATCGAGGATCACACGTCAACTACGCTGCGTGCGCACGCGACTACGACCACAGGCGGGAACCCATGGCACGTCACGCAGCTCCGCACAGCTCTCCCTTGCGCACCGCAGGCCTCACCCTCTCGATGGCGGGCGCCGCGCTCGCGATGGCCGCGGGCGGTGCCCAGGCCGGTGAGCTCGACGTTCCGGCCGCGCTGGCCGGAGTCACCGACCCCGTCGCGAACCTCAAGGTGAACCCGCTGGCCCACACCGGCGTGGACCCGCTGGACAACGGCATCGCCACCAAGGTCGCGGACTTCCCGGCCGTCGGCACCGGCATGGTGACCGGCGTGCTCACGCAGGGGCCCTCCGTGGGCGAGCTGCCCACCGCGGCCGTCTCCTCGTTGCTCGGGCCGGTCCTGGACAAGTAGCGGCAGGGGCACGGATACGAGAAGGCCCCGGCAGCGCGGGGGACGCTGCCGGGGCCGGTTCACGGGGGTCTTCTAGTACGAGGACCCGCCCGAGCCGAGCGAACCCGTCGGGTGCCAGACCGTCTTGGTCTCCAGGAACGCCGTCATGCGGTGCGTGCCCGGGTCCGCGGTCCAGTCGTCCACAGGCTGTGGACGCAGGACGCGCTTGAGGTTGTCCGCCGCGGCGATCTCCAGCTCCTTGGCCAGCGCGACGTCGGCGCCCGCCAGGTCGATCGCGTTGACGTCCTGGTGGGAGGCCAGGTGCGGGCCCATCTCCGCGGCCTTGCCGGACAGGATGTTGACCACGCCGCCGGGCAGGTCGGAGGTGGCCAGCACCTCGCCCAGGGAGAGGGCGGGCAGCGGGGACTTCTCCGAGGCGATCACGACCGCGGTGTTGCCGGTGGCGATCACCGGGGCGATCACCGAGACCAGGCCGAGGAACGACGAGTCCTGCGGGGCGATGACCGTCACGACGCCGGTCGGCTCGGGGGTGGAGAGGTTGAAGAACGGGCCCGCGACGGGGTTGGCCCCGCCGACGATCTGGCCGATCTTGTCGGTCCAGCCCGCGTACCAGACCCAGCGGTCGATGGCGGCGTCCACGACGGCGCCGGCCTTCGACTTGGACAGGCCCTCCGCCTCGCCGACCTCGCGGACGAACTGGTCGCGGCGGCCCTCGAGCATCTCGGCGATGCGGTAGAGGATCTGCCCGCGGTTGTAGGCGGTGGCGCCCGACCAGCCGCCGAAGGCCTTGCGGGCCGCGACGACCGCGTCACGCGCGTCCTTGCGGGAGGACAGCGGGGCGTTGGCCAGCCAGTTGCCCTTGCCCGCCGCGCCGGCGGCTGATGTTTTCGTGGTCACCTCGTACACCCGGCCGCTCTCGGAGCGGGGGAACTTGCCCCCGATGTACAGCTTGTAGGTTTTGAAGACACCCAGGCGCTGCTGTTCGGACTTGTCAGACATCGAGGTAGCCCTCCAGGCCGTGGCGGCCGCCCTCGCGGCCGAAGCCCGACTCCTTGTAGCCGCCGAAGGGCGAGGTCGGGTCGAACTTGTTGAACGTGTTGGCCCAGACGACACCCGCGCGGAGCTTGCCCGCGACCGCGAGGATGCGCGAGCCCTTCTCCGTCCAGATGCCCGCGGACAGGCCGTACTGGCTGTTGTTGGCCTTGGCGACGGCCTCGTCGGGCGTGCGGAAGGTCAGTACGGACAGCACCGGGCCGAAGATCTCGTCGCGGGCGACGGTGTGCGCCTGGGTGACGTTGGTGAAGAGCGTCGGGGCGAACCAGTAGCCGGCGGACGGCAGCTCGCAGGCCGGGGACCAGCGCTCGGCGCCCTCGGCCTCGCCGGTATCCGCGAGCGCGGTGATCCGGGCGAGCTGCTCGGCGGAGTTGATCGCGCCGATGTCGGTGTTCTTGTCGAGCGGGTCGCCCAGGCGCAGCGTGGAGAGGCGGCGCTTGAGGGAGTCCAGCAGCTCGTCGTGGAGCGACTCCTGGACCAGGAGGCGGGATCCGGCGCAGCAGACCTGGCCCTGGTTGAAGAAGATGCCGTTGACGATGCCCTCGACGGCCTGGTCGACGGGGGCGTCGTCGAAGACGATGTTGGCGCCCTTGCCGCCCAGCTCCAGGGTGACCTTCTTGTCGGTGCCGGCGACGTGGCGGGCGATCTTCTTGCCCACGGCCGTGGAGCCGGTGAAGGCGACCTTGTTCACGTCCGGGTGCTCGACGAGGGCCGCGCCCGCGTCTCCGTACCCGGTGAGGATGTTGACGACGCCCTTGGGCAGGCCGGCCTGGCGGCAGATGTCCGCGAAGAACAGCGCGGAGAGCGGGGTGGTCTCGGCGGGCTTCAGGACGACCGTGTTGCCGGTGGCGAGCGCCGGGGCGATCTTCCACGCGAGCATCAGGAGGGGGAAGTTCCAGGGGATGACCTGGCCCGCGACACCCAGCGGGCGCGGGTTCGGGCCGTAGCCCGCGTGGTCGAGCTTGTCGGCCCAGCCCGCGTAGTAGAAGAAGTGCGCGGCGACCAGCGGGAGGTCCGCGTCGCGGGTCTCCTTGATCGGCTTGCCGTTGTCCAGGGTCTCCAGGACGGCGAGCTCGCGGCTGCGCTCCTGGATGATCCGGGCGATGCGGAAGAGGTACTTGGCGCGCTCGGAGCCGGGCAGCGCGGACCACTTCTCGAAGGCCTTGCGGGCCGCCCTGACGGCGCGGTCCACATCGGCGGCGCCCGCCTGGGCGACCTCGGCGAGGACCTCTTCGGACGACGGCGAGACGGTCTTGAAGACCTTGCCGTCGGCGGCGTCGGTGAACTCACCGTCGATGAAGAGCCCGTAGGAGGGGGCGATGTCGACGACCGAGCGGGACTCGGGAGCCGGTGCGTACTCGAAAAGGGATGCCATGGTGATCAGTCCACCGTCACGTAGTCGGGACCGGAGTAACGGCCGGTGCTCAGCTTCTGGCGCTGCATCAGCAGGTCGTTCAGCAGGCTGGAGGCGCCGAAGCGGAACCAGTGGTTGCTCAGCCAGTCCTCGCCCGCGGTCTCGTTGACCAGGACCAGGAACTTGATCGCGTCCTTGGTGGTCCGGATGCCGCCGGCCGGCTTCACGCCGATCTGGATTCCAGTCTGCGCCTTGAAGTCGCGGACGGCTTCGAGCATGAGGAGCGTGTTGGCCGGGGTGGCGTTGACGCCCACCTTGCCCGTCGACGTCTTGATGAAGTCGGCGCCCGCGAGCATGCCGATCCAGGAGGCGCGGCGGATGTTGTCGTACGTCGACAGCTCGCCGGTCTCGAAGATGACCTTGAGGCGGGCCGCGGTGCCGTCGGGGCGGACGCAGGCCTCCTTGACGGCCTTGATCAGCTCGTACGTGTCGAGGTAGCGGCCGGCGAGGAAGGCGCCACGGTCGATGACCATGTCGATCTCGTCGGCGCCGGCGGCGACGGCGTCACGGGTGTCGGCGAGCTTGACGGGCAGCGCGGCGCGGCCGGCCGGGAAGGCGGTCGCGACGGAGGCCACCTTGACGTCGGCGCCGTTCAGGGCGGCCTTCGCGGTGGCCACCATGTCGGGGTACACGCAGACCGCGGCGGTCATGGGCGTGCTGCGGTCGGTCGGGTCGGGGTTGACGGCCTTGGCGGAGAGCGCCCGGACCTTGCCCGGGGTGTCCGCACCCTCGAGCGTCGTCAGGTCGATCATCGAGATGGCCAGATCGATGGCGTACGCCTTGGCCGTCGTCTTGATCGAGCGGGTGCCGAGGGAGGCCGCGCGGGCCTCCAGTCCGACTGCGTCGACGCCGGGCAGCCCGTGCAGGAAGCGGCGCAGCGCACTGTCGGACGTCGTCACGTCAGCGAATGCGGTGAGGGTGGTGGGCATGGTCACCACATGAGCATATCTACGCGCGTAGCGACCTGTCACCCCCACCTCCGAATCCGCTATGGAATCGACACCTCCACTCGGCCGCCGCCAGCCCGACGACGTCATTGCCAACGCCGATCTCGTGGGGTGAGACGGCGTGGGGCACAATCGGGCCCATGAGCAGCCAGCAGCAGCCCACCGACGAGCCCGTCTACGACGACCGGGTCTACCGCTCCTCCTCGGCCGTGGTCACCGGAGTGCTGCTGCTCGCGCTGGCCGCGTGGCTCTGCGGGGACGCGGTGGTGCGCGGCTCCGGGAACACCCCGTGGATCTCCCTCGCCCTGGCGCTGTGCGTGGTGCCGCTGATCGTGGCCTTCACGATCCGCCCCGCCGTCTTCGCCAATGACGACCGGATGCGGGTGCGCAACCCCTTCCGGGTCATCGAGCTGCCGTGGGCGGCCGTGGACGCGGTGCGCGCCGCGTACTCGGCGGAGGTGCTGGCCGAGGGCTCCAAGTACCAGCTGTGGTCGGTCCCCGTCTCGCTGCGGGAGCGGAAGAAGGCGAACCGGGGCCGGCTCAGCCGCGGCGGCGGGCTCACCGGCCGGGGGCTGTCCGCCCCCGAGGGCGCGCAGCCGCCCGCGGCGGACGGGCCGCAGCGGGCCGGAGCGGACAAGGTCGTGGACGAACTGCGGGAGCTGGCCGAGCGCGGGGCCACCCGGGCCGGGGCCCAGGGCAGCGTGCGCGTGCAGTGGTCGTACGAGATCATCGCGCCCGCCGTGGCCGGCGCCGTGCTGCTGATCGTGCTCCTCGCGACGGGCTGACCGGGCCTCCTGCCCACCCCTGCCCGCCCGCCGGTGCCCGGCCGCCGCGCACGCCTCCCGCACGCGCCGTACGGGAGGAGCCCGCGTACCGCCCCCCGATCCCGGCCTCCGTACGTGCTCCCCACCACACCCCTCCCGGGGCGGAACCGGCGCTGCCGGCCGGTGCGTCCTCGCAGGTGTGCAGCGTCATGAGGCCGGCGACAGCGTCGGCACCGCCATTCAGCTCCGGTTCCGGCTCCTGGGCGGCGCCCTGCTGGTCGCCCATCTCCTGGTCGTCGGCTGGCTGACGCTGCGACCACTGGACGTGCCCTGGGCCGAGGCCGCGAACCTGACCCCGCTGGAGGGGATCAGGGCGGACCTCGCCCGCGGGCCGCTGGAAGGGGCCCGCCGGATCGGCGAGGGGCTGGCGCTGCTGGCCCCGCTGGGAGTGCTGCTGCCGCTCGTCAGCGGGCGGCTCGCGCCGTCGGCCCTGTCCGCGTGGTCCTCGCTGGCCCGGACCGCGGCCGCGGGCGCACTGGTCTCGGTGTGCATCCTGATGCTGCAGACCGCGGTGCCGGGGCAGGTGGTCGACGTGGACTCGGTCCTGCTGAACACCGTCGGCGTGCTGCTCGCGCACGCGGCCGTCGTACCGGCGCTGCGCGCCCGGCTGCGGCGCTCACATGGCGTTTATCAGGGGCCCACCCCGAGAATTTCCAGGGTCGGGCTCGGTCCGTGGACCGAGGTTCTTTCGGCGGTTCCCCGGGAGTATTGAGGCATCGCAAGCTGAGCTGGTCTTCAGAACAGCGGAACAGCGATCCCGTTGAAGGAGAACCCCATGAGCGCCCTTGTCCGCCCCCGTGACGGTCGTTGGATCGGCGGCGTCTGCGCCGGACTGGCGCGGCGTTTCGGATTTTCCGCCCGTACGATGCGCGTCATATTCGTCGTCTCGTGCGTGCTGCCCGGCCCGCAGTTCCTGATCTACCTGGCGCTGTGGCTGCTCCTGCCGAACGAGAAGTCCGCCTCCACCGCTTGGTAGACCGGCCGCGCGGGCCGGATAGGCAAGGCCTGATCAGCCGGCCCGCCGGACCTTCTCCAGCTGCTTGTCGGCGACCTCCTGCGGCACCTGCGTCTTCTGCTGAGCCGCGGCCACGTTGAGGGCCATCAGCCGCACGATGGTGTCGCCGGAGCGCACGACGACCAGGTGCACCTGCGCCGAGACGCCCTGGGCGGCCGCGGTCGTGGTCCAGCTGACGCTCTCGTCGCCGGCCGTGCGGTAGTCGGCGGCCCGCACGTCGCGGTATGTGCCGGCCTGCTTCTCGACCGTGGCGGTGAAGCCCGTACCGCAGGCGGGCACGGCGGCCCTGAGGCGGGCGATCAGCGCCTTGGCGTCGCTCTCCGTGTAGGAGCTGACGGAGGCGGAGACGGCGAGTCCGACCTGCTTCTGGGAGCCGATGCCCCGGTTGACGGTCTCGCGCGCGGCCGGGTCCGGCTTGTCTCCCATGATGTCTGCCAGCGGCTGGCAGGCCTTCTTGTCGGCCTGCGGCTGGCCGTCGGGGGCGTTCGGGTTCTTGCCCTCCGCCGAGATCTGGTAGCCGGGCAGGTCCCCCTGTTCCAGCGCGGACCGCTCCGCCTTGGTGCCGCCGGCCCTGGGCGCGGCGGAGCCGCCGGGCGTCGCCGCGGGGGCGCCGGGCGCACCGGAGGCGGGGCTCGCGGAGCCCTTGGGGTCCGGGCCCTTGCCCGGCGGGGCGCTGTCGGGGCTGTTCGAGCCGCAGCCGACCGCGGCGAGCAGCAGGGCGGGGACCAGCGCGACCACGGTCGCTCGTACCTTCATGCGCATGACCAAGGACCTCATACCGAAGATGTCGGCGGGCAGTTGGTGGCGATCGTGACACACCGCACGGCGGCACACACACCCCGTCGAAGGGGCGTGCGACCGCCGTGGGTGCGTTCGCATCGCGACAGCGTCAGCCGTTGAGGGCTCCGGTGACCGGGCCCAGCAGGCCGGTGACCGCGGCGGTGGGGTCGCTCGGCTGTCCGCCCTCCGCGGAGTTCATCTGCTGCTGGCTGGTCACACCCTGGAGCGCGCCGGTGGCGGTGCCCAGCGCGTCGGTGAGGCCGACGGCCGGAACGGCCGAGGCGGTACCGGCGGCGACGGCGGCGAACGCGGCACCGAGAGCGGCGGTACCGAGGATCTTGGCAGCTGACTGCTTCATGAAAACGTGTCCTTGCGACGGGGAATTGAGCGGCTCCGAAAGCTAGCCACTTCAATCCCCCGCCCGCAAACATCATTAAATACGAGAAAACGCCCGGGAATTGCCCCTCCCGGGCGCTTTCAGTACGTCATGCCGTGGCCTAGGCCGAGACGGAACCGCTGGTGGAAGCGGTCTGCTGGAAAAGCCACTCCGACTTCAGCTCCGCATAACCGGGCTTGATGACCTCGTTGATCATGGCCAGTCGTTCATCGAAAGGAATGAACGCGGACTTCATCGCATTGACGGTGAACCACTGCATGTCGTCCAGCGTGTAGCCGAAGGTGTCCACGAGGTGCTCGAACTCGCCGCTCATGCTGGTGCCGCTCATCAGACGGTTGTCGGTGTTGACCGTGAGCCTGAAGTGCAGCTTCCGCAGCAGGCCGATCGGATGCTCGGCGTACGAGGCGGCCGCGGCGGTCTGGAGGTTCGAGGTCGGGCACATCTCCAGGGGGATGCGCTTGTCCCGGACGTACGAGGCCAGGCGGCCCAGCTTCACGGTGCCGTCCTCGGCGACCTCGATGTCGTCGATGATCTTCACGCCGTGACCGAGCCGGTCGGCGCCGCACCACTGCAGGGCCTGCCAGATCGACGGCAGGCCGAAGGCCTCGCCCGCGTGGATCGTGAAGTGGTTGTTCTCGCGCTTGAGGTACTCGAAGGCGTCGAGGTGGCGGGTGGGGGGGGACCCGGCCTCGGCGCCGGCGATGTCGAAGCCGACCACGCCGTTGTCGCGGTAGCGGTTGGCCAGCTCCGCGATCTCCAGCGCACGGGCCGCATGGCGCATCGCGGTCAGCAGGGCGCCGACGCGGATGCGGTGGCCGGCCGCCTTCGCCCGCCGCTCGCCCTCGCGGAAGCCGTCGTTCACGGCCTCGACGACCTCTTCGAGGGTCAGGCCGGCTTCCAGGTGCTGCTCGGGGGCATAGCGGATCTCGGCGTACACGACGCCGTCCTCGGCCAGGTCCTCGGCGCACTCGGCGGCGACCCGGAAGAGGGCCTCCTTGGTCTGCATGACCGCGCAGGTGTGCGCGAAGGTCTCCAGGTAGCGCGGGAGGGAGCCGGAGTCGGCGGCTTCCCGGAACCAGACGCCGAGCTTGTCGGCGTCGGTCTCGGGCAGGCTCTCGTAGCCGGCGTCGCGGGCCAGCTCGATGATGGTCCCGGGTCGCAGTCCACCGTCGAGGTGATCGTGCAGCAGCACCTTCGGGGAGCGGCGGATCTGATCCGGGGTCGGCAGGTTGGAGGTCTCGCTCGTCATCTGGGCACTCTAACTCCTACGCGCGTAGAGCGGGGCCGGCCGCGTCCGCCGATATGTAACAGAGACCGCACGGACGGATGTCGTACACCTCGGGGTCTGAGACTGTTCCGCCATGGCACAGCATGCGCCGCCGGCGCGCGGGGTCCGCCTGGGGCGGGCAGCCGGCGCGAACGGCTCGGGTTCGACGGTCAGCGGTGTGGTGCTCCTGCTTCCCGGGGCGTCCAGATTCTCCCCCGGTCCGCTGCGCCCGCTGGGGCGGGCGCTGGCCCGGGCGGGCGGTACGGAAGGGCTGGTCGCGCACACCGTCATCCTCGGCGGGGAAGCCTCCCGCGAGGAGCAGGCGGGGTGGGCGGCGGACGAGGCGGTACGGCGGTACGGGGACGTGCCCGTCTGCCTGGCCGGGTACGGTGCGGGCGGCCTGGCCGCGCTGCGGGCGGGGGGCCACGACGCCGTCAACTCGGTGGTCTCGCTCGCCCCTCGTCTGGAGCCGGGGGCCCCGGCCGGCTCGCCTGAACCGGTGGAGCACCTGTCGGGGCGGCAGGTGCTGATCGTGCACGGCACCAACGACGCGCGCAGCGACCCGGAGGCATCGTTTCAGCTGGCGGCGCGGGCCAAGAAGGCGAATCGGTCCACGTGCCGGTTCGAGGTCCACTCGGACGGGCACGGGCTGCGCGAGCACCAGCCGGAAGTCGTGGCGCTGGCCGTGGACTTCGTGCTCGGCGCGGTGTGCTCGGGGCGGTACTCGCGGCCGGTGGCCGACGCGCTGGCCGCTCCCCCTCCGCTGGGCCTGCGGATGCCGCTGGCCTCGGGGTTCGGGCGCTCGCTCCGGCGGTGAGGCAGGGCCCGCGGGCGGGAGGGGTACGGCGGGGCCATCGCGCGTAACGTGGGCAGTGGACTCGGGGTGATACCTCCCTGAGGCGGTGGATCATGGCCGAAATGGTGTCCAGAAGCTTCGACCAGGCCGACGAGACCCGGCCGTTCGTCGACGGCAAGGGCAGGTTGGACCTGCTGGAGACGGGCGGCGCCGCCGTCGGGCGCGCCACCTTCGAGCCCGGCTGGAAGTGGTCGGACCACGTCAAGCCGCTGGCCGGGACGGACAGCTGCCGGGCCGACCACACCGGGTACGTGGTGAGCGGCCGGATGAAGGTCGTCATGGACGACGGGGAGAGCGCCGAGTTCGGCCCCGGCGACTACATGCGGGTGCCGCCCGGGCACAACGCCTGGGTCGTGGGCGACGAGGCCTGCGTCACGCTGGACTGGACCGGCTTCGCCGACTACGCGAAGCCCTCGGGCTGACGGATCCGCCGGTCCGCGTCCGCGGGCCGCAGCAGACCCGAGGCGCGGTCCAGGACGCGGGCCAGCGCCCCCGCCGTCGGGGCGGTGGCCAGGACGTACGCGTGGTGCAGACCGCCCGTCGGGGCGCGGCGGACCGTGGCCCCCGGCGGGATCTCCAACTGCACGCGGACCACTCCCGGCACCGCACGCGCCGCGGCGATGCCGGGCCGTACGCCGGCGGGCCCGCGGCCGGGCGGGAAGTCCACGTACCTCAGCCCCGCGTACGCGGCGCGCGGGGTGCGCACGGGCTCGGGGAGGCCCAGGCCGGCGGCGAGCGCGAGGGCCGGCACGTCGGTGCCGTGGGCGATCCGCAGCAGCCGGCCGAACTCCTCGCCGCCGGGGCGGGCGTGGGCCTCGACGAGGCGGGGGCCGTGCGCGGTGAGGACGACCTCGGTGTGGGAGGGGCCGTCGTGGTGTCCGGCGAGGTCGAGGACGCCCCGTACGAGCGCCCGTACGGCCTCCGCGGTCGAGGGATCCAGGGCGACCGGCAGGTCGTGGCCGGTGGCGGCGAGGCGGGGGCCGGGGCCGGTGCGGCGGCGGGACCAGCCCAGGACGCGGTGACGGCCGCCGCGGGAGAGGGCTTCGACCGCGAGCTCCGGCCCCTCGAGGTACTCCTCGACGAGGAGGTCGGTGACCTCCGGGTAGCCGAGGGCGGCGGCCCGCGCCTCGGCCTCGTCGTGGACCAGCCGGACCCCTTCGCCGTCGGCGCCCGACCGGGGCTTGATGACGCAGGGGTAGCCGATGAGGGTGGCGACGAACGGGAGCGTCTCGGCGCGTCCGCAGCGGGCGAAGGAGACGGGCCGGCCGGGGTGCAGGGTGTTGGAGCGGGCGCGCAGGGCGGCCTTGTCCATGAGGGCGGTGACGGCGGCGGTGGGGGTGCCCGGCAGGCCCAGCTCCTCGTTGGCGCGGGCGGCGGCGAGGGCTCCGGCGGCGTCGAAGCCGAAGACGGCGGCGCGGCCGCGGCGTACCGCCTCCATCCGGCCGACGGCCCCGACCAGGTGGCGGTGGTCGCGCCAGTCCGTCCGTACCCGCCGCTCCGCCCCCTCACGGTCGGATGGCACCGATGGATCCGGCGCGACCACCACGGTGCGGGCGCCCGCACGGCGGGCGGCCGCCACCACGGCGGGTCGCGGGCTCAGCAGGACGGCCACGGGCCACCGTCCGTCCCTGGGTGTCCCCTGCCGCATACCGCGCTCCCCCCCCTCACGCCGTGCGACCACTCTGCCCGCTTCGGCATATGCCGAAAGCCGCCTGACAGGGGTCGTCTTGCCGCCTTGCGGGAATACGAGGGGTTCACGAACAGACACAGGCCGGGACGAATAGGCATATGCCAGCCGATGAAGCCGAAGCACTGAGCCCCGCGGCCCGGCGCCTCTACGCGTACGCCGTCGAGCGGCACGCCTTCGACGCCGCCGAGGCCACCGAGGCGCTGGGCGTGCGCGCGGCCGCCGCGATCACGGAGCTGGCCGCCGCGCACCTGCTCCAGCGGGCGCCCGGCGGCGGGCCCGACCGGTGGAGCGCGGTCGCGCCCCGGGCGGCGGCGGCGCGCGCGCTGGCCCCGCTGGCCCAGCTCGTACGGGAGACCCACGACGAGATGGACCGGCTGCGGGGACGGTTGGAGGCGCTGGTGCCGGCGTATGAGGCGGGGACCGCGCACCGGGACCTGAGCGGTTCGGGCCGCCTGGAGCTGGTGACGGACCTCGGCGCGGTGCGGGGGCTGATCGCGGAGCTGGTCGCGGCGTGCGAGCGGGAGCTGCTGACCTCGCAGCCGGGCGGCGGGCGGCCGCTGGAGACGCTGGAGGAGTCGATCGGGCGGGACGAGTCGCTGCTGGCGCGCGGGGTCCGGATGCGGACGCTCTACCAGCACACCGCGCGGTACTCGCGCCCCACGGCGGCGTACGTCGAACGGGTGACGGCGCTGGGCGCGCAGGTACGGACGCTGGGCGACGGGCTGATGCGGATGCTGGTCTTCGACGACCACACGGGTCTGATGGCGGTGCCGGACCGCAGCGGGGCCGCGCTGGTGGTGCGCGAGCCGAACGTCGTGCACTTCATGCGGGGGGCCTTCGAGCGGTCCTGGCTGGGCGCGGAGCCGTTCCCCACGACGGTGAGCCCGGACGCGGCGCGGTCGATCTCGGACGAACTGCGGCAGACCATCGTGCGGCTGCTGTCGGAGGGCCTGGAGGACAAGGTGATCGCGCGCAGGCTTGGCATGTCGGAGCGGACCTGCCAGCGGCACATCGCTGAGATCATGCGGGCGGTCCGCGCCAAGTCCCGCTTCCAGGCGGGGTACTTGCTGGCCCCTGCGCCGCCGGGTTCCCCGGCGGGCGGCGCCGCGGACTAGTGCGGTCACAGCACTAGGCGGGCGGCCCGAGTTCCGGGATCAGGCGGCCCCGGCGGGACAGCAGGAAGCGTTTGAACTCCGCCACCGGCGGGGTGTCGGGGTGGCCGTCCAGCCAGGCGAGGCCGATCTCGCGGACGGCGCGCGGGGCGGTGACCGTCAGTTCGACGACCCCCGGGCGGGCCACGGCCGGCGGCGGCAGCAGGGCCACGCCCAGACCGGCGGCGACCAGGCCGCGCAGGGTCTCGGCCTCCTCTCCCTCGAAGGCCACCCGGGGAGCGAACCCCGCCTCCGCGCACAGGTCGTCGGTGATGCGGCGCAGGCCGTAGCCGGGTTCCAGGGTGACGAAGGCTTCCTCGGCGGCCTCGGCGAGGCGGATGCGCTTGCGGCCCGCGAGGCGGTGGTCGTCGGGGACGACCAGGCGCAGCCGCTGTTCGTCGAGCCGGCGGGCGACGAGGTCGGGGGCGTCGGGCAGCGGCGAGGTGAGGCAGAGGTCGAGCTCGCCGGCGCGCAGCCGCTCCAGCATGGCTTCGCCGTAGTTCTGGACCAGGGAGAAGCGCACGCGCGGGTGGTCGGCGCGGAAGGCGCGGATGAGGCCGGGTACGGTCTCGGGGCCCAGGGTGTGCAGGAAGCCGAAGGCGACCTTGCCGAAGGACGGGTCGGCGTCCTGCTGGACGGATTCGGCGGCGCGGGCGATCCCGTCCAGGGCCTGTTCGGCGGAGGCCAGGAAGGTGCGGCCGGCCGTGGTCAGGGCGACGGTTCGGCCCTTGCGGGCGAACAGCGTGACGCCCAGGTCCTGTTCGAGGCGGACCATGGCCCGCGACAACGTCGACTGGGGGACGCCCAGTTCGTGGGCGGCGCGGGTGACGTGCTCGTGCCGTGCGACGGCCGCGAAGTACGCGAGCCGGGGGGCCAGCAGATGTGTCACGGACGCGTCTTCTTCGTAACGGTTCATTGACAGGCGCCGCCCTGAGCTGTGCTGATGCGTGAGTGGAACGATTATGGCGAATCCGTGCATTGGACGCATCAAAAAGGCGGGGCCTACCTTCGACGTATGCCTCCCGTTCATACCGGGGCACCTGTCATCCCAGGTGCCTCCACCCCGTCGTCTGCGCTGCCCGAACCGCACTCCCCCGGCCGCCCCGGCTACCGCCGGATGAGCCTCGCGCTCTTCGCCGCCGGACTCGCCACCTTCGCCCTCCTCTACTCCACCCAGGCGCTGCTGCCCGCGATCTCCGACGGGTTCGGGGTGACGGCGGGCCACGCCAGCTGGACGGTGTCCGCGGCCACCGGGGCGCTCGCCCTGTTCGTCCTGCCGCTGAGCGCGCTGTCCGAGCGGTTCGGGCGCACCCGGATGATGACCTGGTCGATGGTCGTGGCCGTGGGCGTCGGCCTGCTGGTGCCCTTCGCGCCGAACCTCGAGTGGCTGGTGGCCCTGCGGGCCGTGCAGGGCGCGGCGATCGCCGGGATCCCGGCCTCCGCGATGGCGTACCTGGCGGAGGAGGTCGAGCCGAGGGCCCTGGTCGGTGCGATCGGGCTGTTCGTGGCGGGCAACTCCGTCGGCGGGATGAGCGGCCGCCTCGTCACCGGCTGGGGAGCGCAGTTCGGCGGCTGGCGGGCGGGTCTGCTGACCGTCGGGCTGATGGCGCTGGTCTGCGCGGCGGCCTTCCTGGTGCTGCTGCCCCGGGCGCGGTTCTTCCGGCCGGCTTCGCCGAACCCGCGGGCGGTGGGCCGTACCGTCGCCGGTCACCTGCGCGATCCGCTGCTGCTGCGGCTGTACGGGATCGGCGCGCTGTTCATGACCGTCTTCGGCGCCGTGTACACCGTCATCGGCTACCGGCTGGTGGACGAGCCGTTCTCGCTCGGGCAGGGCGTGGTCGGGTCGGTCTTCCTGATCTACCTGGTGGGCACGGTCTCCTCGGCGGCGGCCGGGCAGCTGGTGGCCCGCACGGGGCGGCGCGGCGCGCTGTACCTGGCCGTGGCCACCACCGCGCTCGGGCTGCTGCTGTCGCTGTCCGGGTCCCTGGCGGCGATCCTGCTCGGGCTGGTCCTGATCACGGCCGGCTTCTTCGCGGGGCACGCGGTGGCCTCGGCCGCGGCGAGCCGGACGGCGCGCACGGGCCGTGCGCAGGCCTCGGCGCTCTACCAGTCGGCGTACTACCTGGGCTCCAGCGCGGGCGGCACCTTGGGCGCCCTCGCCTACCACTCGGCGGGATGGGCGGCGACGGTGGGCATCGCGCTGCTGGCCGTGCTCGGCGTCGTCTCGATCACTCTGTACGGGTCCCACGCGGCCCGCGCGGAGCGGCGCGTGCCGGCTTCGGCCGCGACCGTGCGCTGAGGGGCGGCCGCGGGACAGCGGCTGGGAATCGGTCGGGAAATACGTCTCCCCCGAGGCAACTGGTGTCGGTTTTCCGGGCATTCAACACGGTGAACGGATGCGGGGCGGAAAAGGGGAGGGTGCCATGGGGACGCGCATGCGCGCGGCTGCGGTGTTCGGCGGGGCGGTGGCGCTGGCGCTGCCGCTGGTGGTCGCGGGAGGCGGGCCGGCCGGGGCCGCGTCGTGCAACCTCGGCACGGGGCCGTACCAGCGGCAGGTGGAGCAGTTCCTGGGACGGCCGGCGGACGGGCGGCAGTCGGCGGCCGACTGCAGGGCGATCAGGTCGTTCCAGTCGAGCCACGGGATCACCCCGACGCAGGGGTACGCGGGGCCGCTGACCTGGCAGGCGATGAACACGATGCTGGCCCAGCGGGCGGCGGGCCGCACGCCGAACAAGGCGGGCCACTGCCCGGTGAACCGGGGGCGGATCGCCTGCGTCGACCTGACGCGCCAGCTCAGCTGGATCCAGGACGGCGCCACCCTGAAGTACGGTCCCGTCCCGGTCCGCACCGGCAAGGACGGCACGGAGACCCGGACCGGCCTGAAGAAGATCTACCACCGCAGCGTCGACCACTGGTCGACGGTCTACCACGTGTCGATGCCGTACGCGCAGTTCTTCGACGGCGGCATCGCCTTCCACTCGACCGCCAAGAGCATGTGGAACCCGCCCGGCTCGGGCGGCTGCGTGAACATGCGCTCCGCCGACGCCAAGGCGTACTGGAACCTGCTCGGCAAGGGCGAGGACGTCTACGTCTACGGGCGCAAACCCGGCACGTGACGGGTGGTGCGGCCGTTCCGGCTGCCGTTGTCGGACCCCTCCGGTAGGTTCCGAAGGAGTGGACCTACCTGGGGGCGACGACAGCCATGAGTGACCTCGCGACGACACCGACGGACCTCGACAGCGCGCTGGACCGCTACCGGGTCGAGCTGACCGGCTACTGCTACCGGATGCTCGGCTCGTCCTTCGACGCCGAGGACGCGGTGCAGGACACGTACATCCGCGCCTGGCGCAGCTTCGAGAAGTTCGAGGGCCGCTCCTCGCTGCGGTCCTGGCTCTACCGGATCGCCACCAACGTCTGCCTGGACCTGCTGAACGCGGGGAACAAGCGGGCCCGGCCGATGGACCTGAGCGCCCCGCAGCACCAGGCCTCCGCGGTGCTGAACGAGCGGCCGGAGGTGACCTGGCTGGAGCCGGTCCCCGACGGCCGGGTGCTGCCGCAGAGCGCCGACCCCGCGGAGATGGCGCTGGCGAAGGAGTCCGTCCGCCTCGCGTTCGTCGCGGCCCTGCAGCACCTGCCGGCGAAGCAGCGGGCGGTGCTGATCCTGCGCGAGGTGCTGGCCTGGAAGGCCGACGAGGTCGCGACGCTGCTGGAGACCACGGTGGCCTCGGTGAACAGCGCGCTGCAGCGGGCGCGGGCCACGCTGGCCGCGCACGGGATCCGCGACAGCGACCCCGCGGACCCGCTGGACGCCGACCAGGCGAAGCTGCTGGAGCAGTACCTGTCGGCCTTCGAGGCGTATGACATCTCGCGGCTCACCGCGCTGCTGCACGAGGACGCGGTGCTGTCGATGCCGCCGTTCGACCTGTGGCTGCGGGGTCACGAGGACATCGCCGCCTGGCACCTGAACCAGGGCATCGGCTGCAAGGGCTCGCGCCTGGTCCCGACGACGGCGAACGGGATGCCGGCCTTCGGCCAGTACCGGCCGGCGGCCTCCGGGAAGGGCCACACCCCGTGGGCGCTCCAGGTCCTGGAGATCTCAGACGGCAAGATCGTCGGGCTCAACGCCTTCCTGGACACCGCCCGCTGGTTCCCCCTCTTCGGGCTCCCCGAGCAGCTCGACGAGGCCTACGAGGTGGAGCAGGGCGCGTAGCGGAGGGCCGGCGCCGGTGACGGCGAAGCCCCCGCCGTGACCTCGGGCGGTCAGCCGCAGCCGGGCGAGGGCCTCCACAACGGCCAGGCCCGGCGCGGTGATCGCGGTGGCGTCACACACCACCGTGGTCGCCCCGTCCGCGTACAGCCGCGCCAGCCGCGCGCACAGCCGCGCCGTGTCCTGCTCGTCGGCGCCGGGTCCGGGCAGCACCAGTCGTTTGACTTCCACGAGAGGATGACTCCCCCGCCGCCGCGAACTCATCGGCGTCGGACGGTCACCTCGGGGAGTGGGGAATACGGAATGCGTCGATGGGAAGGTACAGCGGCACACCGGCGTGCGCGTGTCCCGCGGCCTTCGCAATGCGGTCGTGCGCAGCGTTCGAGGCGTCACCGATCCCGGCAATGCCGAACGGGACCGGCAGGGGTCTGCCAGTCCCGTTCACCCGAATGAGGAGCCGCAGGTCAGGCGATGCGGTCCAGCACGATCGGCGTGGCGGAGAAGGCCGTGCCCGCCGGGGCGACGTCGTACGAGCCGTCCAGGGAGGCCAGGGCGTACTCGAACTTCTCCGGGGTGTCCGTGTGCAGGGTCATCAGGGGCTGGCCCGCGGTCACCGTGTCGCCCGGCTTCGCGTGGAGCTCGATGCCCGCGCCCGCCTGCACCGGGTCCTCCTTGCGGGCGCGGCCCGCGCCCAGGCGCCAGGCGCCGACGCCCACCGCGTACGCGTCGAGGCGGGTCAGGACGCCCGAGGCCGAGGCGGTGACGACGTGCTGCTCGCGGGCCACGGGCAGGGCCGCGTCCGGGTCGCCGCCCTGGGCCGCGATCATCCGGCGCCAGTGGTCCATCGCGGAGCCGTCGGCGAGGGCCTTCGCCGGGTCGGCGTCCTTGATGCCCGCGGCGTCCAGCATCTCCTTGGCCAGGGCGATGGTCAGCTCGACCACGTCCGCCGGGCCGCCGCCCGCGAGGACCTCCACCGACTCGCGGACCTCCAGCGCGTTTCCGGCCGTCAGACCGAGCGGGGTGGACATGTCGGTGAGCAGGGCGACCGTCTTGACGCCCGAGTCGGTGCCCAGGCCCACCATGGTCCGCGCCAGCTCGCGCGCGTCCTCGATGTTCTTCATGAAGGCGCCGCTGCCGACCTTGACGTCGAGGACGAGCGAGCCCGTGCCCTCGGCGATCTTCTTCGACATGATCGAGGAGGCGATCAGCGGGATGGCCTCGACCGTGCCGGTCACGTCGCGCAGCGCGTAGAGCTTCTTGTCCGCCGGGGCCAGGCCGTCGCCCGCCGCGCAGATGACCGCGCCGGTGGTGTCGAGGACGTGCAGCATCTCCTCGTTGGACAGCAGGGCGCGCCAGCCGGGGATGGACTCCAGCTTGTCCAGGGTGCCGCCGGTGTGGCCGAGCCCGCGGCCGGACAGCTGCGGCACGGCCGCGCCGCACGCGGCGACGAGCGGGGCCAGCGGCAGCGTGATCTTGTCGCCGACGCCGCCGGTGGAGTGCTTGTCGGCGGTGGGGCGGGTGAGGGAGTCGAAGTTCATGCGCTCGCCGGAGGCGATCATCGCCGCCGTCCAGCGGGCGATCTCGGTCCGGTTCATCCCGTTGAGCAGGATGGCCATCGCCAGCGCCGACATCTGCTCGTCGGCGACGACACCGCGGGTGTACGCGTCGATGACCCAGTCGATCTGCTCGGGGCTCAGCTCACCGCGGTCCCGCTTGGTCCGGATGACGGAGATGACGTCCATGTGGTGCTTCCTTCTACGCGCATAGAGAGAGGGGTTTGCGGAAGTACGACGGCCCTCCGCCCGGGCAGGCGGAGGGCCGTCGGCACGGCTATCTCAAGTGGTCCGGCCCGAAGGCCTGCGGCAGCATCTCCGCCAGCGGAAGGATCCCCTTCGGGGTTTCCACCAGCAGTTCCGGGCCGCCGAATTCGAAGAGCAGCTGCCGGCAGCGGCCGCACGGGACGAGGATCTCGCCCCGGCCGTCGACGCAGGTGAAGTGCGTCAGCCGGCCCCCGCCCGTGGCCTGGAGGGAGGACACCAGGCCGCACTCGGCGCACAGGCTGAGCCCGTAGCTCGCGTTCTCGACGTTGCAGCCGACGACGGTCCGGCCGTCCTCGACCAGGGCGGCGACACCGACCGGGAAGCCCGAGTACGGGGCGTAGGCCCGGGACATGGCGTCCCGGGCGGCCTCGCGCAGGGCCTCCCAGTCGACGGTGGGCGCGCTCGTCACTTGCCCTGGCCCTTGCGGTAGGGCATCCCGTCCGCCTTGGGCATCCGCAGCCGCTGCGCCGACAGGGCGAGCACCAGCAGGGTGGTCACGTACGGGGCGGCGTCCACGAACTGGCTGGGCACCTGGTCGGTGAGCACGTACCAGACGAAGAGCAGCGCGGCGCAGGCCGCGGAGATGCCGGCCTGGAGGTACTTCTTCTTGTACAGCTGCCAGACGCAGACCAGCACCAGCACGATCGCGATCAGCAGCAGCATCGCGTGGACGTTCGTGGCGCCGCCGCGCAGCTTGAGGCTGTCGATGAAGCCGAACAGGCCCGCGCCCAGCGCCATGCCGCCCGGCATCCAATTGCCGAAGATCATGGCGGCGAGACCGATGTAGCCGCGGCCGCCGGTCTGGCCCTCCTGGTAGATGGGGCTGGCGACCTCGGACAGGTACACGCCGCCGAGGCCCGCCAGCGCGCCCGAGACGATCACGGCGATGTACTTGTACTTGTAGACGTTGACGCCGAGGGACTCCGCCGCGACGGGGTTCTCACCGCAGGAGCGCAGCCGCAGACCGAAGGTGGTCCGCCACAGCACCCACCAGGTGCCCGGGATCAGCAGCAGGGCGACGATGGTCAGCAGCGAGAGCTCGGTGACCAGGCCGCCGATGACGCCGGCGAGGTCCGAGACGAAGAACCAGTGCTTGCCCTGGAGATCGGCCATCCAGTCGGACAGCCCCGGCACCGTGATCTTGTAGATCGGCTCGACCTGCGGCGACTGCTTGGAGGAGCCGCCCGGCGCCTCGGCGAAGGTGAAGTTCGACAGGTACTGGGTGAAGCCCAGCGCCAGGATGTTGATCGCCACACCGGAGACGATGTGGTTGACGTTGAACGTGACGGTGATGATCGCGTGCAGCAGGCCGCCCAGGGCGCCGCCGGCGATGCCGACGAGCACACCGGTCCACGGACCCCACTGGTAGCCGGCCCAGGCACCGAACCAGGTGCCGAGGATCATCATGCCCTCGAGGCCGATGTTGACGACGCCCGCGCGCTCGGCCCACAGGCCGCCGAGGCCGGCGAGGCCGATCGGGACGGCGAGGGACAGGGCGCCGGAGACCTGGCCGACCGAGGTCAGGTCGTCGGCCCCGCTGATCAGGCGGACCAGCGAGACCAGCGCGAGGCCGCCCGCGATGATCAGCATGATCCAGGGCAGGGTGAGCTTCTTGCGGCCGCCGGACTTCTTCGGGGCGGCGGCCGTCGCGGAGACAGTGCTGGTGCTCACGCCGCGACCTCCTTGTCGGTCTTGATGGCGTGCCCGGCGGCGAGCTCCTCGCCGACCTTCTGCTGCTGGCGCCGGATGCCGTAGCGGCGGACGAGTTCGTACGAGACGACGACCGCGATGACGATCAGGCCCTTCATGATCGTGCCGATCTCCTTCGCGTACCCGGCCTGGTCGAGCGAGGCCGAGGCCTTGTCGATGAAGGCCATAAGGAACGCGGCGAAGAGGATGCCGACCGGGCTGTTGCGGCCGAGCAGCGCGATGGTGATGCCGGTGAAGCCGACACCGACCGGGAAGGCCAGGTTGTAGGTGTGCGTCTCGCCCAGCAGCTGCGGCATGCCGGCGAGGCCGGCGACCGCGCCGGAGATGAGCATCGAGGTGATGATCATCTTCTTGGCGTCGACCCCGGAGGCCTGCGCGGCGGACTCGCTGGCGCCGGTGGCGCGCAGGTCGAAGCCGAAGCGGGTCCGGTTCAGCACGAACCAGTAGACGACGCCGAGGGCGAAGGCCACGAAGGTGAAGCCGTAGATCTCCAGGCCGTCGCCGAGGGACACGGCCGGGAACCAGCCCGACTCGGCGATGTCGCCGGTGGTCAGGTCGTTGGAGCCCTCGAGCTGGACGCCCAGGTTCTTCGGCAGCATCATCCAGGCGATCAGGCTGGTCGCGATGGCGTTCAGCATGATCGTGGAGACGACCTCGCTGACCCCGCGCTTGGCCTTGAGCACGCCGGCGATGCCGGACCAGAAGGCACCGACGAGCATCGCCACGAAAATGATCAGCAGCAGGTGCAGCGGACCCGGCAGGGTCACGGCCGCACCGACCACGGCGGAGAGCATCGCCGCGAGGCGGTACTGGCCGTCGACGCCGATGTTGAACAGGTTCATCCTGAAGCCGATGGCCACGGCCAGGGCCGCCAGGTAGTACGTGCCGGCCTGGTTCACGATGAGGACCTGGACGTCCTCGTAGGCGGCGTTCTCCACCATGAGGCGCAGCGGCTCGATCGGGTCGATGCCCGTCGCCGCCAGCACGATCACGGTCAGCAGGAAGGCGCTGACCAGGGCGAGCACGGGCCCGGCCAAGCCGAGGAGCAGCCGGTCCTTGTCGAATTTCTTCATCGGGCCTCGTCCTCCGGTGCATCGGTACCGGGCTCGGTACCGGCGGCGGAGTGGTTGTCGGTTGCTTCCAGGTGCCCGGAGGCGGCGCCCGTCATGGCGGTGCCGAGCTCCTCCGGGGTGACGGTCGCGGGGTCGGCGTCGGCGACCAGGCGGCCGCGGTAGATCACCCGCAGGGTGTCGGACAGGCCGATGAGCTCGTCCAGGTCCGCGGAGATGAGCAGGACGGCCAGGCCCTCGCGCCGGGCCTCGCGGATGGCGTCCCAGATCTGCGCCTGCGCGCCGACGTCCACACCGCGGGTGGGGTGGGCGGCGATCAGGAACTTCGGGTTGTGGCTCATCTCGCGGCCGACGATCAGCTTCTGCTGGTTGCCGCCGGAGAGCGAGGCCGCGGTGACCTCGATGCCGGGCGTGCGGACGTCGTACTCGCGCACGATCCGCTCGGTGTCCTTGCGGGCCGCCTTGATGTCGAGGACGCCGCGCTTGGAGTTGGGCTCCTCGGTGACGTGGCCGAGGATGCGGTTCTCCCACAGCGGGGACTCCAGCAGCAGGCCGTGCCGGTGGCGGTCCTCGGGGATGTAGCCGATGCCGGCCACGCGGCGCTTGCGGACCGGGGCGCTGGTGATGTCGGCGCCGTCCAGCACGACCACGCCCGCGTCGGGGGTGGTCATGCCCATCAGGGCTTCGATCAGCTCGGTCTGGCCGTTGCCCTCGACACCGGCGATGCCGAGGACCTCGCCCTTGTGGATGGTGAAGGAGACGTCGTTGAGCAGGAGGCGGCCGGCTTCGACCTTCTCGTGGAGGTAGGAGTCCTCCGCTGCCGCGTGCGCCAGGCTCTCCGGCTCGCCGACGACGGAGTCGCCCGCGACGAGGGTCAGGCCCGACACGGTCAGCATCGCGACGTCCGTCACGGTCGACTCGCGGGTCTCCGGCGAGGGCAGTTCGGCGCCGACCATCAGCTCGGCGAGCTGCTTGGTGGTGGCCGTCTTCGGGTCGGCGGTGCCGACCGTGGTGCCGCGCCGGATGACGGTGATGTCGTCGGCGACCTTCAGCACCTCGCCCAGCTTGTGCGAGATGAAGATGACGGTGAGGCCCTCGGCCTTGAGCTCGCGCAGGTTGTCGAAGAGCGCGTCCACTTCCTGCGGCACGAGCACGGCGGTCGGCTCGTCGAGGATGAGGATCTTGGCGCCGCGGTAGAGGACCTTGAGGATCTCCACGCGCTGGCGGTCGGCGACCCCGAGGTCCTCGACCAGGGCGTCGGGACGTACGCCCAGGCCGTAGGCGTCCGAGATCTCCTGGATCTTCTTGCGGGCCTTGGCGCCGATGCCGTACAGCTTCTCGCCGCCGAGGACCACGTTCTCCAGGACGGTGAGGTTGTCGGCGAGCATGAAGTGCTGGTGCACCATGCCGATGCCGCGGGCGATGGCGTCGCCGGGGCTGCTGAAGGAGACCTGCTCCCCGTCGATCGCGATGGTGCCCTCGTCCGGCTTCTGCATGCCGTAGAGGATCTTCATCAGGGTCGACTTGCCGGCGCCGTTCTCGCCGATCAAGGCATGGACCGTGCCCTTGCGGACGGTGATCGCGATGTCCTTGTTGGCGACGACGCCGGGGAAGCGCTTGGTGATGCCGTGCAGTTCTACGGCGGGGGGCGGGCTGGACGCGTTGATGACGCACTCTCCTTGGCGCGGAAGGAGCGGGAGGCAGGGGGACAGGGCGGGGAGTGAAAGTATCGCGTCCACGATGCTTCTACGCGCGTAGCACTGTCGGATGTGAAAACTTGCGGCCGAGCGGCCACAAGCGACACGGAACACGGCTCGGGGCCCGGGAGCGATAGAGACCGCTTCCCGGACCCCGGAGACCAGAACGACCTGTCAGAACCGGTGTTACGGCGCGGTCTTGACGTTGATCTTCTTGGAGATGATGTCGGCCTTGGCCTTCTCCACCGCGGCGATGACGTCGGCCATCTCCTTGTACTTCGGGTTGGAGTCGGCCAGGCCGACGCCGTCCTTGTCCAGGCCGTAGCGGATCTCACCGGTGGCCGGCTTGCCGTCCTTGACCGACTTGATCAGGTCGTAGACGGAGTCCGAGACGTCCTTGGTGACCGAGGTCAGGATGGCGTCCTTGTACTTCGCCAGACCGGCCTGGTTGTACTGGTCGGAGTCGACGCCGATGGCCCACTTGCCCTTGGCCGAGGCGGCCTCGATGGCACCGGAGCCGGCCAGACCGGCGGCGGCGTAGACCACGTCGGCGCCCGCGTCGAGCTGACCCTGCGCGGCGGCCTTGCCGAGGTCGGGCTTGGCGAAACCGTCGAAGTTCGGCGGCTGGGTCAGGTACTGGGACAGCACCTTGGCGTTCGGGTTGGTGTCCTTGACGCCCTGGGCGAAGCCCGCCTCGAACTTCTTGATCAGCGGAACCTCGACACCGCCGATGAAGCCGACCGTGCCGGTCTTGGAGACCTTGGCGGCGGCGACGCCGGCCAGGTAGGAGCCCTGCTCCTCGTTGAAGACGAGGTTGGCGATGTTCGCGCCGGTCACCGAGGTGTCGTCGATGATGCCGAACGTGGTGTCCGGGAACTTCGGCGCGACCTTCTTGATGGCCGGGGCGTAGGCGAAACCGACGCCGATGACCGGGTTGTTGCCCTTGCGGGCCAGCTCGGTGAGGCGCTGGACCTTGTCGGCCTCGCCCTCGCCGTCGGTGGGCTCCGCCTCGGCGCCCTTGATCTGCAGCTCCGACTCGGCCTTCTGCAGGCCGGCGTACGCGGCGTCGTTGAACGACTGGTCGCCGCGGCCACCGATGTCGTACGCGATGGCGGCGCTGGCTTCCTTCGAGTCCGAAGATCCGGCGTCCGACGACTTCTTACCGCCACAGGCGGTGGCCGAGAGGGCCAGCGCAGCGGACGCGAGGCCCACGGTGGCGATCCTGGTGATCCGGCGCAAGGGAAGGCTCCTTCAAAACCTGACCGAAGCGCCACGACCGGCGCTGGTTTCGCGGCGATCGTAACGCGCGTAGATGTCAGTTAAAGGCCCGTTCATGAGTCGTTATCGGATCGTCGCGAACCGGACAGTGACCGATCGGTAACTGGTCTTGAGCCCAGCCCTTGTGTACCAAGGGCTGGACTCGTCCGCCGCGATCAGCGGGGATGCTGTACCGGAGGGGCCGTGTGACCTTCCCCCCCGGCCGTTACCTGACGACCCCGGCGCGCCGCGCGTCGAGCAGCGCGGCGGCCGTGAAGAACTCGACGCCGACGGCGATCGCGGACTCGTCCACGTCGAAGTCGCCCCGGTGCAGGTCGTGCTTGGCGGTGTCGCCGGGCCGGCGGACCCCGAGGCGGGCCATGGCGCCCGGGACGTGCTCCAGGTACCAGGAGAAGTCCTCGCCGCCCAGGCTCTGCTCGGTGTCCTCCACCGACCCGGCGCCGCAGCGGACCGTCATCGCCTCGCGCAGCAGTTCGGTGACCACCGGGTCGTTGACGACCGGGGGCACCCCGCGCACGTGGTTGATCTCGAACTTGGCCCCGTGCATCGTCGCGACCTCGTCGATGGCCGCGTGGATCATGTCCGGCGCCTCGTGCCAGGCGTTCAGGTCCAGGCACCGTACGGTTCCGGACAGCTCGGCGTGCATCGGGATGACGTTGCAGGCGTGCCCGGCCTCGATCCGGCCCCAGGTGACCGACATCCCCGAGCGCGCGTCCATCCGCCGGGCCAGCAGCGCCGGGACGTCCACGGCCACCCGGGCGGCGGCCGTCACCAGGTCGGTGGTCAGGTGCGGGCGCGCGGTGTGCCCGCCGGAGCCGGAGAGGGCGACCTCCAGCCGGTCGCAGGCGGAGGTGATGGGGCCCGGCCGCAGGCCGATCCGCCCGGAGTCGACCCTGGGGTCGCAGTGCACGGCGATCATCTTGCCCACGCCGTCCAGCACCCCGGACTCGATGGCCTCGGTCGCCCCGCCCGGGAGCACCTCCTCGGCGGGCTGGAAGAGCAGGCGCACGGGGCGGGGCAGCAGGCCCTGGCGGTCGAGCTCGGCGAGGACCAGTCCGGCGCCGAGCACGATCGCGGTGTGCACGTCGTGGCCGCAGGCGTGGGCCCGGTCCGGGGCGGTCGAGCGGTACGAGACGTGCGTCTTGGCGTCCGGGATGGGCAGGGCGTCGATGTCCGCGCGCAGGGCCAGCATCGGCCGGATGCCGTCCCACGTCCCCACGTCACAGATCAGGCCGGTGCCGGACTGCAGCACCCGTGGGCGCAGGCCGGCCTTCTCGAGCCGGGCCTTGATCGCCGCCGTGGTGCGGAATTCCTGGTGTCCGAGCTCGGGGTGCATGTGCAAGTCCCGGCGGAAGGCGATCAGTTCGGCACGCAGGTGGTCCGGAAGCTTGCCGGGCAGCTCGGGCCGCTCGGACACGGCGGGCTGGGCGGTCTGGGACTCGCGGGACATCAACTGGTTCACCTGTTGAAGGGTAGGCGCACCAATGACCCAACTGGCTGAGGATCACAAAAAGTTCATGCCGTTAGGGGAAAGAAACCCGGCCTCTGGACGCATGACCGCTTGCGTGCAGGGGTACACTCGCCCGCTCATCCGGCCGCACGAGCCGCCTGAGCGGGCAGTCTGCGCACATCGCGGGCGCTCTCGGCGACCCCGGCGAGGAAGCCCCGGGCGCGCGGCGAGGCGGACCCCGTGAGCCAGTCGGGGTCGATATCGCATACGGCCACGGTCACGCCGGTGCCGGTCAGCGCGTACGGCAGGGTGTGGACGACGGTGGACGGAAAGCTGACGACGGTCCGGCCGACCGGGCCGCGCCGCGCGATCAGCTCCAGCGGCAGGTCCGGACGGACGATCTCGAGCCCGGTGGCCTCGCTCAGCGTGCGCAGCTTCTCCGGGGACTCCCGGCGGTGCGCGAAGTAGCGGGTGGCGCCGTGCACCCGGGTCAGGGCGCGTACCGCGTCCAGGTAGCGGGCCGGGTCCACCACGCCCGTCTCCACGAGCGAGGTGCCGACCAGGTCGGTGCCCTTGGTCAGGCGCGGCGGGCCGAAGCGGGCCCGGGTCCAGGCGAAGTCGTTGACCCGCAGCGTCATCGCGCCGTGGGCGGTCACGGGCATCGAGCTGAACACCTCGACGTGCCGGCCGCCGCCCTCGGCGGGCGTGAAGCGGCGCCGGGCGGTCGCGGAGACCGGTGCGTAGGCCAGTTCGCGCACCCGGCCGACGAGTCCGCCGCCGCCCACGCGGTGCCAGCGGACCAGGCGCTCGCCGCGGGCGGTCTGGGCGATGAACTCCATGGTGGCGGTGCCGTCGTCGACCACCACGAGCCGTTCGGCCCGTACCAGGGTGAGCAGCAGCTGGACGTAGCGGGAGAAGGGGTCGCCCACGACGACCGTGTGCGCCGCGCGCACGTCGCCCGCGAGGGCGGCCAGCGCCTTCAGCGGCGCGAGCCGGCCGCCGCGCGCCTCCTGCCAGCGGACCTCGTGCCCCTCGTCGCGGGCGAGCGCCGCCATCCGCCGCAGCTGGCCGCGGGACATGGGGTCGGTGGGGGGCAGTACGACGATCCGGACCCGCCCGGCGCCGGCCGCGTCGGGCCCCGCGGCGGACCGGGTCCCGGGTCCGCCCCGCGGTGCTCCCGCGCTCCGGACCTGGCGGGGAACGCCGTCGAGCAGGGGACGGCCGTCCGCCGGGTCGGCGGCGCGCGCGTGGATCCACTCCAGCACGTTGAGCAGTTGGACCGGGCTCTCGACGAACGCCAGCGTGGGGCCGGAAGGGGTCACCGCGTACTCCTCATCTCGGGTGGGCCGCGGGGCGGACCGCGGTCAGACGGCGGCGAGCTCGCCCTGCACGCGGCGGAGCTTCTTCATGGGGCCGAGCTCGGACTCGTAGACCCGCTTGACGCCGTCGCCGAGGGCGGTCTCGATGGTGCGGATGTCGCGGACCAGGCGGGCGAGGCCGCCGGGCTCGACGGAGGCGGCCTGGTCGGAGCCCCACATCGCGCGGTCGAGGGTGATGTGGCGCTCGACGAAGGCGGCACCGAGGGCGACGGCGGCCAAGGTGGTCTGCAGGCCCGTCTCGTGGCCGGAGTAGCCGATCGGGACGTTGGGGTACTCCTCCTGGAGGGTGTTGATGACCCGCAGGTTGAGCTCCTCTGCCTTGGCCGGGTACGTCGAAGTGGCGTGGCAGAGCAGGATGTTGTCGCTGCCGAGCACCTCCACCGCATGGCGGATCTGCTTCGGGGTGGACATGCCGGTGGACAGGACGACGGTGCGGCCGGTGGCGCGCAGGGCGCGCAGCAGCTCGTCGTCGGTCAGCGAGGCGGAGGCCACCTTGTGGGCGGGCGGGTCGAACTTCTCCAGGAAGGCGACGGCCTCGGTGTCCCACGGGGAGGCGAACCAGCCGATGCCGCGGGTGGCGCAGTGCTCGTCGATGGCGCGGTACGCGTCCTCGCCGAACTCCACCTTGTGGCGGTAGGCGATGTAGGTCATGCGGCCCCAGGGGGTGTCGCGCTCGATGTCCCACTGGTCGCGCGGGGTGCAGATCTCGGGGGTGCGCTTCTGGAACTTCACGGCGTCGCAGCCGGCTTCGGCGGCGGCGTCGATCAGGGCGAAGGCGTTGCCGAGGTCGCCGTTGTGGTTGATGCCGATCTCGCCGACGACGTACACGGGCCGGCCGGGGCCCGCGGTACGCGGTCCGAAGGTGCGCAGGCGGGAGTTGGGGGAGGCGGTCATGACAGGTGGCGTCCTTCGGTGCGGGGTACGAGAGCGGGTGCGGCGCGGGGTGTGTCGGGTGCGGCGCGGGGGGTGTCGGGTGCGGCGCGGGGTGTGTCGGGTGCGGCGCGGGGTGTGTCGGGTGCGGCGCGGGGTGTGTCGGGTGCCGCGTGGGATGTGTCAGACGCGCGGGGTGTGTCGGGTGCGGCGCGGGGTGTGTCGGGTGCCGCGTGGGATGTGTCACACGCGTGGGGTGTGTCGGGTGCCGCGTGGGGTGTGGGCTGCGGGTCGGGTCGTACGTCGAGCAGGGGGGCGAGCAGGCGGGCGCGCTCCAGGTCGTGCGGGTCGTCGATCTCCAGGACCCGGGCGGGGTCGGTGGCGACGGGGAGCGTGCGTCCGAAGAAGCGGTGGCGGGCGGTGCGGAAGCCGGCGGCGTCCATGGCGTAGGCGGCGCCGGTCTCCAAGAGGTCCTGGGGCCGGTCCTGGCGCCGGGGGCGGTGCGTCGTCTCGTGGTTGACCCCGGTCCCGAAGCCCTCGGGGTCCTCCCGCCAGAGGAAGCCGTGGAAGGGGGCCACGGTCAGGGCCGAGTCGGCGGCGCCGGAGGCGACGGCCGAGGCGACCGCCTCGACGTCGGAGGCGGCGAGGAAGGGGCTGGTGCACTGGACGAGGAGGACCACGTCCACGCGGACCGAGTGCAGTTCCTCGAAGGCGCCGAGGGCGTGCAGGAGGGCGGCCTCGCTGCCGGCGGTGTCGCCGGAGATCGCGGCGGGGCGGGTGACCACCCCGGCGCCCGCGGCGCGGGCGGCCCGGGCGATGGCCGCGGAGTCGGTGGAGACGACCACGTCGGTGACGGTCGGCGCGGTGAGGCAGGCCCGGACGGCGCGGGCGACGAGCGGGGTGCCGGCGATCTCGGCGAGGTTCTTGCCGGGGACCCCCTTGGAGCCGCCGCGCGCCGGGATGACGGCGAGGCAGCGGGGGCTCACAGCTCCCCCATCCGGCGGATCACGGGCGCCACGCGCTGCACTCCGTGCCGGTAGGCCCCGCGGGCGGCGTCGCGCAGGTGGGCGCGGAGCCTGCGGCGCAGGCGGGACTGCCCCGCCGTCTCGCGCACCGCGCCGGGCAGCGGGGTGCCGTCGGGCGCGAGGTGCTGCCGGGCGAGGATCCCGGGGAGGTACCGGGGGGCGGTGGTGAGTGTGTAGTAGGGCGCGGGCGCCGGGAGCCGGCCTCGGCCCAGCAGTCCGTCGATCTTCGCCCGGGCGCCGGCGTAGGGGTCCCCGCCTCCGGTGACCCCCTGCGCCGCCAGCCAGTCCGGGTCCCCCTGCGGGAGCAGCCCGGCGTCGAGCTGGTCCCAGGAGGCCAGGCAGCCGGAACCCAGGAAGTGGTGGTTGCCGAGGGCTTCGCGGATGCCGAGGTCGGTGAGGACGGCCGTCGGGATGGAGCGGTTCAGCGACTCCAGGGCGGCGGTGGAGGAGACGGTGACCAGCAGGTCGGTGCCGTCCAGGACCTCGCCCATGTTCCCGTAGACGAGGCGGCAGTTGGACGGCAGCCCGCCGGGGAGCTTGGCTGCGAGCCGCTGGTAGGGCTGCTCCTCCAGGTGCGTGGTGTGCTCCCCGGGGCGGCTGCGCAGCTTGATCAGCACCTCGCGGTCCGGGTGCAGCCGGGCGTGCGCGGCCGCCCGCTCCAGCAGGTAGGCGCGGTCGGCGCGGCTGTCGGGCACGGAGGGCTGGACGGCGAACACGACCGTGCGGGTCCGCGGTCCGGCCGGCTCGTACGGGGCCCCGCCGAGGAAGGGCAGCGCCGTCTCGGTGACGGCGCCGGCGTCCGCGCCGACCCCCTCGTACACGGCCCGGAACCGCTCCGCGTCATGGCGGGAGTTGGCCAGCACGAGGTCGGCGCCGTGCCGCAGCAGCAGGCCGTCGGCGAGCTTCTCGTACACGACGCCCACGTATCCCGTGACGAGGACGGGGCGGCGCCCCGGCTCGGGCCACAGGGCGCGGGCCCCGTGCAGGACGGCCTGGACGGCCCCGCCGACCAGGGCGAGGACGACCACGTCGTAGTGCTCCCGCCCGATCTCGGACAGGAATTCCGCGCAGGTCACCTCGGTCGGCCGGTCGCCCTGGACGCCCACCTCGCCGAGCTGGCGCGCGGTGGGCGTGGCACGTCCGCGCAGCAGGAATCCGGCGAGCTGGTGGTCGGGCACGAGACGGCGGGCGGTGAGTGCGCCCCATTTCCATCGCGTGTCGGAATCGGCGACAACGGCGACGCGTTTGCGTTCTGGCACGCGGCAGAAGCTATTCCGCAATTTCGGTGATCGGCCCAACGAGCGCACAACAGCGGGTTAACAACGCGTCGACGGAATACGAAAGCGCCCGGGTTAACGCGCCCGCCGCGCGCCGTTCACGTGGAATCCGCGTCAGGGTCACAGTGAATGCCGGGCGGCGTCCTAATGTCTCACGGGTGCCCAAGCTCTCTGTTGTCGTGCCGTTCTACAACGTGCAGACATACGCACCGGATGCCCTGAAGAGTCTCGAACTCAACGCCCGGGACGATTTCGAGTTCCTGCTCGTCGACGACTGCTCGACGGACGGGACGCCCGACCTGCTCGAGCGGGCGGCGCGCGAACTGCCCGGGGCGGTGCACCTCAGACACGAGCGCAACGGCGGCCTGGCCACCGCGCGGAACACCGGCCTGGACGCGGCGAACGGCGAGTACCTCGCCTTCCTGGACGGCGACGACTGGCTGGCCCCCGGCCACCTGGCCCGGACCCTGGCCGCCATCGAGGCCCTGAACTGCGATTTCGTCCGCACCGACCATGTGAAGTGCACCGGCAGGACGCGGAGCGTGCAGCGCGTCCCCTACGGCCCGCAGTCCGTCGTCGCCGATCCGCGCACCGCGATCCTGCCCGCGGACCGGGCCACTTCGGTGGACTATCCGTACGCCTGGGCCGGGATGTACCACCGGCGGCTGCTGGACCGCGGGCTGCTGCACTTCACCCACGGGCTGCGGACGGCGGAGGACCGGCCGTGGATCTGGCGGCTGCACCGGGAGGCGGAATCCTTCGCAGCGGTCGGAATGCCCGGAATCTTCTACCGGCGCGGGGTCGCCACCTCATTGACGCAAATCGGTGACGAACGGCAGCTCGATTTCATCCGCGCTTTTGATCAAGTGCTCTCCGATACCGCCGCGGACGTGGAATCCGACCTGCTGCTCCCGAAAGCCGTGCGAACCTATTGCGCGATTATCGCGCATCATTTCGGATCCATCGAGAGGTTCGAACCGGACGTGGCCAGGAAACTCCGCTTCCTGAGCAGGGCCGCACTCGGCCGCATGCCCCAGGGCGTCCTGGACCTGGTCCTGGACTCGATGGACGGGGAGCGCTCCACCCTGCTGCGCCGCGTGCGCGGCCGCCGCCGCACGACCGCCCGGGGGGCGAACGCCTGATGCCCACCCAGATCTTCCTGGCCTCCACCCTCTACGGAGCCGCCACCCTCGCCGCCGGCGTCGACGCGGGTGTGTTCCCGCCCTCCGCCCGCCGGATCCTGCTGACCAGCACCCACGCCGTCACCGCCGAGGTCAGCGCCGGGGTCGCGGACATGCCCGGCTTCGACGCGCTGCGCCCCCGCTTCGACGAGGTCCTCGACTGGAACCGCGTCATCGAACCGCAGCACCCGAGCACCTGGAACCCCCGCCCCGAGGACGTCCCGCTCTGGGAGCGGCAGCTGCGCGCCCTGTGGGACCTCGGCGGGGACCGGGTCGAACTGATCGTGGAGTCCCTCCAGGTGCCGCCCGCCCAGGCCCTGTGCCGGATCTTCCCCGGCGCCGCCGTCGACGTCTACGCCGACGGCCTGATGAGCTACGGGCCCACGCGCGTCCGCCTCGACCCGCAACTCGGCATGCGCGTGCGGCGCGTCCTGCACCTGGACCTCGTCCCCGGGCTGGAGCCGCTGCTCCTGACCGAGTTCGGGGTACGGGTCGAGCTGGTGCCGTCGGAGGCGTTCCTGAAGGTGCTGGCGGAACTCCCGCAGCCGGACACCGCCCTGGACGCCGTCGGGGAGTCCCCCGCCCTCCTGCTCGGCCAGTACCTCTCGGCGCTCGACCTGATGACCCCCGACCAGGAGGAGGAGCTGCACGTCTCGATGGTCCGCGGCGCACACGCCCTCGGCCACACCGAGCTGGTCTTCAAACCGCACCCCAGCGCCCCGGCCGCGTACTCCCGCCGCGCGGAGGAGGAGGCCGAGCGGATCGGCGCCCGGATGACCGTGATCGACACGCCGTTCCTGGCCGAGACCCTCTACCAGCGGCTGCGCCCGGCCCTCGTCGTCGGCTGTTTCTCCACCGGCCTGCTGACCGCCGCCACGCTGTACGGGCTGCCGGTGGCGCGGACCGGCACGGACGCCATACTGGCCCGCCTCACCCCGTACCCCAACAGCAACCGCGTCCCGCTGGCCCTGGTGGACGCCCTGCTCCCCGACCTGGCCGACGCGGACGCCGTGCGCACCTGGACTCCCCCGACGCCCGAGCGGGTCCGAGCCGAGCCGGCCGGGCTGCTGACGGCGGTCGGGTTCACCATGCAGCCGCAGATCCTCGCCGCCCGCCGGCCGATGGCCGAGGCCTACCTGTCCCGGCACCTGACCGACCGCACCTGGCGGTACTTCACCCGGCGCCGGCTGACCGCGCTGGGCCTGCCGGGCGGCATCCCCGCCCGGCTGTCCTTCCTGCCGCGCAGCAGGGCGGTGCGGCGCGTGGCCCGGCGGCTGCGCCGCGTCCTGCGCTGAGGGGCGCCGGCGAGACGCCTCAGCCGACGGCGAGCTTGGCCGCGAACCCGAGGAACAGCACGCCCGCCGCCGAGGTGGCCCCGGCCGACAGCCGCTTGCGGCGGCGGAACGCGGCGGACAGCCGGGTCCCGGTGAAGATCAGCGTCGACAGGTACAGGAAGCTCGCCAGCTGGGACAGCGTCCCCAGCAGCAGGAACGACAGCGCGGGGTAGGCGTAGCCGGGGTCCACGAACTGCACGAAGAAGGACAGCAGGAACAGGATCGCCTTCGGGTTGAACAGGCTCACCACCAGCGCCCGCCGGTACGGCCGCTCCAGGCCGCCGGCCGGCTCCTCGCCGGTCAGGATCTCCTCCTGCCGCGCCTCGCGGTGGCGCCACATCTCCCACGCGGCCCGCATCATTCCCACGGCCAGCCACGCCAGGTACCCGGCGCCGAGGAACTTCACCAGGGTGAACAGCAGCGGGCTCGCCTGGAGCAGCGCCCCGGCGCCCGCCGCCGTCAGCACCATCAGCACCGTGTCCCCGGTGAACACCCCGCAGGCGGCCTTGTAGCCCTCCTTCACCCCGCGGCGCGCGGCGACGGACAGCACGTAGAGCGAGTTCGGCCCCGGCAGCAGAACGATCAGCACCAGGCCGGCGAGATACGTCGGAAGATCTGTCACACCCAGCATGCGCAGGAGTGTCCCATAGGGACGCACCTGTCAGAAGGGCGGTGTCACCAGGTGGAGTCCGCCGGGGTGTAGGTGCCCCACACCTCCCGCAGCGCCCCGCACACCTCCCCCACCGTCGCCCGCGCCCGCAGCGCCTCCTTCATCGGGTACAGCACGTTCGCCCCCGTCCGCGCGGCCGCCTCCCGCAGCCTCGCGAGCGCGGCCTCCACCGCCTGCCCGTCCCGCTCCGCGCGCAGCCGCTCCAGCGCCGCGCACTGCCGCGCCTCGATCGCGGGGTCCACGCGCAGCGGCTCGTACCGTTCCTCCTGCTCCAGGGCGAAGCGGTTGACGCCGACCACCACCCGCTCCCCGCCGTCGGTCTCCCGGGCGATGCGGTAGGCGTTGCGCTCGATCTCCGCCTTCTGGAACCCGGCCTCGATCGCGGCCACCGCACCGCCCCGGGCCTCGACCTGCCCCATCAGGTCAAGCGCGGCCGCCTCCAGGTCGTCCGTCATCCGCTCCACCGCGTACGACCCGGCGAAGGGGTCGACGGTGTGCGGCACGTCCGTCTCGTAGGCGAGGACCTGCTGGGTGCGCAGCGCGAGGCGGGCCGACTTCTCCGTGGGCAGCGCGATCGCCTCGTCGAAGGAGTTGGTGTGCAGCGACTGCGTGCCGCCCAGTACGGCGGCCAGCGCCTGCACGGCCACCCGTACGAGGTTCAGCTCCGGCTGCTGCGCCGTGAGCTGGACCCCGGCGGTCTGGGTGTGGAAGCGCAGCATCAGCGACTTCGGGTCCCGCGCGCCGAACTCCTCGCGCATGACGCGGGCCCAGATCCGCCGGGCCGCGCGGAACTTCGCGACCTCCTCGAGCAGGGTGGTGCGGGCGACGAAGAAGAAGGACAGCCGGGGGGCGAACTCGTCCACCGCCATCCCGGCCGCGAGCGCCGTACGGACGTACGCGATGCCGTCGGCGAGGGTGAAGGCCACCTCCTGCGCGGGCGAGGCCCCCGCTTCGGCCATGTGGTAGCCGGAGATGGAGATGGTGTTCCACCGGGGGATCTCGGCCCGGCAGTAGCGGAAGGTGTCGGCCGTCAGGCGCAGCGAGGGCCCGGGCGGGAAGATGTACGTCCCGCGGGCGATGTACTCCTTCAGCACGTCGTTCTGAACCGTGCCCGTCAGCTGGGCGCCCGAGATGCCCTGTTCCTCCGCCACCAGTTGGTAGAGCAGCAGGAGGAGCGCGGCGGGCGCGTTGATGGTCATGGAGGTGGATACCCGGTCGAGGGGGATCCCGTCGAACAGCGCCCGCATGTCGTCGAGGGAGTCCACGGCCACCCCGACCTTGCCGACCTCGCCGTGCGCCAGGGGCGCGTCGGAGTCGTGGCCCATCTGGGTCGGCAGGTCGAAGGCGACGGACAGCCCGGTCCCGCCGCCTGCGATGAGCTGCCGGTAGCGGGCGTTGGACTCGGCCGCCGTGCCGAAGCCGGCGTACTGCCGCATGGTCCACGGCCGACCGGTGTACATGGTGGGATAAATCCCCCTGGTGTACGGGAAATCACCCGGCTCGCCCAGTTCGACCCGCGGGATCCACCCCGTCAGATCGGCCGGTCCGTAGACGGGTTCGATCGGGATTCCGCTCTCCGTGCGTGCCATGTGACGAAGACCTCCGTAGAGCAACCGGGCCCGGGACTGGTACAACCGTCCCGCTTCGTAAGACCGCGGACGGCTGCTGGTCACAATGGCGCAACATCCCGGGACCCAGCGCAACTCTCCACGCGTGCGAGGCATCACCTAGATACACAACGTAGAAATCGGGGGACTGCTGATGCACCGCCAGAGAGTCATAATCCGCACGCTCGGGGTGGCCACCGCCGTCGCGCTCGCCGCGACCGCCTGTGGGCCGCAGAAGTCGGAGTCCGCGGGCTCCGCTCCCTCGGCCCCCTCTTCGCCCACGGCGGGCACCTCCCCCGAATCCTCCCCCTCGACCGACGACAAGCCGGCCTCGCCGTCCCCGTCGGCCTCCGCCTCCGCGTCCGCCTCGGCGTCCCCGTCCGCCTCCCCCTCGCCGACGGTGAAGCAGGTCATGGCCAACGGTGACGACAGCGAGCAGGTGCGCGAGCTCCAGGCCCGCCTGAAGCAGCTCAAGCTGATGTCGGTCGCGCCGACCGGCTTCTACGGGACCAAGACCACCGCGGCCGTGAAGTCCTACCAGTCGAAGAACGGGCTGAACCCCACCGGTTCGGTCGACGAGGCCACCTGGAAGAAGATCCAGAACGCCACGAAGAAGCCCACCGCGGACGAGCTGCGCCCGCCGACGGTCAACGAGGCCGACGCGCCCGACCCGCGCTGCATGGAGGGCCGGGTGATGTGCATCAGCAAGGAGAGCCGCACCCTCGCCTTCATGATCGACGGCAAGATCGTCTCCACCATGGACGTGCGCTTCGGTTCGGAGAACACCCCGACCCGCGAGGGCGTCTTCAAGGTGGACCGCAAGGAGAAGGAGTGGACGTCCACCCTCTACCACACGGCCATGCCGTACTCGATGTTCTTCAGCGGCGGCCAGGCGGTGCACTACTCGGCCGACTTCGCGGCCCGCGGCTACGCCGGCGCCTCGCACGGCTGCGTGAACGTCCGGGACAAGGGCAAGCTGGCCTCCGTCTTCGGCCAGATGCAGGTCGGCGACAAGGTCGTCGTCTACTGGTGATGCCGGAGCGCGCGGGCGGCCTGGTCCGAATGTCAGAGGCGCGGGCAGGGCCGGGGGAACGTGCCCCGCCCGCGCCGGTTGCGCAGAGCCCAGGGGTACGGGGGGAACCCCGGCTCATGCGCGGCCGATGACCAGTCGGCTCGTTGTGTACTGCGTCGCCGGTTCGAAAAGTGTTACAGGCGGGACGTGACCGGGGACGGATCCCTGAGCATCCTGCCGATCGCGCCGCTGTCCGCCGGCGCGCTCGGGCTGTTCGTGCGCCCGTCGTCGTGGACGACCCCGTCCAGCAGGGCCTCGCAGTAGTACGGAATGCGCGACAGGCCCTTGGCCAGGCGGGACAGCCGCTCGCGGCGGTCGTCATTGAGGTGTCCGGCCCGGTAGTCGTGGCACAGGTCCACGGCCCGGCGCTGGTTCTCCCGGTCGCGGTCGCGGTCCCGGCTCGTGGTCTCGCCGCCGGAGCCGTCCGGGAGGCCGTCCGTACGGAACGTGCCGTCGTCGTCCCGGCCGTCCTTGTCGTCCTTGCCGTCCGGGCCCGGGCCGGTGCCCGTGCCGCCGACGGCGGACGTGCCGGACGAGCCCTCGCCGCGCGTGTCGCCGCCGGATTCCGTGAACCCCTCCGTGCCGGGCGGGTGCGGGGTGCCCGCAGACGCGGTGGGGCCGGCGCCGTCCCGCAGGGGGGTGGGCCGCAGCTGCGGGTCGAGCGTCGAGCCCCCGCTGCCGTCGCCCTGGGCCGGGTCCCCGTCGGCGCTCACCGACACCGCGGGTCCCGGACCGGCGGTGTCGCGCACGGGCCGGTCCAGCAGGCCGGCGGCCGCCGCCGCGGCGAGGCCGCCGACCGCGACGCTCGCCAGGGCCGCCGCGAGGCCGAACCGCACCGCCCGGGAACGCCGGGGCCCGGGCACGTGCAGGCCGGCGGCGTGGCCGAGGGCGACCAGCGGCTCGCCGGAGCGGGCCGGGCCGGCAGCGGCCGTCGCGGCGCAGCGCTCGGCGGAGGAGGGACCGGCAGCGGCGGATACGGGGGAGGCGGGTACGGCGGTCGCGGGAGCGCCGGCGCTGTGCGCGGCGCGGAAGGCGGCCACGGCCGCGTCCTCACCGGGCAGTTCACCGGCCGTCGGAGCGGGCGGGGTGAGGCTGTCGAGGGCGGCCCGCAGCCGGGCGGCTTCGCGCCGGGCGCGCGGATCGGCGGCCGGACCCACGGGTTCCACCGGTTCGCCGCGCAGCAGTCTGTCGGCGGCGGCTTCGTCCAGCCACCTGTCGCGCTCGTCGGCCATCACATGTCCTTCTGCGTCCGCCAACGTGAATGCGTCACACCGGTTTGTTCTACGAGGCCCCCGCCGTGGCCGCGCTGCGCGGGTACGGCGTCGAGATCCCTCCCGCCCCTGCCGCCCCGTGCCTGGCCACCGGCATTATGGCGGACGCGGGCGCCCGGATCCGAGCCCCGGTCCCCGCCGCGGTCCGAGTCCGGCTCGAAGCCGCCCTCCGCGCCCTCCGGGCCGAGCAGCTCGGCCAGCTTCTTCAGACCCCGGTGGGCGGCGGTCCGTACGGCGCCGGGCCGCTTGCCGAGGGTCTCGGCCGCGCTCTTGGCGTCCAGGCCGACGACGACCCGCAGGACCACGGCCTCCGCCTGGTCCTGGGGCAGCTGTGCGATGAGCGCCATGGCGCTGCCGGTGGAGAGGGCCTCCATCGCGGCGCCCGCCGTGTCGCAGTCGGCGGCCCAGCCGGTGAGCTCGGTGTCGTCCCCGCCTATGGCGGGGCGGCGGCCGCGCATGCGTATGTGGTCCAGGGCCCGGTTGCGGGCGATGCGGGCGGCCCAGCCGCGGAAGCGGTCGGCGTCACCGGTGAAGGAGCCCAGGTCGCGGGCGATCTGCAGCCAGGCCTCGGAGGTCACGTCCTCCGCGTCGCCGTCGCCGACGAGCGTGCGTACGTATCCGAGCAGGCGTGGGTGCACGGCGCGGTACACAGCACGGAACGCGTTCTCTTCGCCGTCCTGTGCCGCGAGCACCGCCGCGGTCAGCTCCGCGTCGTCCCCCAGCAAAGTCCCCAACCCGTTCACTGTCCTGTACGTCTGGCGCAAATCAGCACGTTACGGCTTTCAAGCACCTTCGTCCACGCGTTGTACAACGAGCAACCATCCCTGCGCGGAGCGAGGTGTGACACAAAACGCACTCAGGGCGCTGACAGGGATACGGGCTTGTCGCACGAGCCCGTGACGGATGGTGGCCGGGGCCTCTCCTGTGGGGGGTGGCGGCCTCGGCCGCCCTCCCCTCCCCGGGCCGTCTCCGCCTCCCGGCCCCCCTTCGGTACGCCTCCATGATGCTCCCGTCATCCTTTCGGCTCACTTCCGGGTGAATTCCCCGAATGCGTACGACACACCCCACCCGGCGTCGATAGCGTGGCAGGACACCCGCACCACGCCCCGAGGAGCCCCCCGCTGTCCAGCCACCTTCCGGCACAGGCCCGCGGCAGCTCCGGCCCCTCCCGCTCCGGCCTGGCGCGCTTCAACGCCCTGTCCCCCGAGGCGGCCGAGGCGGCCCTGATGCACTGCTGCGGCAGCCGGCGCTGGGCCCACCGCGTCGCCGAACACCGCCCCTACCCCGATTCCGAGGCACTGCTCGCCGCCGCGGACGAGGCGTCGTACGACCTCTCGCACGCGGACCTGGCGGAGGCGCTGGCCGCCGAACCCTCGGCGGAACTGGAGCCCGGGGCCTCGTACGCCGCCGTACTGGCCCTCGACGCGGGCCACGCCGAGTACGAGCGCAAGTTCGGCCACGCCTTCGTGATCTGCCTGGAAGGGCGCACTCCGGAGGAGCAGGCGGACCAGCTGCTGGCGGCGATCCGCCGCCGGATGGGGCACGACGTGGACGAGGAGCGCTCCCTCTCCGCCGACGAGCTGCGCCGCCTCGCGCAGGCCCGGCTGTGCGACCTGACACATTGGCTGACGTCTGCCGATGGCCTGACTGGGGCGGAAATGGGGCTATTCGCCCCTGTCGGATAGTCCGTCCGAGCCTGTTTGATCACACCGGTGGCCCCCGCGCGAAGGAACCGACAAAGCGTCGCTACGATGTCCGGGGCCGGAGGACCGTACCCGGCCGGGCCCGACCGACAAAGAAGCCGGCTGGCCCCCGCCCCGCTTCCGGAGGGTTTTCCGTGCCGGCTGGAACGTTGTACCGCGGCCGGGAAGGAATGTGGTCCTGGGTGGCTCATCGAGTCACCGGCGTCCTCATCTTCTTCTTCCTGTTCGTACACGTCCTCGACACCGCACTCGTCCGCGTCTCCCCCGAGGCGTACGACGATGTCGTGGCTACCTACAAGACGCCGATCGTCGCGCTGCTGGAGTACGGCCTCGTCGCCGCAATCCTGTTCCACGCGCTCAACGGTCTCCGTGTCATCGCAGTGGACTTCTGGTCCAAGGGCCCGCGCTACCAGAAGCAGATGCTCTGGTACGTCGTGGGCATCTGGATCGCGCTGATGATCGGGGCCATCTACCCCGTCCTCAGCCACGCCTACCTTGAACTGTTCGGGAAGTGACACGCATGTCTTCTGACACTTCTTCCGCCAAGGTCATCGGCGACGACGGCTCCGTATCGGGCGTGAGCCTCTACGACGTCGACAACCCGGCGCCCTACATCGAGGCCCCCCGCAAGCGCACGGGCAAGACCCCGCGCTCGACCCGCGGGAACTTCGAGATGGCCGCGTGGCTCTTCATGCGCCTCTCGGGCGTCGTGCTCGTCGTCCTCGTCATCGGCCACCTGCTGATCCAGCTGGTGCTCGACGGCGGCGTCTCCAAGATCGGCTTCGCCTTCGTGGCGGGCCGCTGGGCTTCCCCGTTCTGGCAGATCTGGGACCTGCTGATGCTGTGGCTGGCCATGCTGCACGGCGCGAACGGCCTGCGTACCGTCATCAACGACTACGCGGAGCGCGCCAACACGCGGCTGTGGCTGAAGGGCCTGCTCTACACCGCCACGGTGTTCACCATCCTTCTGGGCACGCTGGTGATCTTCACCTTCGACCCGAACATCCGCTAGGCAACGGGGCTGAGGCGAAACCAATGAAGATCCACAAGTACGACACCGTCATCGTCGGCGCGGGCGGCGCGGGCATGCGCGCCGCCATCGAGGCGACGAAGCGCAGCCGCACCGCCGTGCTGACGAAGCTCTACCCCACCCGCTCCCACACGGGCGCCGCGCAGGGCGGCATGGCCGCCGCGCTGGCCAACGTGGAAGAGGACAACTGGGAGTGGCACACCTTCGACACGGTCAAGGGCGGTGACTACCTGGTCGACCAGGACGCCGCCGAGATCCTGGCGAAGGAGGCCATCGACGCGGTCCTCGACCTGGAGAAGATGGGCCTGCCGTTCAACCGCACCCCGGACGGCACCATCGACCAGCGCCGCTTCGGCGGCCACTCGCGCAACCACGGCGAGGCCCCGGTCCGCCGGTCCTGCTACGCCGCGGACCGCACCGGCCACATGATCCTCCAGACGCTGTACCAGAACTGCGTCAAGGAGGGCGTGGAGTTCTTCAACGAGTTCTACGTCCTGGACCAGCTCCTGGTCGAGGAGGACGGCGTCAAGAAGTCGGCCGGCGTGGTCGCGTACGAGCTCGCCACCGGCGAGATCCACGTGTTCCAGGCCAAGGCCGTCATCTACGCCTCCGGCGGCACCGGCAAGTTCTTCAAGGTGACCTCCAACGCGCACACCCTCACGGGTGACGGCCAGGCGGCCTGCTACCGCCGCGGCCTGCCGCTCGAGGACATGGAGTTCTTCCAGTTCCACCCGACGGGCATCTGGCGCATGGGCATCCTGCTGACGGAGGGCGCCCGCGGTGAGGGCGGCATCCTCCGCAACAAGGACGGCGAGCGCTTCATGGAGAAGTACGCGCCGGTCATGAAGGACCTCGCGTCCCGTGACGTCGTCTCGCGCTCCATCTACACCGAGATCCGTGAGGGCCGCGGCTGCGGTCCGGCCGGCGACCACGTGTACCTGGACCTGACGCACCTGCCGCCGGAGCAGCTCGACGCGAAGCTCCCGGACATCACCGAGTTCGCGCGCACCTACCTGGGCATCGAGCCGTACACGGACCCGATCCCGATCCAGCCCACCGCGCACTACGCCATGGGCGGCATCCCGACCAACGTCGAGGGCGAGGTCCTGGCGGACAACACCACCGTCGTCCCCGGCCTGTACGCGGCCGGCGAGGTCGCGTGCGTGTCGGTGCACGGCGCGAACCGCCTGGGCACCAATTCGCTGCTGGACATCAACGTCTTCGGCAAGCGCTCGGGCATCGCGGCGGCCGCGTACGCGCAGGCCAACGACTACGTCGAGCTGCCGGAGAACCCGGCGCAGCAGGTGGTCGACCTGGTCGAGCAGCTGCGCAACTCCACGGGCAGCGAGCGGGTCGCCGACCTGCGTCTGGAGCTCCAGGAGACGATGGACGCGTGCGTGATGGTGTTCCGTACGGAGCAGACCATCAAGACGGCGGTCGAGAAGATCGCCGAGCTGCGCGAGCGCTACAGGAACGTGTCCGTCCAGGACAAGGGCAAGCGCTTCAACACGGACCTGCTGGAGGCCATCGAGCTGGGCAACCTGCTCGACCTGGCCGAGGTCATGGCCGTGTCCGCGCTGGCGCGCAAGGAGTCCCGCGGCGGTCACTACCGCGAGGACTACCCGAACCGCGACGACGTCAACTTCATGCGCCACACCATGGCGTACCGCGAGGTCGGCGCCGACGGCAAGGACTCCGTCCGGCTGGACTACAAGCCCGTCGTCGTCACCCGCTACCAGCCGATGGAGCGTAAGTACTGATGGCCACCCCCACCCTGTCCAAGACGGACGAGATGGAGGCCGCGGCCGCGGCCTCGCCGTACATCACGGTCACGTTCCGGATCCGCCGCTACAACCCCGAGATCTCGGACGAGGCGCAGTGGCAGGACTTCCAGATCGAGATCGACCCGAAGGAGCGCGTGCTCGACGGTCTCCACAAGATCAAGTGGGACCTCGACGGCACGCTGACCTTCCGCCGCTCGTGTGCGCACGGCATCTGCGGCTCCGACGCGATGCGGATCAACGGCAAGAACAGGCTCGCCTGCAAGACGCTGATCAAGGACATCAACCCGGAGAAGCCGATCACCGTCGAGGCCATCAAGGGCCTCACGGTGATGAAGGACCTCGTAGTCGACATGGAGCCCTTCTTCCAGGCGTACCGCGACGTCATGCCGTTCCTGGTCACCACGGGCAACGAGCCGACGCGTGAGCGCCTGCAGTCGGCGGAGGACCGCGAGCGGTTCGACGACACGACGAAGTGCATCCTGTGCGCCGCGTGCACGTCCTCGTGCCCGGTGTTCTGGAACGACGGCCAGTACTTCGGCCCGGCTGCGATCGTGAACGCACACCGCTTCATCTTCGACAGCCGTGACGAGGCGGGCGAGCAGCGCCTGGAGATCCTCAACGACAAGGACGGCGTGTGGCGTTGCCGCACGACGTTCAACTGCACCGACGCGTGCCCGCGCGGCATCGAGGTCACCAAGGCGATCCAGGAGGTCAAGCGTGCGCTGATCACGCGCCGCTTCTGACGCCCTGAGCCGCAGGCCGCCGTACACGAGGCCCCGCACCCGGAGTTGCTCCGGGTGCGGGGCCTCGTGCGTGCCCGGACCTATCTGGTTACGGGGTTCAGGGTTGGTGTCCGCTGTGGAAGGATCGGCCCCATGAGCGAGCAGCAGCCGAATCCGTACGCAGGCGATCCGGGCCAGGCCGGCCGGCCGGGCCAGCCCGGCCAGGGCGACTACACGTGGGGCCCCGGCGAGGCCGGTTACGGCTACCCGCAGCCCTACCCGGCGGCCCCGGCCTACCAGCCGACCATGGGCGCCGGGTTCCCGGCGCCCGTCCCCGCGCCCACCGGCGGCGGCGCCGGCATGTCCCTCGGCGACATCACCATCGCGGGCGACCAGATCATCACCCCGTCGGGCACGATGCCGCTGCGGGGCGCGATGTGGAACGCGACGGACTTCTCGCGCACCGAGGAGAAGATCCCGACCCACGCGATCATCCTGGCCGTCATCTTCTTCCTGTTCTGCCTGCTCGGCCTGCTGTTCCTCCTGATGAAGGAGAAGAAGACCACGGGCTACATCCAGATCACCGTGACGAGCGGGGGCCGCCACCACTCCACGATGATCCCGGCGCAGGACCAGAACACCTATCCGTGGGTGATGTCGCAGCTCAACTTCGCCCGGTCGCTCAGCATCTGAGGAACCGTCCGGCAGGTCGGGGTCCGGCCTCCGGGGCCGCGAGCCCGCGAAACGCACTGGCGGGCACGGCCGGGGGCCGCGATGATCTCCGGATGACTGTTTCCTTCGAGGTGTCAGGGGCCGCTGAAGCGCCCGCCGTCGTGCTGCTGCACTCTTCCGTCTGCGACCGGCGGATGTGGGACGCGCAGTGCGGGCCGCTCGGCGACGCCGGGCTGCGGGTGGTCCGGCTCGACTTCCGGACCTGCGGGGACTCCCCCGCGGCGCGGGAGCCGTACAGCGACCACGGCGACGTCGTCGCGCTGATGGACCGGCTCGGCATCGAGCGAGCCGCGGTCGTCGGGGCCTCGTACGGCGGGCGGGTCGCCCTGACGGTCGCCGCGCTGCACCCGGAGCGGGTGACCCGGCTGGCCCTGCTGTGCGCGGGCCGCCCGGGGCACCGGCCCGACAGCCCCGAGGTGAAGGAGTTCGGCGCCGCCGAGGACGCGCTGCTGGAGGCCGGGGACCTGGACGGCGCGGCCGAGCTGAACGCCCGCACCTGGCTCGGCCCGGACGCCGACGAGTCCGCGCACACCCTCGTACGGGCCATGCAGCTGCGGAACTTCCAGAACTCCCCGGCCCCCGCCGACGACCACGAACTCCCCGAACCGGACGTCGACTTCGCCGCGATCACCGCCCCGACCCTCGCCGTCGGCGGCGCCCACGACCTCCCCGACTTCCGCCGCGTCGCCGCCGAACTCCCGGACCTCGTCCCGGGCGCCCGCCACCTGGAGCTCCCCTGGGCGGGCCACCTGCCCTCACTGGAACGCCCGGCCGCGACCACGGACCTGCTGCTGGAGTTCCTCCGCCCGGTGCGGTGACCGGCACGTCCACGGGCCGCACGGGTGCCGCTGTCCGCCGCTGACGCCCCTCCTACCGGCCTCGGACGGGTGTGCGATCATCGCTCGTCGCACATCACCCTGGGGGGTTCATGCCAACGGCTCGGCGCCTGCAAGACGCCCCGTTCCCACTGTTCTGACGGGGCAGCCAGGTGTCGGTCTTCCCCGACGGCACGGTCCGTACGACTGCCGCGAACCTGGACTTCACGGCGGGGCAGACGATTCCGAACCTCGTCGTCGTGCCCGTCGTGAACGGGAAGGTCAGCTTCTACAACAACGCGGGATCGGTCGACCTCATCGCCGACGTGGCCGGCTTCTACGGGTTCTGAGCCCGGCCCGACACACCCTGCGCCGGCTGGCTTCCGGCCGGCACAGGCGTTTTTGGGGGCCGGGTCACTTCCCCCGCTCGGCCGCGCTTCGTTCCACACAGAACTCGTTGCCCTCGGGGTCGGCGAGCGTCACCCAGCCCGTGCCGTCGGGGTTGCGGTGGTCGCCGACGACGGTGGCGCCGAGGGCGAGGATGCGTTCCACCTCCTCGTCGCGCGTGCGGTCCTGCGGCTGGAGGTCCATGTGCACCCGGTTCTTCACGATTTTGGCGTCCGGGACCGTCACGAACAGCAGGGCCGAACCGGGCGCCGTGACCAGCGCCTCCGGGTCGCCCGGGAAGTCCTCGTCGGAGATCTTGCCGTCCAGCACGCCGGCCCAGAACTGCCCCAGGGCGTAGGCGTCGGAGCAGTCGAAGGTGAGGTGTCGTACGAGAGAAGTCATACGGCGGACTATCGGACAGGGTTCCCCGGCCTGTCCACCGGATTGGAGAGGACCTGGGGCGCCGGAGCGGGTCTGTGGTGGAGTGGGTCCATGACCGACTTCGAGACGATCACGGTGCCGGACCACCTCTGCGGATACCCGGGCGTCGCCTTCGGCGGCTACGTGGCGGGCGTCCTCGCCGGGCGGGCCGCCGCGAAGACCGTACGGGTGGACTTCCGCCGGCCGGTGCCGACCGGGGCGCCGGTCCTGCTGGCCGGAACGGCCGACGGCGGCGTCGAACTCACCTCCGGCGAGCTGCTGTTGGCGGCGGCGACACCCACCGACCTGCATACGGACGTGCCCGACGCACCCTCCTGGGCGGCGGCCTCGGCCGCGGCCGAGGCCTACCGGGCGGCCCCGCCGGACGGCTCGACGGACTGCTTCGGCTGCGGCCTGGACCGTACGCCCGCCACGGGACTGCGCCAGCACTGCGGACGGGTGCCGGGCGGCGACCCGGGCCTGGTCGCCACCGCCTGGACCCCCTCCCCCGAACTCGCCGGCACCGACGGCCTGTTGCCGCCGGAGCTGGTGTGGGGCTCGCTGGACTGCCCCGGGAACGCGGCCGGGCGCCTGCTGGGCGGGCGCCCGGCCGGCTCCGTCACGGCCGCGCTGACCGCGCGGCTGCTGCGGCCGGTCCCGGTCGGCGAGGGCCTCGTCACGTACTCCTGGCTGCTCGGCTCGGAGGGCCGCAAGTACACGGTCGGCACGGCCCTGGCCACGGCGGCGGGCGACCTGTGCGCCTACGCCGAGGCCCTGTGGGTCCAGCCGCGCCGGGACGCGTAGAGCGCCGACTCCGCCACCGGGCTTCGAGCCGCGTCCCGCCATGAAGGTGCGGGACGCGGCTTTCGCGTGCCGCGGCACGGGCACACCCATTCGCTTGAACCTGTTCAAAAAAGGGTCTACAGTCATGCCTGCCAGCAAGTTGAACACGTTCAAGGGGGCTGAGGCAATGGACCTCACCGTGGTCGCGTACGTTATCTACCTGCTCATCAGCATCGGGCTCACCGTCTGGGTCGCCCGTACGCTCAGCCGCAACGGCCGCGTCTTCATCGGCGACGTCCTCCAGGGGAACGAGAAGCTCGCGGACGCCGTCAACCAGCTCCTCGTGGTCGGCTTCTACCTCGTGAACATCGGCTTCGTGACCCTCTACCTCCGCTCGGGCGAGGACATAGTCCAGGCGCGCGACCTCTTCGAGGCGCTCTCGGTCAAGCTCGGCGTCGTCCTGCTGGTCCTCGGCGTCATGCACCTCGGCAACGTCTGGGTCCTGAACAAGATGCGCCGCCGGGGCATCATGGAGCGCCAGCAGACGCCGCCGGTCACCCCGCAGGGGTGGACCGCTCCGGCCGGGGCCTGACCGGTGGCCCCGCCCGGGTCGGCGGTGCGCCACCTGACGGTGCTCTACGACGCGAACTGCCCGCTCTGCGTGCACATCAGGCACTGGCTGCTCGCACAGCGATGGCTCGTACCGCTGCGGCTCCTCCCCGCCGCGTCCTTCGAGGCGCGGCGCCGGTTCCCGAAGCTCGACCACGAGTCGACGCTCAAGGAGATCACCGTGATCGGGGACTCCGGGCAGGTGTGGACCGGGACCGACGCCTTCATCGTGTGCCTGTGGGCGCTGGTCGAGCACCGGCCGAAGGCCAACTGGCTCGCCACGCCCGCCGGGCGGCCCTTCGCCCGGGCCGCCATGCACACCGCGTCGAAGTGGCGGGCGGCGGTACGGACCGGGGGTCCCCCGCAGGGGGCGCAGGACCCGGCCTGTGACGACCAGTGCTCCGTCCCCCGATAGGCTCGTGCACCGTGACTGATCAGAAGGCTCCCAAGAGCGAGCAGACCCGCACGCTCATCCTCGAAACCGCGCTCCGTCTCTTCCAGGAGCGCGGCTTCGACAAGACGACGATGCGGGGTATCGCGAAGGAGGCCGGTGTCTCGGTCGGCAACGCCTATTACTACTTCGAGTCGAAGGAACACCTCGTCCAGGGGTTCTACGACCGGATCGGCGCCGCGCACCAGGCGGCGGTCCGGCCCATCCTGGACAACGAGACCGATCTGCAGAAGCGGCTCGCGGGCGTGCTGACGAGCTGGATGGACATCGCGGCCCCGTACCACGAGTTCGCCTCGCAGTTCTTCAAGAACGCGGCGGACCCGGAAAGCCCGCTCAGCCCGTTCTCGCCGGAGTCCGAGGACGCCCGGCAAGCGGCGATCGACATCCACCGCGAGGTGCTCGCGGGGGCGAAGACCAAGGTGCCGGCCGAGCTGGCCGACGTGCTGCCGGAGCTGATGTGGCTCTCGCAGATGGGCCTGGTCCTCTACTGGGTCTTCGACCGGTCGCCGAACAGCGAGAAGACGCGGCGACTCGCCGAGCGCGGCGCGCAGCTGACGACGCGGGGCATCGTACTGGCCCGGTTCCGGGTGCTGCGGCCGCTGGTGCGCGAAGTGCACGAACTGTTCGCGGACTTCCTGCCCGGCATGGCGCAGACGGCCACGGCGGGTGCCCGCGAGCGGGCCTCGGATCCCGACCCGGAGCCGGACCACGCGGACCCGAAGTCCGCATAGGGGCCTACAGCCGGTCCAACTCCCGTAGGCGCCGGACCCCGGCGCCGTCGGAGAGGTACCGGGCCCCGGTGACGTTCGCGCCGCCGGCTCCCGGCGAGGCCCTGCGGTTCGCGCCGGTCAGGCCTGGTGCGAGGCGAGTTCGACGACGGTGATGTCGGACGGCGCGCCGACCCGGACCGGCGGCCCCCAGGCGCCGGCTCCGCGCGACACCCACAGCTGCGTGTCGCCGTACCGCTCCAGGCCCTCGACGGTGGGGTTGGCGAGCTCGGCGAGGTAGTTGCCGGGCCAGAGCTGGCCTCCGTGGGTGTGGCCGGAGAGCTGGAGGTCGACGCCGTGCCTGACGGCGTCGTGGATCACGACGGGCTGGTGGGCGAGGAGTACGGCGGCACGGGTGCGGTCGCGGTCGCCGAGCGCCGCCCCGAAGTCGGGGCCCTGGCCCTCGCTCTCGCCCGCGATGTCGTTGACCCCGGCGAGGTCGAAGTACGGGAGGGCCCGGCGGGCGTTCTCCAGCGGGTTCAGGCCGAGCTCGCGGACGTGGTCGACCCACTGCCGGGCGCCGGAGAAGTACTCGTGGTTCCCCGTCACGAAGTACGTGCCGTGCCGGGCGGTGAGCCGGCGCAGCGGCTCGGCGGCCCGTCCGAGGTCCTGGACGTCGCCGTCGACGAGGTCGCCGACGATGGCGATGAGGTCGGGCTGGGTCCGGTTGACGGTGTCGACGATGCGCTGGGTGTGGGCGCGGCCGAGGATCGGGCCGAGGTGGACGTCGCTGACGACCGCGATCCGGAAGCCGTGCGCGGCCCGCGGCAGCTTGGCCAGGGGGACCCGCACCCGGCGGACGCCGGGCCCGCGCAGGACGCCGTGCGTGCCGTACGCCCCGTTCGCGACGGTCCCGAGGGCCACGGCGGCGGCCGCGCCGCCGAGGGTGCGCGCGACGAACCGGCGGCGGGTCAGCTCCTGCGCGCAGGGCGCGGCGGGCTCGGCGGGAGCCACGGGTACGACGGGCGGGGCGACGGCGGTGGCCGTCGCGGCCGTGCCCGCGCCGTCCTGGCGGACGTCGCCGGGGGCCTCGTCCGCCACCCGGGAGGGGCTCCGGTGGGCCAGTCGGCGGAGCAACAGCGCGCGGATCGGCTCCGCGACCAGCATCGTCAGGGTCAGGTACAGGAGTACCGCGAGCCAGAGGAACCCGGGCCAGGACACGGCCTGCTGGAGCGGGAAGGGAACGCCCGCGCGGCCCGCGGTCAGCGCGGCCACGGAGAGGAGGGGCAGGGCGATGGCCGAGGCGGTGCCGATGCGGCGGGGCAGGCCCCGGGGGGCCGTGGTGTCGCGGACCAGGCGGATCCACAGCCAGCGGTGGACCAGCCCCAGGAGGCCGAGGACCGCGAGCGCGACCAGCGCGAAGACGGCGGTTCTCATGCGTCCCGCTCCTCACGTGATGCACGCCGCAGCGCCCGGACCCCGCGCAACCCGATCACCCCGACGGCCGTCCCCAGGAGAAAGGACGACACCGCGAGCGCCAGGTGCACCCAGAAGTAGGCCGTGGGGTCGCCCGCCGCGTCGAATGCCTGCCCGCTGCCGTTCTTCCACAGGTTCCGGACGAAAGACACCCAGATGAACCAGCTCCACACTCCGAAGGCGAGCAGGAACCAGGAGGCGGTACGGCTGAGTTTCATGGCCCCAGTATCGGATCGGTCCCCAGGACGGACGCGCCGGGGTGGGCTGTCCCGGCGGTGGTTGTACCGAATGGGCCGGTCAGCGCCGCCGTCCAGCCAATCGGGAGGTACTTTCACCTGCGTGTATGTAAAGAAGACCGCGCTGACGGTCCTTTCTGCCGCGCTGCTGGTGCCCGCGATGATCGCGGTCCCCGCGCATGCCGCGCCGGCCCCGCCGGCCGACGGGAAGAGGCAGCCGCCGAAGGCGGCGAAGGCCGCGCCCGCGCCCCCCGCGTCGATGTCCACGGTCGGCGGGGCCCTGCTCGGCCGGCCGGGGACCCAGGTCGACCTGCTGCCCGGCGCGCCCGCCCTGCCCTCGAACCTGACGGGGCGCTCGTGGATCGTGGCGGACGCGGAGTCCGGCGAGGTACTGGCCTCGCACAACGCGCACTGGCGGCTCCCCCCGGCCTCCACCATGAAGATGCTCTTCGCGGACACCGTGCTGCCGAGCCTCCCCAAGGACCAGGTCCACAAGGTCACCGACGAGGACATGGAGGGCGTGGGCCCGGGCAGCAGCCTGGTCGGGGTCAAGGAGGACCACGAGTACAGCGTCCACGACCTGTGGCTCGGGGTGTTCCTGCGGTCGGGGAACGACGCCGTGCACGTGCTGTCGGCCATGAACGGCGGCATCGAGAAGACCGTCAAGGACATGCAGGCGCACGCGGAGGAGCTCCAGGCGCTGGACACCCATGTGGTGTCGCCCGACGGCTACGACGCCCCGGAGCAGGTGTCGAGCGCGTACGACCTCACGCTGATCGCCCGCTCCGGGCTGCAGAAGCAGGACTTCCGGGAGTACTGCGGCACGGTCGAGGCCAGGTTCCCCGGCCTGCAGCAGCCGGGGAAGCCGCGGGACTTCTTCGAGATCCAGAACACCAACCGGCTGATGACGGGCGTGGGCGGCATCTCCCCGTACAAGGGCATCGCCGGGGTGAAGAACGGCAACACGACGATGGCCGGCTCCACCTTCACCGGCGCGGCGCAGAAGGGCGAGCGCAAGCTGCTGGTCACGGTGATGAACCCGGGCGCGGGCGGGGCGAACTCGGTGTACGAGGAGACCGCCGCGCTCTTCGACTGGGGTTTCGCGGCGGCCGGCAAGGTCAAGCCGGTGGGTGAGCTGGTGCCCCCGAAGAGCGAGGACACCTCCCCGCTCGGCTCCCCGGCCCAGTCCCACGAGAACAACCCGTCGGCGGGCGGTGTGGGCTCGGGCGGGATCGGTACCGCGCTCGGTGTCGTGGGCGGCGCCCTGGCCGTGCTGGCGGGCGGCGTGTTCGTGGTCAACCGGCGCTGGCCGCGCGGCCGCCGGGGCCGGGGCGAGGACCTGGTCTGAGGGCCCCTGGGCCGGGGGCCCGGTCCGAGCACCCGGGTCCGGCGGGGAAGGCCTACCCCAGGCCCGTACGGACGATCTCCGGATTCACCCGAAGGAGTACGGGCTTAGATGCGGGGGCCCGCCGGGGCGTGCTCGCCGCGGGTTTCACCAGAGGCCTCGTCCTTGACGTCGTCCGCGGCCTTGGCTTCGTCCGGGTCCTCGGCTTCGTCCAGGGCCTCGTCGTCGCCGGTCGCGGTCCAGGACGCCACGAACAGCAGCAGCTTCGCCGTGAAGTTGATCCACAGCAGCAGGGCGATCGGCACGCCGAAGGCCCCGTACATGCTCTTCGTCGCGACCCCGCTGATGTAGCCGCTGAGCAGGAGCTTCAGCAGCTCGAAGCCCACCGCGCCGATGAGGGCGGCCTGGATCAGGCGGCCGCGCGGGGGTTCGACGCCGGGGAGCAGGGTCAGGACGTACAGCAGCAGGAGGAACGCGGCCAGCACGCCGACGAGGAAGCCGCCCGAGCGCAGCAGCGCGCCGCCCGCGCCCTCGCGCGGGATGCCGAGCCACTCCGCGGACTTGCCGACCGCGCTGGCGCCGAAGATCGAGGCGGCGGCCGAGGCGAGGCCGACGCCGCCGAGGCCGAGGAGCACCAGTCCGTCCTTGCCCTTGCGGACGACGGGGTTGCCCTCGTCCTCGTCGTCCTTGTCCCACACGGCGCGCAGGCAGTCCCGCATGGAGCCCACCCAGCCGATGCCGGTGAAGAGCAGGAGGGCGCCGGCGACGAGGCCGACGGTGCCGGCGTTGGCGACGAGCGCGTTGAGGTCGAGCTGCTCGGAGATGCCGGGGACCTGCTCGGCGAGGTTCTTCTGGAGCCGGTCGAGCTGCTCCTGGCTGAGGAGGCCGGCGCCGACCGCGGCGGCCACGGTGACCAGGGGGAAGAGCGCGAGGAAGCTGATGAAGGTGATCGCGGCGGCGAGCCGGGTCCAGTGCACGCGGTCCAGGCGTTCGTACGAACGCCACGCGTGGGTGCGCATCAGCCGGGCCGCCAGGGGGCCGATCACCGGGAGTTTGGTCAGCCAGTCCATGAAGTCACCGTAATTGAGCTGTCGGAAATCGCCGGTATTGCCGGTTTCTGGGACTACGGTCGTCGACTGTGACTTTTCGCGAAGTACCCCGGACGGACCGCCCGTTCCACGCCCTGCTCCTGCGCAGGCTCAGGTTCCGCACGCGTCAGGCCCTGCGGCCGCTCCGTCAGGAAGGCCGTGCCGTCCCGGCCGCCTCGTCGGCGGGTGAGCCCTGCTGCGCCGGGACGCCCGTCGGACCGGTGCCGAACGGGTACTCGCGCAGCTTGCGCCAGACCCCGTCGGAGCCTTGCTCGTAGAGCGCGAAGCCCGCGCAGACCCACTCGGCCGCGTACTCCGCGAGGGTCGTGAACGCCAGGTCCATCGCCTCCTCGGAGATCCCGTGGGCGACCGTGACGTGCGGGTGGTACGGGAAGGCCAGCTCGCGGACGAGCGGGCCGCCGGGGTCGCGGAGCTCGCCCTGGAGGCGGGTGCAGCCCTCGGCGCCCTCGACGACCTTGACGAAGACGACCGGCGAGAGGGGGCGGAAGGTTCCCGTCCCCTCCAGCCGCATCCGGAAGGCCCGGAAGGCGGCGGCGACCGCGCTGAGGTGGGCGCGGATCTCGGGGAGCCGGTCCGCCTCCACCTCGGTCGGCGGGACGAGGGTGACATGCGTGGGGATGCCGTGCGCGGCGGCGTCCCCGAAGCCGGCGCGCAGCTGCTGGAGCCGGCTGCCGTACGGCTCCGGGACCGCGATCGAAACGCCGAGCGTTACGGTCCCCACGTATCTCTCCTCCGTGTGTCTGGATGGACTGCTGCCGCCAGTGTGAGGGCAGTACCCCCGGTCTCGCCAGGGCCCTCTTTCCCCCGGCGCCCGCCTCAGTGCTTGGCGGGCAGGAATCCGAGGCGGTCGTACGCCTGGGCGAGGGTTTCGGCGGCGACCGCGCGGGCCTTCTCCGCGCCCTTGGCCAGGATCGAGTCCAGCGTTTCCGGGTCGTCGAGGTATTCCTGGGTCCGCTGCTTGAAGGGTGTGACGAAGTCGACCATCACCGCGGCCAGGTCCGTCTTGAGCGCGCCGTAGCCCTTGCCCTCGTACCGCGCCTCCAGGGCGGGGACCGTCTCGCCGGTGAGGGTCGAGTAGATCGTGAGCAGGTTGCTGACACCGGGCTTGTTCACGGTGTCGAAGCGGATCTCGGCCTCGGTGTCGGTGACCGCGCTCTTGATCTTCTTCTCGGTGACCTTGGGCTCGTCGAGGAGGTTGACCAGGCCCTTGGGCGACGACGCGGACTTCGACATCTTGATCGTCGGGTCCTGGAGGTCGTAGATCTTCGCGACCTCCTTGACGATGTGCGCGGCGGGGAGGGTGAAGGTCTGGCCGAAGCGCTGGTTGAAGCGCTCGGCCAGGTCGCGGGTCAGCTCGATGTGCTGGCGCTGGTCCTCGCCGACGGGGACGGCGTTCGCCTGGTAGAGCAGGATGTCGGCGACCTGGAGGATCGGGTACGTGAACAGCCCGACGGTGGCGTTGTTCGCACCCTGCTTGGCGGACTTGTCCTTGAACTGGGTCATCCGGCTGGCCTCGCCGAACCCGGTGATGCAGTTCATGACCCAGCCGAGCTGGGCGTGCTCGGGCACGTGGCTCTGGATGAAGAGCGTGCAGCGCTCGGGGTCCAGGCCGGCGGCGAGCAGCTGCGCGGCGGAGAGGCGGGTGTTCGCGCGGAGGTCCTTCGGATCCTGCGGCATGGTGATCGCGTGCAGGTCGACGACCATGTAGAACGCGTCGTGCGTCTCCTGGAGGGCGACGTACTGCCGGATGGCCCCGAGGTAGTTCCCGAGGTGGAACGAGCCGGAGGTGGGCTGGATGCCGGAGAGCGCGCGAGGACGATCAGAAGCCATGGCCTCATTCTCTCAGGTGCGGGGGCGGGCTCGGGCCCGCCGCCGGCCGGATCCTTCCGGGTCGCGGCGGGCCGTGCCGTGCCGGGCCGCCGGTACCGGGCGGTAGCCCGCCGTCCGGATCCCGCCCCGCCCAAGCGACCGCTTCCCCGGACCGGGTCCCGCCCTGCGCGCTGCTCCGCGGGCCACCGGCCGACGAGGCTGAACGGTGCGACCCCGGCTCCGGTCCGGACGGCCCCGCTGCACGGGGCTTCGCAGGGCGCCGCCCCCACCCGCGCCTCAAACACCGGCGAGGCTGGGTGGCGCGGCCCCCGCTCCGGGGCCAGACGACCCCGCTGCACGAAGCTCCCGGGCTCCGGCCCGGGGTGCTGCGCGGCGTCGACCCGAGCACACCCGGCCAACGCCGCTACGCGGGGCTTCGTGGGGCGCCCCACACCCGCACCTCAAACGCCGGCGAGGCTGGGTGGCGCGGCCCCCGCTTCGGGTCAGACGGCTCCTCTGCGCGGTCGCGCCGCCGACGGGACGGCTGCGGCCTTGAGCGCCGGGCGGGCCGGAAGGGCTCTGCGGGCGTTACCGCCGCACCCGGCGGACGGGGGCAGGCAAATCCAGCCCCGCCGGCGATTGAGGCGCGGGGTCCGGGGCGGAGCCCCCGCCGCCGGGGGCGGGAGGTCGAGCCCTGCCTTCCGGCCCGCCTCGATGGGGGCGCCGGGGTGCCGGGCCGGGACCCGGTCCGCGGCCCCGGCCCTGGCCCCCAACCCCGGCTCCGGCCCGCGGCCCCGGCTCCGGCCCTCGACCTCGGCTGCGGTTCGCAGCCCGGCCTCGGGCCCGGCCCCGGCCCGCGGCCCCGCCCCGCGGCGGGCTCGGCTGCGAACAGGTCAGGACAGGGGGAGGCCCGGGGCCGGGTACGTCGACAGGAGGGACGCGACCTCGGCGCGGATCGTCGCGAGCGCGGCCTCGTCCGACTTGGCCGCCGCCTCGACCGCCCGCGCGATCCACTCCGCGACCTGCCCCATCTGCCCCACACCCAGGCCCCGCGACGTCAGCGACGGCGTGCCGATCCGGATGCCCGACGGGTCGAAGGGCTTGCGCGGGTCGAACGGGACCGTGTTGTAGTTCACCACGATCCCCGCGCGGTCCAGCGCCTTGGCCGCCACCTTCCCCGGCACGTCCCGCGAGGTGAGGTCCATCAGGATCAGGTGGTTGTCCGTACCGCCCGACACCAGGTCGAAGCCCCGCGCCAGCAGCGCCTCGGCCAGGGCCTTGGCATTGGCCACCACGGCATGCGCGTACGCGGTGAACGCCGGCTGCGCCGCCTCGTGCAGCGCCACCGCGATACCGGCCGTCGTCTGGTTGTGCGGCCCGCCCTGCAGCCCCGGGAACACGGCCTTGTCGATGGCCTTCGCGTGCTCCTCGCGGCACATCAGCATCGCCCCGCGCGGCCCCCGCAGCGTCTTGTGCGTGGTCGTCGAGATCACGTCCACGTGCCCCGCCGGGGACGGGTGCGCCCCGCCCGCGATCAGGCCCGCGATGTGGGCCACGTCCGCGACCAGGACGGAGCCCGCCTCCTCGGCGATCGACGCGAACGCCGCGAAGTCGATCGTGCGCGGCAGAGCCGTACCCCCACAGAAGATGATCTTCGGGCGCTCCGTCAGCGCGAGCTCCCGCACCGCGTCGTAGTCGATCAGCCCGGTCTCCGGCCGGACCCCGTACTGCACGCCCCGGAACCACGAGCCCGTCGCCGAGACGCCCCAGCCGTGCGTGAGGTGCCCGCCCATCGGCAGCGCCATGCCCATCACCGTGTCGCCGGGCTCGGCGAAGGCCAGGTAGACGGCCAGGTTCGCGGGCGAGCCGGAGTACGGCTGGACGTTGGCGTGGTCCACCCCGAACAGGCCCTTCGCCCGCTCGACGGCCAGCGCCTCGACCTTGTCGATGTTCTGCTGGCCCTCGTAGTAGCGGCGGCCCGGGTAGCCCTCGCTGTACTTGTTCTGCAGCACCGTGCCGGAGGCTTCGAGCACGGCGGCGGACACGTAGTTCTCACTGGGGATCAGGCGCAGGGTCTCGGCCTGCAGGTTCTCCTCCGCCGCGACGAACGACGCCAGTTCGGGGTCGGTCGCGAAAAGGGCGGGATGGCGGCTCGCGGACATGGCGGGCTCCTCCGGGGTCGATGTGATCGGTACCCCGCGAGGCCCAGGCGAGCGGCCCTGTCTGCGGTCGAGCGCGCACGACTCCCCCGGAGTTCGTTCTCCGTACGCCAGTCGCCGTGCGTACCGCACACCTTAGCGGGCGCGCCGCGGGAAAGGTTTCTCCAGCCCGTCAGCGAGCGAGGATGGAAGGTGACGCCATCCTCGTCACCGGCCTGACGGACGATCGGAGACCCCGTGTCGACAACTGCTGATGCCATCCGCTCCGCCGACGCGCACAGCGCGCACAACTACCACCCGCTGCCCGTCGTCGTCGCGTCCGCGGAGGGCGCGTGGATGACCGACGTGGAGGGCCGCCGGTACCTGGACATGCTCGCCGGCTACTCGGCGCTGAACTTCGGGCACGGCAACCCCCGCCTGCTCGACGCCGCCCGCGCCCAGCTGGACCGGGTCACGCTCACCTCGCGCGCCTTCTTCCACGACCGCTTCGCCGACTTCTGTACCGAACTCGCCTCGCTGTGCGGCAAGGAGATGGTGCTGCCCATGAACACGGGCGCGGAGGCGGTGGAGACGGCCGTGAAGACCGCCCGCAAGTGGGGGTACGAGGTCAAGGGCGTGCCGGACGGCCACGCCAAGATCGTGGTCGCCGCCGACAACTTCCACGGGCGCACGACGACGATCGTCTCCTTCTCCACGGACCACGAGGCGCGCGACCACTTCGGCCCCTACACGCCGGGCTTCGAGATCGTCCCGTACGGCGACCTCACCGCGCTGGCCCACGCGGTCACCGAGAACACGGTCGCCGTCCTGCTGGAGCCGGTGCAGGGCGAGGCGGGGGTGCTGGTGCCGCCCGCCGGGTACCTGCGCGGCGTACGGGAGCTCACGCGCGAGCGGAACGTCCTGTTCATGGCGGACGAGATCCAGTCGGGGCTGGGCCGCACCGGCCGGACCTTCGCCTGCGACCACGAGGAGGTCGTCCCCGACGTGTACATCCTCGGCAAGGCGCTCGGCGGCGGGGTCGTGCCCGTCTCGGCCGTGGTCGCGGACCGGGACGTGCTCGGCGTGTTCCGGCCGGGCGAGCACGGGTCCACCTTCGGCGGGAACCCGCTGGCCTGCGCCGTCGGCCTGGAGGTCGTCGCGATGCTGAAGACCGGCGAGTACCAGCAGCGCGCCACCGAGCTCGGCGACCACTTGCACCGGGAGCTGAACCTGCTGGTCGGCGGGGGTGCGGTGATGGCCGTACGGGGGCGGGGGCTGTGGGCGGGCGTGGACATCGAGCCGTCGCACGGGACCGGACGGCAGATCTCCGAGAAGCTGATGGAGCGGGGCGTCCTGGTGAAGGACACCCACGGGTCGACCATCCGGATCGCGCCGCCGCTGGTGATCAGCAAGGAGGACCTGGACTGGGGGCTGGAGCAGCTCAGGTCGGTCCTGTCCGCGTGACGGTCTCCGGCGCGCCCGCGTGACGGCCTTCGGCGCCCGCGCGTCGGACGCCTAGAGGATGACGTGGGGCAGGAAGCGGGCGTACTCGTCCGTGACCGGCCCCGCGGATTCCCGGATGCCGAGCCCCGCCGCCTCGTCCTCGACGACCCACGCGCCGAGCACCACCCGGTTGCCGTCGAAGTCGGGCAGCGGGGCCAGGCCCTGGAAGCAGTACCGCTCGCCCTCGCGCGCCGCGAACGGCTCCCCGCCGGCTTCGTGGAGGGTGACCCCGGCGCCCTCGCGGCCGAGCAGCGGCTTGGTGACGTAGCCGCCCTCCTCGGCGAGCTCGCGCGGGCCGTCGAGGTAGGCGGGCAGCAGGTTCGGGTGCTCCGGGAAGAGCTCCCACAGGATCGCGAGCAGCGCCTTGTTGGACAGCAGCATCTTCCACAGCGGCTCGATCCAGCAGGTGGTGCCGGAGCCGCCGCCGTGGTCGTAGGTGCCGAGGACCTGGGGGCCGAACTGGTCCGTGGCCAGCCACTCCCAGGGGTAGAGCTTGAAACAGCTGCGGATGAAGCGGAGCTTCTCGTCCACGAACCGGCCGGACAGGCTGTCCCAGCCGATCTGCTCGACGGACAGCGCCTGGGTGTCCAGACCCGCCTGCTCCGCGGTCTCCTGGAGGTAGGCGACCGTCATCAGGTCCTCGCCGAGCTCGTCGGTCTCGGAGTGCGCGAAGTGCAGCGGGCCGGGCGGCAGCAGCTCGGCCTGGCGGCGCCAGGCGTCGACGAGGCGCTCGTGGAGGGAGTTCCACTGGTCCGCGCCGGGGAAGCGGTCCTCCATCCAGAACCACTGCGGACTGGCCGCCTCCACCAGGGAGGTCGGGGTGTCGGCGTTGTACTCCAGCATCTTGGCCGGGCTGCCGGAGCCGTCGTAGCGCAGGTCGAAACGGCCGTACAGCGAAGGCTGTTCGGCGCGGCGGCGCCAGGACTCGGCGATCAGCGCGGCCAGCTTGGGGTCGGTGATGCCGAGGTCCGCGAAGCGGTCGTGCTCGACGATGTGCGCGGCCGCGGCCAGGCACATGGCGTGCAGTTCCTCGACCACGTTCTCCAGCGCCTCGACCTCGGGGAGCGTGAAGGAGTAGTACGCGCTCTCGTCCCAGTAGGGCCGCAGGGAGTCGTCGGGGTACCTGGTGAGGGGATAGATCAGCCCCTGTTCCTCGACGGTCTTCTGCCAGTCGGGGCGGGGCTCGATGGTGTGCCGCTGCATGGGTTCCGGTTCCTCAGCCGCCGCTGGAGCCGGAGCTGGAGTGGCCCCCGATGCCGCCGCGGGTGACGGCGGACTTGTCGAAGCTGCCGCCGGTGACCTTGCCGTTCTTGACGCTGCCGCCGTAGTAGTACGCGCCGGTCCCGCCGCTCTTGCAGTCCTTGTTGTTCAGGTGGGCCAGCGTGGAGCGGGACGCGCAGCGCTTGTCCGGCTCTTTGCTGCTGCCGCAGGCCACGAGTGTGGCGGCGAGCAGGCCCATTCCGCCGAGGGCGACGGCGCCCGAGCGCATACGGCGCTTGTTGGTGCTGCTGGTGTCCATACCTGCTGCTCCCCCTATGTCCTGGCGTGCTCCGGACAGACTAGAGCGGAGCCCCCGGCCGATGGAATCCGGCCGCCCCCAGATCCGTGACCTAAAGTCAGTTCGTGCTCATTGGGATGGTTTGCGCACTCGGTGCGGCGGTCTGTTTCGGTACGGCGTCGGTTCTCCAGGCGGTCGCGGCACGGGCGGCGGAGCCGGGGACGGGTTCCGGAGTGGACCCGGCGCTGCTGCTGCGGGCGGTCCGGCAGTGGCGGTATCTCGCCGGTCTGGGACTGGACGCGGTGGGCTTCGTGCTCCAGATCATCGCGCTGCGCCACATTCCCCTCTACGCGGTCGGGGCCGCCCTGGCCGCGAGCCTCGCGGTGACGGCGGTGGTCGCGGCCCGGCTGCTGAAGGTCCGGCTGTCGCGGACGGAGTGGGGAGCGGTGGCGGTGGTGTGCGCGGGGCTGCTGATGCTGGGGCTGGCCTCCGGGGCGGAGGGATCGGGGACCGGGTCGCTCGCCCTGAAGCTCGGGCTGCTGGCGGTGGTGGCGCTGATCCTGCTGGTCGGCGTGGTGGCGGGCCGGCTCCCCGACGGGCCGCGGGCCCTGGTCCTCGGCCTGGCGTCGGGCACGGGCTTCGGCGTCGTCGAGGTCGCGGTCCGCCTCATCGACTCCGTGGGGGACCTGGGCGACCCCGCCCTGTACGCCGTCCTGCTGGGCGGCGGCGCGGCCTTCCTCCTGCTCACCTCGGCGCTGTCCCGCGGCTCGGTGACCGCGGCGACGGCCGGCCTGGTCCTGGGCGAGACGATCGGCCCGGCGGTGATCGGCGTCGTCTGGCTCGGCGACCGCACCCGCGAAGGCCTGACCTGGCTGGCCGTCCTCGGCTTCGCGGTGGCCATCGCCGGAGCCCTGGCCCTGGCCCGCTTCGGGGAGCCCCCGGAGCCGGCGCCGGCCGTCGTGAGCCCGGGCTGATCGGCGGTGCACCCCCGCGGCAACGCGGCCGACCCAAGGCCTCGTTCGGCGCGTGGGCCAGGGGCCTCGCCCGTTCCGCGATTCGGGTAATGGACCGGATGGGTGAACCGCCCGCCTTCTAGGGTGGATCGCATGACGAACGCACAGAACGCGCAGAACGCACCCGAGCACACCCCCCGCATGCACATGGCGAAGCTTGCCCCCGAGGTCTACAAGGCGGTCCTGGGCCTGGAGATCGTTTCCAAGAAGGGCCTGGACCCGGCCCTCGTCGAACTCGTCAAGATCAGGGCTTCCCAGCTCAACCACTGCGCGTTCTGCCTGGACATGCACACCAAGGACGCCGTCGCGGCCGGTGAGAGCGTGGAGCGGATCGTGCAGCTGGGCGCGTGGGAGGAGTCGCGGCACTTCTACACCGAGAAGGAGCTCGCCGCGATCGAGCTCACCGAGGCGGTGACGGTGCTCACCGAAGGGTTCGTGCCGGACGAGGTGTACGAGAAGGCCGCGAAGCACTTCGAGGAGCGCGAGCTGGCCCAGCTGATCGCCGTGATCGCGACGATCAACGTCTGGAACCGGATCGGCGTGACGACGCGGATGGTGCCGGGGCACTACACGCCGGGCATGTACAAGAGCTGACCCCGCCGGCCCGGCCGGGGCCGGTGTGCCCCGTCAGTCGACGCGGAAGGATTCGACGGCGGTCGTGAGGTGTCGGCGCACGAGCGGGGCGTCCGTATCGGGGCCGAAGACCAGGATGACCCAGCGGGTGTCGTCGGCGGCGACGACGAGCCGCACGATCGCGTGGGCGGGGGGCTCGGCCGAGGCGGGATCGTCGAACGCGTAGACCTGCTCGCAGCCGTCACCGCCCACGCGCTCCCGGGAGATCTCCCGGTAGCCGTCGTACTTGCTCAGCTCCACGGTGGTCTCGCCCAGGACCTCGCAGGCCGTCAGCGTGTCCTGGGTGGCCCGGATGATCTGGAGCCCCGCGCTCCTGTCGCCTCCGGCGGGGCGGTAGACGGTCCCGTACCCGCTCTCGCCGGGGCTGACCTGCCAGCCGACGGGGATGCCCACCGAGAAGCCGGCCGCCGTGTCGCGCACCTGCGTGGACTCGGCCCGCGGCGCGGGACCGGAGGGGCCCGGGCCGCCCTGGCGGCCCAGGTACAGCCACCCGGCCACGGCGGCGGCGCCCAGGGCGGCCACCCCGAGCGTGACGCCCACCAGCACCAGGATCCGCCGGGGCGGGGTGCCCTGCGGGCTCGCGTACGGGTTCGGGGCCGGGGCACCCGGCGGGTAGGCGTACGGGTTCGGGATCGGGGCACCCGGCGCGCCGGCGTACGGGTTCGGCTGCGGGGCCCCGGTCCGAGGCGGCCCCGCCACTCCGGCCGAAGCCGGAGCCGGATCCACCGCCGGACCTGAAGCCGGGGACGCGTTGGCGGTCTCCGGCGCAGCCTGGTCCGGGCCGCTGGGCCCACCCGGGCCCGCACCCGAAGCGGCGGGCCCGCCCGGGTCCGTGCCCCGACCTGCGGGCACACCCGGCCCCGCACCCGAGGCCGGAAGCCCACTCTGCTCCGGCTCCGGAGCCGGAGGCCCACTGTGGCCCGCGCCCGGGGCCGAGGGCGTACCCGGAGCCGCACCCCCGCCCGCGCCCGAGGCCGGAGGTCGACGCGGGACCCGTTCCCAGCGTTGTGAGCGCGGGTTCCAGCGGACCCCGCCCCCGTCCTCCCCCGTCGGCACCGTCAGCCGCCCAGGGAGGTCAGCAGGGCGGCCAGGGCGGTGGCCGCGCTCACCGAGTCCACCAGGGGGGCCCATCTCTCCAGCGCCCCGCGCAGCCGGGCCGGCAGGCCCGCGCGCACCTCACCGGCCGCCTCCAACTCACCCGCGACCTCGTCCAGTTCGCCGTCCAGCTCGGCCCGCTCGGGGCTGCGCGGCAGCCGTACGAGGGCCGCGCGGAGCTCCCGTACGGCCTCCAGCAGTTCCTCCGCGCCGGGCTCCGCGCGCTCCCCCGTACCGCCGCCGGCCTGATGGACGGTGTTGGTGTTGTGGGCGCCGCCGATGCTGAAGCTGCTGCCGTGGATGTCGCCGATCCGTACCGCGGACTGCTCCGCGCCGCTACCACCGCTCGTCGCCACCGCTTCTCCCCTTCCGCTCCCTGCCCGCCACGCCCCCGCCCCGGCCCGTATCCGGGTCCCGCGGGCCGGTGACGCTGTTGTGGCTCACTCCGCCGACGCCGAAGGCGCTGTTGTTCACCGATTGGATGAAGACCGCCCCCTCCGCCACGTTGACGGCCCGCTCCGCGAACTCCCTGGTGTGCCAGCCCGCCTCGTGCAGGGCGACCGCCACCCCGCCGACGATCCGCTCCTGGACCGTCTTCAGGTAGCGGTCCAGGTCCATGAGCTGGAACAGCGAGGCGTCGGCCTGCGCGGCGAGCTCGCGTATGGAGACGGCCGGTCCGGCCGGAAGGGCCACGCCGTGGCCGGCGGTGGCCATCCGCCACGGGATGCGGACCGCGCGCACCAGGGCGAGCAGCGCCGGGCCGAGGGCGCCCGCGCCGTTCACGACCGCCCAGACCACCTTGGCGAAGGCGGTGTTGCGCTGCTGGCGCTGGACGGTGTCGTCGGCCCGCTGGAAGTCCGGCCGGACGGGCAGCAGTACGTGCGGCGCCACTTCCAGCATCAGCATGCCGCCCTGGGTGTGCACGCGGATGAAGACGGTGACGACGAGGTTCTCGTCCCAGCCGCCGATCCGCACCCGCAGGAAGTGCCGGCGACGCTCGCCGCCCTCCTCGATCGCGGAGGCGCGGTGCTCGGCGAACGCCTCCTCCGACAGGTCCAGGGAGTCGACGTCCGGCAGCCCCTCGGCGGGCAGGAACACGCATTCGTCGATGACGAGTTCGCGCAGCCGGTCCAGTACGGAGGCCTCCGCCTCCGGCGACCCGTGCGGCGACGGGACGCGCAGGGCCTCCAGCCGTGGCCGGATCCGGTCCACGATCTGCGCGTTGTCCAGCTCCTCCGCCTCGCCGTCGCCGCGCGGGCGCAGTTCGACGGACAGCTGCCACGGCCGGTGTGCCCGGCCCGCGCCGCAGAACGGGTTGCGCACGTCGTACAGGACCAGGGGCCCGTGCTGGATCCGCTGGATCCGCGCGCGGGCGCGTCCGAAGCGCCGGCCCGTCACCACCAGGTCGCCGGCCCCGGCGGCGTAGCCCTCCCGGCCCAGCGAGCGGTGCAGGAGCCGGGCGAAGTGTCCCCGCTGGAGCCCGGCGACGGTCGTGAGCAGCAGGAAGACGAGTACGGCGACCCACGAGTAGGCCTCCCCGTAGAACCGCCCCATCCGCGGCCACTCCAGGAAGATGCCGAACGGGTGCTCAGCGATCACCTCGCCGAGGAACGGGAAGAACCAGCCGGTGTCCCCGAAGCGCATCGGCCGCACGCGGTCGTCGGCGAAGCCGGCCCCCACCCCCCACAGGACGTTGCCGAGCATCCAGACGGCGTACCCGCGCAGGACGTACTCGACGATCCGGCTGCCGCGGCCCGTCCGGTCGCGGCGGCGTCTGATCCGGCCGGCGCCGCCGAGCAGGAGCGCCGGGACGATCAGGAAGACGATGAAGGTCTGGAGCAGCAGCAGGCCGAGGGCCCAGACCCCCGCCACCGCCGCCGCCCAGGTGATCTCGACGCGCCGGGCGCGCAGGGCGTGGGCGAGGACGCGGGCCGCGTCGAACCCGTAGGAGGGCGCGGTGAATCGCTCCTCGTGGACGTACAGCTCGTCGATCACCCGGTCGCGGTACGCGGTGTCGAGGTAGACGCCGGCGCACAGGAGCCGTCCGGCTTCCGTCTGCGACGGGTGGACGGGCGCTCTGCCGTCCGGGTTGCTGCCGCTCACCGAGTCCCCCCTCAGGTGTGGGAGGAAACCGTACGGGTCCGGGCGGCCCCCGGACAGGCCGGATCACGCCAAAAGGCCCCGGCGCGCTGGACGCCGGGGCCTTTCGAAGGGGTGGAGCCGCGATCAGATGAGGCCGAGCTCGCGGACCGCGTCGCGCTCCTCGACGAGCTCCTGGACGGAGGCGTCGATACGGGCGCGGGAGAACTCGTTGATGTCCAGGCCCTGGACGATCTCGTACGCGCCGTCCTTGGTGGTGACGGGGAAGGAGGAGATGATGCCCTCCGGGACGCCGTAGGAGCCGTCCGACGGGATGCCCATGGAGGTCCAGTCGCCCGCGGCGGTGCCGTTGACCCAGGTGTGCACGTGGTCGATGGCGGCGTTGGCGGCCGAGGCGGCCGAGGACGCGCCACGGGCCTCGATGATGGCCGCGCCGCGCTTGGCGACGGTCGGGATGAAGGTGTCGGCGAGCCACGCCTCGTCGCTGACGACCTCGGCGGCGTTCTTGCCGGCGATCTCCGCGTGGAAGATGTCCGGGTACTGGGTCGCCGAGTGGTTGCCCCAGATGGTGAGGCGCTTGATGTCGGAGACGGCGGCGCCGGTCTTGGCGGCCAGCTGCGAGATCGCGCGGTTGTGGTCCAGGCGGGTCATCGCGGTGAAGCGCTCGGCCGGTACGTCCGGGGCGGCGGCCTGCGCGATGAGCGCGTTGGTGTTGGCCGGGTTGCCCACGACGAGGACCTTGATGTCGTCCGCGGCGTGGTCGTTGATGGCCTTGCCCTGCGGCTTGAAGATGCCGCCGTTGGCGGAGAGCAGGTCGCCGCGCTCCATGCCCTTGGTGCGCGGGCGGGCGCCGACGAGCAGCGCGACGTTGGCACCCTCGAAGCCCTGGTTCGGGTCGTCGAAGATGTCGATGCCCCGGAGCAGCGGGAAGGCGCAGTCGTCGAGCTCCATGGCGGTGCCCTCAGCGGCCTTCATGCCCTGGGGGATCTCCAGAAGACGGAGCTTGACCGGCACGTCCGAGCCGAGCAGGTGGCCGGAGGCGATGCGGAAGAGCAGCGCGTAGCCGATCTGGCCGGCGGCGCCGGTGACGGTGACATTCACGGGAGTGCGGGTCATGGCCTTCTCCGTTAGACAGCTGGCGGTGGGGCGTCCCCGCCCCATGTGCTGGAGGACGCCGCTTCCCAGTAAATCTTGACGTGAAGAGACATCCGCGGTCAGGCTATCGGACCCTGGCGCCGCCGGAGGCCCGGGGGCCCGTTCGACTCCGGCAGCGCCGTGCCGGCGCGGTCAGCGGACGGTGAAGCGGACCGCCGTTTCCAGGAACGGGACGTTGAGCAGCGGCCTGGGCTCCATCACCAGCGCGAGCAGCGTGATCGCCACGCCGAGCAGCCCGTACGTGACCATGTCCGTGAAGCGGGAGCGCACCGCGAGCATGCCCACGGAGGGCAGGACGCGCCGCAGGACCGAGGCCGCGATCAGGGCCACGCCGATCGCCAGGCAGCCGATCCGCGGATGCCCCATCGCGGTGGCCAGCAGCCCGGCCGCGGTGACGGTGAGCACGCTGAGCATCGGCCACTGGCGGGCGGGCGTGGACACGGCCCCGGGCACGGCCCGGCCGCTGCCCTCGGGGCGGGCGGTGTCCCGGGTGACGGAGGGGAAGCGCCGGGACCGGGAGGCTTCGGCGGCGGGCGCCGCGCGCTCCTCGTCCCGCTCAGCCCGCACTGGTGCTCCGTTCCGCGGCCTCGACGACGTTGACGAGCAGCTGTGCCCGGGTCATCGGGCCGACGCCGCCCGGGTTCGGGGAGATCCAGCCCGCCACGGCCGCGACTCCGGGGTGGACGTCCCCGACGATCTTCCCGCTCTCGTCGCGGCTGACGCCCACGTCGAGCACGGCGGCGCCCGGCTTCACGTCCTCCGGCTTGACCAGGTGCGGGACGCCGGCCGCGGCGACGACGATGTCCGCCTGGCGCAGCAGCCCGGGCAGGTCGCGCGTACCGGTGTGGCAGAGCGTCACGGTGGCGTTCTCGGACTTGCGGGTGAGCAGGAGGCCGATCGAGCGGCCGACGGTGATGCCCCGGCCGAGGACGACGACGTGCGCGCCGTTGATCTCCACGCCGTGGTGGCGCAGGAGCTCGACGATGCCGTACGGGGTGCAGGGCAGCGGGCCGGGCTCGTTCAGCACCAGCCGGCCGAGCGACATGGGGTGCAGGCCGTCGGCGTCCTTCAGCGGGTCCATCAGCTCCAGGACCCGGTTGGTGTCGATGCCCTTGGGGAGCGGGAGTTGGACGATGTATCCGGTGCACTCCGGATCGGCGTTGAGTTCCCGTACGACCGCCTCGATGTCCTCCTGGGAGGCCGTCGCGGGAAGTTCGCGCTGGATGGAGGCGATGCCGACCTCGGCGCAGTCCTTGTGCTTGCCGTTGACGTACCAGCGGCTGCCCGGGTCGTCACCGACCAGCAGGGTGCCGAGGCCGGGGGTGGTGCCCCGTGCCTTCAGGGCCGCCACACGGGCGGTCAGTTCGGACTTGATCGCGGCTGCGGTGGCCTTGCCATCGAGAATCTGGGCGGTCATGTGTCCATCCTCCCGGATGGAGTGCCCCCGGTTCCAGTCAAGGCGTTCGCGGGCTCGCCGCGTTCACCGGGTTCATTGCACTTGCACAACAAGTCACCGGCCCTGGAGCGCCCGGCTGGACAAGTCCGGCCCGGTCGGACGACGATGACCGGATAAGAGTGCCGCGGGCAGTGCCGGGGGGCGGACCGTAGAACAGAGCTTTCCTCCGTGCGTGCCGTGCGTCCCCGCACTTCCACGGAGGAACACCCCAGATGAGCTTCGGCGACCCGAACAACCCGTACGGCCAGCAGCCCCAGGCCCCGCAGGGCCAGCCCGGCTACGGCTACCCGCAGCAGGCACCCCAGGGCGTCCCGCCGCAGGGCGGCTACGCCTACCCGCAGCAGCAGGCCCCCCAGGGCTACCCGGCCTACCCCGGTGGCCCGGGCGGCGGCTACCCGGGTGCGCCCATGCAGATGCCGGGTCTGGTGAAGACCGCCCGCGTCCTGCTCTTCGTCGTGGGCGGCCTGCAGGTCATCGTCAGCCTCTTCATGCTGCTCGGCGGCGCCGCGCTGTCCACCACGGAGAGCGGCGCGGCCGGTGACGTGGTCGGCGGCGTCGTGATCGCCCTGGGCCTCTTCGTCCTCGCCCTCGGCGTGCTGGCGATCGTCCTCGGCGCCAAGTTCGCCAAGGGCGGCAACGGCGTGCGCATCACGACGATCGTCTACGCCGCGCTGTCCATCCTGGGCGGCCTCGGCAACTTCGCCAACTCCGAGGGCGGCGGCCCCGCGGCCGGCGTCGTCAGCCTGGCCATCGGCGGCCTGATCCTCGCCGCGATGGTCACCGCGCCCGGCGCCGCCTGGTTCAAGCGCCCGCGCTTCTGATCCTCGTACGCCGCAGTACGGCGAAGGCCGCGACCCGCAGTGCGGGTCGCGGCCTTCGCCGTTTCACGGGTCCGTGCGGATCAGTGGAAGAAGTGCCGGGTGCCGGTGAAGTACATCGTCACGCCGGCCTTCGCGGCGGCCTCGACGACCTGCTCGTCGCGGACCGAACCGCCCGGCTGGACCACGGCCTTGATACCGGCGGCCGTGAGGATCTCCAGCCCGTCCGGGAAGGGGAAGAAGGCGTCGGAGGCGGCGTACGAGCCCTGCGCGCGCTCGGCGCCCGCCCGCTCGACGGCGAGCTTCGCCGAGTCGACGCGGTTGACCTGGCCCATGCCGACGCCGACGGAGGCGCCGTCCTTGGCCAGCAGGATGGCGTTGGACTTGACGGCCCGGCAGGCCTTCCACGCGAAGGCGAGCTCGGCGAGCTCCTCGGCGGAGAGGGCGTCGCCGGTGGCCAGGGTCCAGTTGGCCGGGTCGTCGCCCGCCGCCTGGAAGAGGTCCGACTGCTGGAGCAGTGCGCCGCCGGAGATCGGCTTGAGGTCGCCCGGCTGGTGCGGGGTGCCCTCGACCTTCAGGACGCGGATGTTCTTCTTCCTGGCGAGGATCTCGACGGCGCCGTCCTCGTAGCCGGGGGCCGCGATGACCTCGGTGAAGATCTCGGCGACCTGCTCGGCGAGGGCGACGGTCACCGGACGGTTCACGGCGATGACACCGCCGAAGGCCGACAGCGGGTCACAGGCGTGCGCCTTGCGGTGGGCGGCGGCGACGTCCGTGTCCACGGCGATGCCGCACGGGTTGGCGTGCTTGATGATCGCGACACAGGGCTCTTCGTGGTCGTAGGCGGCCCGGCGGGCGGCCTCGGTGTCCACGTAGTTGTTGAAGGACATCTCCTTGCCGTGCAGCTGCTCGGCGTTGGCGAGCCCGCCCGGCTGCCCGTCCGTGTAGAGCGCGGCGGCCTGGTGCGGGTTCTCGCCGTAGCGCAGGGTCGACTTGCGCTCCCAGGCGCCGGCCAGGAACTCGGGCAGCACGGCCTGCGGCTCCGGCGCGTACGCGTTCGTGAACCAGGAAGCGACGGCCACGTCGTAGGCGGCGGTGTGCTGGAAGGCCTCGGCGGCCAGCCGCTTGCGGGCGGTGAGGTCGAAGCCCCCGCCCTGGGCGGCGGCGATCACGTCGGCGTAGCGGGCCGGGCTGGTGACGACGGCGACCGACGGGTGGTTCTTGGCGGCGGCGCGGACCATCGACGGGCCGCCGATGTCGATCTGCTCGACGCACTCGTCCGGGGTGGCGCCCGACTGGACGGTGGCCAGGAAGGGGTAGAGGTTGACGATCACCAGGTCGAAGGGCTCCACGCCCAGCTCGGCGAGCTGGTTGCGGTGGTCCTCCAGGCGCAGGTCGGCGAGGATGCCGGCGTGCACGCGCGGGTGCAGCGTCTTGACGCGGCCGTCGAGGCACTCGGGGAAGCCGGTGAGCTCCTCGACCTTGGTGACGGGCACCCCGGCCGCGGCGATCTTCGAGGCGGTGGAGCCGGTGGAGACGAGCGCGACGCCCGCCTCGTGCAGTCCGCGGGCCAGCTCCTCCAGTCCCGTCTTGTCGTAGACACTGACGAGCGCACGCCGGATCGGCCGCTGGGTGGTGGTCGGGTCGTTGCTCTGTGCGGTCTCTACGGCGGTCACTGGATTGTTACCTTTCGTCCCTCAATGCGGTAGCCGTGCCGGGCCAGGCGCCCCACGACGTCGACGAGCAGCTGGCGCTCGACTTCCTTGATGCGCTCATGGAGAGCGGCTTCGTCGTCCTCGTCCCGGATCTCGACGACACCCTGGGCGATGATCGGTCCGGTGTCCACGCCGGAGTCCACGAAGTGGACCGTGCAGCCGGTGACCTTCGCGCCGTAGGCGAGCGCGTCCCGTACGCCGTGGGCGCCGGGGAAGGCGGGGAGGAGGGCGGGGTGGGTGTTGATGAACCGGCCGCCGAAGCGGTCGATGAACGCCTTGCCCACGATCTTCATGAAACCGGCGGACACGACGAGGTCCGGAGCGTGGGCCCCGGTCGCGTCGGTGAGGGCGGTGTCCCACTCCTCACGGCTGCCGTACGCCTTGACCGGGCAGACGAAGGTGGGGATCCCGACCTTCTCGGCCCGCTCCAGACCGGCGATGTTCTCGCGGTCGGCCCCCACGGCGACGACTTCGGCGCCGAAGCCCTCGGCTCCGCCGGGGTGGGCGTCGATGGCGTCGAGCAGGGCCTGGAGGTTGGTGCCGGAACCGGAAACCAGCACGACCAGGCGGGAGGCGGCCATGGGAGGCCCTTTCTCACGGGAATGCGGTGTTCGTCTTTGTGTGGTCATACGAAACTTCGGGGTACCGATATACGGGGAACCATACGAAGCCACCGACCGCCTGCAACGATACCGGCACACCGGGCGGCCCCCGAGGGACGGGGTGACGGCCGGGCGGTAGCGTCTGGCGTACAAGCCGCAAACAGGCCTCACCCACCTGGCCTCCGCCGCGACGTCGCCCTGACGTCCATGACACAGGGGAAGAAACACACCCGATGCCGGACCGCCGCCAGCCCGACTCCCCCACCGACGACAACCCCTTCGCGGCTCCCCCGGAAGGCCGGCCCGACCAGCCGTGGCAGCCGCGCCGCGGTGGCGGCGACGGCCCCGGCAACGGCGGCGACGGCCGGCAGGACCCGGAGGGCGGCGGCCGGGGCGGCCCGGCACGCTGGGACCCGACCGACCCGATCCAGCGCCGCGCCCGCTACGCGCTGCTGGCCGGCATGTGGGGCTTCTTCTTCGGGATCTTCGGGATCCCCTCGGTGGGGCTGCTGCTGGGGGCGCTCGCCCTGTACTGGGGCATCAGCGCACTCCGCGGCCGCCCGGCGAAGCCGGACTCCACGCCCGGCGCCGCGCAGGGCCCGTCGGCGCCGGCCGCGCCCGGCGGCGGCCTGGCGGCCCTGGGCGAGGCGGCCCGCCCCCAGCGCACGGCGGCGGTGAGCGGCCTGGTCACGGCCTCACTGGCGATCTTGCTGGCCCTGGGCTCGTACGCGGTGCAGCTGGCGTACAAGGACTTCTACGTCTGCCGAGACGACGCCCTGACGAACACGGCGGAACTCCAGTGCAACTCCCTCCTCCCGGACAACGTCCTGGGCGACGTCCTGAAGGTCCGCCAGTAGTACTGCCCGGCGAAGCCGTGCGCCTGCGGTGAGGTCCGCGCCTCGCGGATCCGCCTGCGACGGCGAGCCGCGGGCGGCGCGCCATCCCAGTGCCGCCGGCGCTTGAGGCGCGGGGGTGCCGGGGGCGGAGCCCCCGGCACCGGAGCCGCCGGCGGTGCTTCGGCCTCGTCGGCGATTGCGGCTTAGGCCGGGGGCTTGCGGCGGGGGAGGACTCGGGTGCCCGCCACCTCCAGCGGCGGAACGGACGGCTTCGGCGGCAGCAGGTCCAGGCGGAGGCCCGGCATGACGGCCACCTTCCGGGGCCGCCGCGGCGGGGCCGGGGCAGCGGCCTGCGCGGGACCCGAGGCCGCGCCCTGGCCCGGAGCCCATGCCGGGTCCGGGAACGGGGCCGCAGCCGGGCGGCCCGTGGGCTGGGCCGATGCGGGGGCCGGGACCGCGGTACCGTCCGGGCCCGGAGCCCGGGCAGGGGCCGGAGTTGGGCCCGCGGCCGGAAGCCGGGCTTCGGGCCGGGCGGACGCGGGAGCCGGGAACGGGGCCAGGACCGAAGCATGGGCCGGAGGTCGGGCCGCGGCCTGGGCCTGGGACTCGGGTTGGGCCGACTCGGGGGCCGGGGACGGGGCCAGGACCGAAGCATGGGCCGGAGGTCGGGCCGCGGCCTGGGCCTGGGACTCGGGTTGGGCCGACTCGGGGGCCGGGGACGGGGCCGGAGTTCGGGCCGGGGCGGAGACCGGAGGCCGGGACGGGGCCGGAGTGCGGCCCGGGGCCGGGGGCCGCGCTTCGGGCGGGGCCGCAGGGCCGGGCGGGGTCTCGGGGTCGAGGTCCGGGACCAGGCGGCCCGCCGCATCGCGCAGCGCCGCCCAGCGGAGCTCCCGTACGCCGCTGTCGTGCCAGCCGTCGTCCACCGCGAAGGCCGGCCGGTTCCGCCACGCATGCACCGCGACAGCCACCGGCACGCCCGGCGCCAGCGTCCACGCGAAGGCCGCAGCCCCCGTGGCCCACCACACCGGCCCGAACTCGGCCAGCGCCCGCGACCCCATCGGCCCCGCCGAAGCCGCCGCCAGCCCGGCCATGAGCAGCCCGCACACCAGCGCGCCCAGCGCCGCCGTCAGCGCGGTCTCCCCGTACGAGACCTCCCGCGCCCGGCGCACCGCGAACCAGCCCACCGCCAGCCCGGCCACGAACGGCACCCCCGCCACCGCCCAGGTCAGCGGAGTCCCCGGCCCCTCGGGCGGGAGCGCCGCCAGCAGCGGGAACCGCGGCAGCGCGGGCGAGCCCGTGAACCCGAGCGGGGTGGCGCTCACCCCGGCGCCGAGGGCGAACCCGGGCCCGAGGGCATAGGCCGCCCCCCACACCATGGCGTTCGGGACCAGCGCGACCGCGAGCAGCAGCACCGCGAACCGCCCCGACCACACCCCGGTCAGCGACAGGAAGGACCCCTGCACCTCCGCGCCGTGCCACGCGAGCGAGCCGCCGACGAGCAGCGCCCCACCGCCCAGGAGGACGAGCGCCCCACCCGCCCCGGCCCGCAGCGCCAGCGCGTAACGAGGGCGCGCGACTGCCCGCCGTACGCCCGCCGGCATCCAGTCCGGCACCGGCCCGAGCGGCCGCCCCCGTACCGCCCACACCCCGCCCGCGGCGGCGAGCACGGCGACCAGCGGGACGTGCCACGCCGCGCTGATCGGATCGGCCGGCATGGGCCCGCCCGCCGCGTACACCGTGGCCAGCGCCCCGACGGCCAGATAGCCGCAGAGCACCGCCGAGAAGACGGCGCCGGCCGGCAGCACCTCCTCCCCCTCCTCCTCGGAGGCGCTGCCCAGCCGGGCCGCCCGCCGCAGGAGCAGCACGGGCAGCGCGACGAGCAGCAGCGGGGTCACGCCGACGGGCGCCGGCACGCCGGACAGGGTCTCGTACCGCACCAGCTCCGTCCCGTGGGCGAGCAGCCACAGCCCGGCGGCGAGGTGCAGGGCCCCGCCGGGGCCGCTGTCGGGATAGGGGGAGCTGATCCACAGCACGATGACGAGCACGGCGAGGAAGCCGAGGCCGAGTCCGGCCGCCACGGCGCCGCCCACCACGCATGCGGCGGCCGCCGGGGAGCGGCGCCGCCCGACGGCTCGCGGGGCCACGGACAACGGGGTCCCGCGTTCGGTCACTTGGGTCACCCCGCCATGGTGCCAACGACACGCGCTATGAGCGGGTAACAGGCGAATGCCCGTGGTGTCGCCCAATATACGCTTATGTACTTTTTCGCCCAGGGCTGTCGGGTCGCGGGGAGTGTGGCATGACACAACGCGTCGAGGGGCTGCCCGCACCGAAAGAGCGCCGAAGACTGCGCGAGGCCGCGGAGCTGACGCCCGACCAGGTCGCGAAGGCCCTGGGCGTCACCACGAGCACGGTCCGATCCTGGGAATCGGGCCGCACCCACCCCCGGGGCCGAAAGCGCGAGCTGTACGCGAATTTCCTGGTCGGCCTCGCGACGCCGCCGGAGGCCCCGCACGCCGCGAAGGCCGCCGCCGAGCCGGTGACCGCGGCCGCGGGCGGAACCGCGGGCGGGACGGCGACCGCCGACGCCACCGCGCCCGAACCCGCCCGTTTGGCGAACGCGACAGCCCCCGGGGAAGGCCAGGCTGCCGCCCCGTCAGGAACGGCGGCCCCGGCGGAGCCGACCGCCATGCCCAACCCGGCCGAGCCAACGCGAACGGCCGCCCCGGCCCAGCCCGCGCAAACCGCCACCCCGGCCGAGCCAACGCGAACGGCCACCCCGGCCGAGCCCGCGCAAACCGCCACCCCGGCGGAGACCACGCGGACGCCCGCCCCGGCCGAGCCAACGCGGACCCCCGCCCCGGCCGAGGCCGCGCGAACGGCCGCCCCGGACGGGTCCACCGCGGTGGCGGAGCCCGAAGAATCCACCGGAACGGCCGAACCCGAACCCGAACCCGAGCCCGAAGCCGAGCCCCCCGCCATGGCACCGCCCCGGCGCCCGGCCGAGGCCTTCGACGCCCTGTACGCCCGTGCCGCCCCCGACCTCGCCCGCCAGACCTACCTGCTCACGGGCCGCCGCCGACTCGCCCTGGAATCGGTGGAGCGGGCGTTCCGCCAGGCCTGGGCCCAGTGGCCGGAGGTGGCCGCCGACCCGGACCCGGAGGGCTGGGTGCGCGCGGCCGCGTACGAGTACGCCCTCTCCCCCTGGCACCGCTTCCGGCGCGCCCACCGCCACCCGGACAAGCCCCCCACCGAGCCCGTAGACCGGATCCTCCTCGACGCGATGCTCGCCCTGCCGACCGTCCACCGCCGTACGGTCCTGCTCTACGACGGCGTCGGCCTGGACCTCCCCGACACCGCCGCCGAGACCGAGGCCAGCACCCCCGCGACCGGGAACCGCCTCCTCCACGCGCACGCCGACCTCGCCGACCGGATCCCGGAACTGGCCGGCGTACCGCCCGAGAAGCAGTCCGCGCTGCTGCGCGACCTGTTCGACGCGCTGCGGCCGGCCGTGGAGCTCGAACCGCGCCCGGCGGCGGACGTACGCGGCCACGGCGAGCGCCGCACCCGGCAGTGGACCCGCGCGACGCTCAGCCTCACCGCGGTGATCGCCGCCGCGACCGCCTACACGGCCGCGACCGCGCCCACCCACTACGAGCCCCCGCGGGCGCCCGGCGAGAGCGTCTCCGGCGTACCCCCGCTCAGCGGCCCCCCGCAGCTCACCGAGCAGAGCCGGCTGCTCCACGACAAGCTCCGCGCCGACCCGGCGGCCGGGCCCGCCCGGATCGCCCCGAGGATCGACTGACCGGCGGACGCACGGCGCATGAGACGCGAAAGGGCGTGGCCCGCACCCCGAGGGGTGCGGGCCACGCCCTTGTACGCACGCGTGCTTACTGAGCGGCGTTCAGGATCTCGCGCGCCAGCTGGGCGGTCTCGGTCGGCGTCTTGCCGACCTTCACGCCGGCGGCCTCGAGGGCCTCCTTCTTGGCCTGCGCGGTGCCGGAGGAGCCGGAGACGATGGCGCCCGCGTGGCCCATGGTCTTGCCCTCGGGGGCGGTGAAGCCCGCGACGTAGCCGACGACCGGCTTGGTGACGTGCTTCGCGATGAAGTCCGCCGCACGCTCCTCGGCGTCGCCGCCGATCTCGCCGATCATGACGATGAGCTCGGTCTCCGGGTCGGCCTCGAAGGCCTCCAGGGCGTCGATGTGCGTGGTGCCGATGACCGGGTCGCCACCGATGCCGACGGCGGAGGTGAAGCCGATGTCACGGAGCTCGTACATCATCTGGTAGGTCAGCGTGCCGGACTTGGACACGAGACCGATCTTGCCGGGCTTGGTGATGTCGCCCGGGATGATGCCGGCGTTGGACTGGCCGGGGGTGATCAGACCCGGGCAGTTCGGGCCGATGATCCGGGTCTTGTTGCCCTTGGCGGTCGCGTACGCCCAGAAGGCGGCGGAGTCGTGCACCGCGATGCCCTCGGTGATGACGACGGCCAGCGGGATCTCGGCGTCGATGGCCTCGACGACGGCGGCCTTGGCGAAGGCCGGCGGGACGAAGAGGACGGAGACGTTGGCGCCCGTCTTCTCCATCGCCTCGGCGACGGACCCGAAGACGGGGACCTCGGTGCCGTCGAAGTCGACGGTGGTGCCGGCCTTGCGCGGGTTCACGCCGCCGACGATGTTGGTGCCGTCAGCCAGCATCAGCTTGGTGTGCTTCATGCCCGTGGCACCGGTCATGCCCTGGACGATGACCTTGCTGTCCTTGTTGAGGAAGATAGCCATGTGAGTCTGTGACCTCTGCCCTTACTTCGCAGCCGCGAGCTCGGCGGCCTTGTCGGCCGCGCCGTCCATGGTGTCCACGCGCTGGACCAGCGGGTGGTTGGCGTCCGAGAGGATCTTGCGACCCAGCTCGGCGTTGTTGCCGTCGAGACGGACGACCAGCGGCTTGGTGACCGCCTCGCCCTTGTCCTCGAGCAGCTGCAGCGCCTGGACGATGCCGTTGGCGACCTCGTCGCAGGCGGTGATGCCACCGAAGACGTTGACGAAGACGGACTTGACGTCCGGGTCACCGAGGATGATCTCGAGACCGTTGGCCATGACGGCGGCGGAGGCGCCACCGCCGATGTCCAGGAAGTTGGCGGGCTTGACGCCGCCGTGGTTCTCGCCGGCGTAGGCGACGACGTCGAGGGTGCTCATGACGAGACCCGCGCCGTTGCCGATGATGCCGACCTCACCGTCGAGCTTGACGTAGTTGAGGTTCTTCGCCTTGGCGGCGGCCTCGAGCGGGTTCGCGGCCGCGTGGTCCACGAACTCCTCGTGGCCCGGCTGGCGGAACTCGGCGTTCTCGTCGAGCGAGACCTTGCCGTCGAGCGCGATGACGTCGCCGGAGGCGACCTTCGCGAGCGGGTTGACCTCGACGAGGAGCGCGTCCTCGGCGATGAAGGTGTCCCACAGGGTCACGAGGACCTCGGCGACCTTCTCGGCGACCTCGGCCGGGAACTTCGCCAGGGCGACGATCTCGCGGGCCTTGTCGATGCTCACGCCCTCGTTGGCGTTCACCGGGACCTTGGCGAGCTTCTCCGGGGTCTCCTCGGCGACCTGCTCGATGTCCATGCCGCCCGCGACCGACGCCATGGCGAGGAAGGTGCGGTTGGTCCGGTCGAGGAGGTACGAGACGTAGTACTCCTCGAGGATCTCGGGAGCAGTCTCGGCGATCATCACCTTGTGGACCGTGTGGCCCTTGATGTCCATGCCGAGGATGTCCGTGGCCCGGGCGACGGCCTCGTCCGGGGTGGCGGCCAGCTTCACGCCGCCGGCCTTGCCGCGGCCGCCGACCTTCACCTGCGCCTTGACGACCGACTTGCCGCCCAGCCGCTCGGTGGCCTCGCGAGCCGCCTCAGGCGTGTCGATGACTTCACCGGCCAGCACCGGTACACCGTGCTTGGCGAAGAGGTCCCTCGCCTGGTACTCGAACAGGTCCACGCGCGTCCGTCCCTTGTCTTTTTTAAAGATTCGCAGTGATTCGCGGTTGTCTGCTATCTGCGTGGGCGTGCCGCGGAGGGCAACGTGACGGCGCTGTCACAAGGAAGGCGCACACGGTGACCGTGGACGCGGCATGTCCGTCCCGCAGGTTATCCCCGTGGGCCGTAGGTCCCTAAATCACAGATCACACCTGAGCGGTGATACCTGTCACAGATCGCCTCACGGTTGAGCTGGAACTTCGTGCGATCGGCCCATTCCCCACGGGACTCCGGGCGCCCTCAGGGCGCGGGCAGGGGACGCTTCTCCAGGGCCGCGGCCATCACCTCTGGGAACAGGTCGGGAGTGCAGGCGAAGGCCGGTGCGCCGAGGGCGGCCAGGGCGGCGGCGTGCTCCCGGTCGTAGGCCGGGGCGCCCTCGTCGGACAGGGCGAGCAGGGTCACGAACTCCACCCCGGAGGCCTTCATCGCGGCGACCCGCCCCAGCATCTCGTTGCGTATGCCGCCCTCGTAGAGATCACTGATCAGGACCACTACGGTGTCGGCGGGCCGGGTGATCTTGGACTGGCAGTAGGCGAGCGCGCGGTTGATGTCGGTGCCGCCGCCGAGCTGGGTGCCGAAGAGCACGTCCACCGGATCGTCGAGCTGGTCGGTCAGGTCGGCGACGGCGGTGTCGAAGACGACGAGGCGGGTGGCGATCGAGCGCATGGAGGCGAGCACGGCGCCGAAGACGGAGGCGTAGACGACGGAGGCCGCCATCGAACCCGACTGGTCGATGCAGAGGATCACCTCCTTCTTCACCGATTGCGCCGCCCGGCCGTAGCCGATGAGCCGTTCGGGGACGACCGTGCGGTACTCGGGCAGGTAGTTCTTCAGATTGGCCCGGATCGTGCGGTTCCAGTCGATGTCGTGGTGGCGGGGCCGGCTGATCCGGGCGGAACGGTCGAGCGCGCCGGTGAGCGTGGCCCGGGTGCGGGTCGCGAGCCGCTTCTCCAACTGCTCGACCACCTTGCGGACCACGGCCCGGGCCGTCTCCTTCGTGGTGTCGGGCATCGCCTTGTTCAAGGAGAGCAGGGTGCCGACCAGGTGCACGTCCGGCTCTACGGCCTCCAGCATCTCCGGCTCCAGCAGCAGCGCGGACAGCCCGAGCCGCTCGATGGCGTCGCGCTGCATGACCTGGACGACGGAGCTCGGGAAGTACGTACGGATGTCCCCGAGCCAGCGCGCGACGTTCGGCGCGGACCCGCCGAGCCCGGCGGAGCGCGCCCCCGCCCCCTTCCGCGAGCCGCCCGCGCCGTCCCCTCCGTACAGCGCGCCGAGCGCGGCGTCCATGGCCGCGTCCCGCCCGCCCAGCACACAGCCCGTACCGTCCCCCTCTCCCCCGCCAAGCACCATCCGCCACCGCCGCAACCGCTCACTTCCGGCCCGATCCACAGCACCCGCCGCATCCATACCGCTCACCGCCCGGTCCCCCTCCACCACTCGAATCCCCCACAACGGCCCGGGGCCTGAGCCCGACCTTTCAACCCCGCCGACGTTTGAGGCGCGGCGCCCGGGGCGAAGCCCCGACCTTTCAACCCCGCCGACGATTGAGGCGCGGCGCCCGGGGCGAAGCCCCGCCCTTTCACCCCCGCCGACGATTGAGGCGCGGCGCCCGGGGCGGAGCCCCGATCTTTGAGCCCCCCCGGCGTTTGAGGCGCGGGGGCCCGGGGGCAGCGCCCCCGCAGCGGCGCCGCGCCCGGCCCCCCGGCCCGCCCCCTCACGCCACCCCCCCCCCCCCCCCCCCCCCCCCCCCGCCGACAGGCGAAAGCAGCATCCGGACCAGCTCCACCACCGCATCCGCGCGCACCTCGTCCAGCTCCGGGCCGAAGCCCTCGGCCCCCGCACCCGCCCGAGCCGACCCGGCGGAGCCACCCGGCCCCCGGCGGACCAGCTCGCCCAAGGTCCGATTCACCCCCGGCTCGTACGCCCCGAACGTGCGCCGCAGCAGCGGCAGTACGTCGGTGAACGCCCGCTCCGACGCCCCCGTCAGCCAGCTGTCGATCAGGCCCAGCAGCCGCTCGTCGTGGACCAGCAAGGTCCCGCCGCCCGAACTTCCGCCCGCGAAGCCCTCGATCCAGCCCGCCGCGTCGGCCGGCTCGCCCGCCGGCGACAGGGCGAGCCCCATCAGCCGGGCCGTCTCCTCCGCCTGCAGCCGACCGTCGTCGAGCAGCAGCCGGACCGCGCGGCCGCGGATCAGGCCGGGCACGGCCTCCCGGCCGGCCAGCGTGCTCAGCACGGCCGACCAGCGCTCGCGCAGCCCCTCGTCCGTGTCCGCCAGCAGCCCGACCGCCCCGTGCACCCCGTCCACATGGCCGCGCAGCTCCGCCGCCGCGTCGGCGTCGAGCCCGGCGGCGCAGGCGGGCGGCAGCGCCACGCATATCCGCTCGGCGAGCCCGGCCGCCACCGTGCCCAGGGCGGCCGCGTCGGTGCCGCGGACGTCCCCGTACCGCAGCGAACGGGCCAGCGCGGGCAGGGCCTTGGCGAGCCGTGCCACGTCGGTGTCCAGCGCGGCCCGGTCCGCGAGCGCCCGCAGGACGGCGGGCAGCGCCTCGGACAGCCCGGCGAGCAGGCACCGCTCGGCCAGCGCGGTGACCTCGCCCAGTTCCGCGGCCCCGGCCGCGTCCGCCTCCGCCTTGGCGGTGGCCGCCGCGAGGACGGTGGTGCCCCAGATCCCGGCCTCGGCGACCCGCACCGACAGCTCCGGCTCCCAACGCAGCCGCCAGGTCTCCCGGAAGGTCCCGGTGCTGCCCCGGGATGCCGCCGGTATGCCCCAGTCGATGCCGAGCAGCCGCAGCCGGTGCAGCAGCAGCGACTTCGCCGCGTCCGTCTCCTTGCGCAGGTCGAGTTCCAGCTCGCGGTCCTGCGCCTCGGGCTTGAGCCGCAGCGAGCGCTGCCGGCGGGTGAGGTCGCGCTGGAGGGGTACGACGGGCGCCGTGTCCGGGACCTCCCCGAGCACGTCCCCGACGACGAGCCGGTCCTCGATCAGCGCGAGCGGCACCTCGGATCCGTCGCACATCACCGCCCGGACCGCCTCCAGGGTCTCCGTCAGCCCGGACAGGGGCCTTCCGCGCATCGCGGCCAGCGTCTCGGCCAACCGGACCGCTTCGATGACGTGCGCCGGGGAGACCTGCCGGCCCTCCTCCCGGAGCAGCCCGGCGACCCTGGTCAGCCACCGCTCCACGGGCCGGTCCCGGGCCGCGAAGAGGTGGGCGTACCAGCCGGGCGAGGTGATCCCCGCGCCGTAGCCGCCGGCCCGGGCGAGCCTGCGGTGGGTCCAGGGCACCCAGGTGGTCTCCACCTTGACCTTCGGCAGGCCGGTGAGCAGCGCCTTGTCGGCGGCCGCGGTGGTTCCGGCCCGCAGCGCCGGGACGTGCCAGGCTCCGCACACCACGGCGTACGCGTCGCCGAACTCCTTGCGGGCGGCCCGCATCCGCTGCCGCATGTAGGCCTCGCGCACGAGGTCGCGGGCCTGGCCGCCGTCGCCGTACGCCTCGCGCAGGGCCCCCATGGCCTCCCCGAGCGCCTCGAACGCGGCCGCCGGGTCCGGCACGGCTCCGGTGCCCCGGTGTTCGACCACGTCCTCCCACCAGCGCTCGGGATCGTCGTACCCGGCGGTCTCGGCCAGCACCGCGAGGGGGTCCACCCGTACGGAGTCGGAATCCTCGCCGTCCCCGTCCTCCCGGCGGGCCAGGGTGTGGGCGGCCGGGAGGTCCATGAACCGCACCGGTACGCCCGCCTCCTGTGCCCAGCGGATCGCGATCCACTCCGGGGAGAAGCCGGCCAGCGGCCAGAACGCGGCGCGGCCCGGATCGTCCGCGGCGTGTGCGAGCAGCGCCACGGGCGGCCGCATCCCGGGATCCGCGGCAAGGGCCAGCAGCGCGTCCCCCTCGGGCGGCCCCTCGATGAGCACGGCCGCCGGCTTCGCCGCGTCGAGTGCGGCGCGCACGGCGCGGGCCGAGCCGGGCCCGTGGTGCCGGACGCCCAGCAGCAGCGGGCTCATGCCGTCACCTCCCGGCAGGCCCGGTAGAAGTCCTTCCAGCCTTCCCGCTCGCGGACCACGGTCTCCAGGTACTCCTGCCAGACCACCCGGTCGGCGGCCGGGTCGCGGACGACGGCTCCGAGGATCCCGGCGGCCACGTCGGAGGGGCGCAGCACGCCGTCCCCGAAGTGGGCGGCGAGGGCCAGGCCGCCGGTGACGACGGAGATCGCCTCGGCGGTGGACAGGGTGCCGCTGGGCGATTTCACCTTCGTCCGGCCGTCGCCGGTGACCCCGTCGCGCAGCTCGCGGAAGACGGTGACGACGCGGCGGATCTCCTCGAGGCCCTCGGGCACGGCCGGCAGGTCGAGGGCGCGGCCCATCTGGTCGACGCGGCGGGCGACGATGTCGACCTCGGCGTCGGCGGTGGCGGGCAGCGGCAGGACGACGGTGTTGAAGCGGCGGCGCAGCGCGCTGGAGAGCTCGTTGACCCCGCGGTCGCGGTCGTTGGCGGTGGCGATCAGGTTGAATCCGCCGACGGCCTGCACTTCTTCGCCGAGCTCCGGTATCGGGAGGGTCTTCTCGGACAGGACGGTGATGAGGGTGTCCTGGACGTCGGCGGGGATGCGGGTGAGCTCCTCGACGCGGGCGGTCATGCCGTCGGCCATGGCCCGCATGACGGGACTGGGGACGAGGGCCTCGCGGCTGGGGCCGTGGGCGAGCAGCCGGGCGTAGTTCCAGCCGTAGCGGATGGCCTCCTCGGGGGTGCCGGCGGTGCCTTGGACGAGGAGCGTGGAGTCACCGCTGACGGCGGCGGCGAGGTGTTCGGAGACCCAGGTCTTGGCGGTGCCGGGAACGCCTAGGAGGAGCAGGGCGCGGTCGGTGGCCAGGGTGGTGACGGCTACTTCGATGATGCGGCGGGGCCCGATGTACTTGGGCGTGATGACCGTGCCGTCGTCGAGGGTGCCGCCGAGGAGGTAGGTGGCCACGGCCCACGGGGAGAGCTTCCAGCGGGCCGGGCGGGGCCGGTCGTCCGCGACCGCCAGGGCTTTCAGTTCGTGCGCGAAGGCGTCTTCGGCGTGCGGTCGCAGTGCCTGGTTCCGGCGGTCGTTCCCGGGCGTGGTCATGGTCCCCCTCCAATGCTCGGCAGCCGCTTCCGACTGCTGTTCCAACGGTGCACCACACCACTGACAACGCCCCTTGCCCGCCGCGTTGTTGCAGGTCAGGGCGATTGTCAGTGGCGGTCCGTACGGTGGTTCACATGACTGAGCAGGGGGGCCGCTGGACGGCGGAACAGGTACTGGCTCTGGCTCCTGACGATGCCTCACGCAAGGCGGGAGGCAGACTCGGCGGGGCGGGGCCGTGGTCACAGATCGGAGGTTCCGCTTCCGGTTCTGTATGGGGGTTGTGCAAGGGCAGCGGCAGTACGCCGTACCGCACGGTCGTGGACCTGGCGGGACCGGCGTACAAGTGCTCCTGCCCGAGCCGGAAGTTCCCGTGCAAGCACGCGCTGGGCCTGCTGCTGCTCTGGTCCGCGGAGGGGGCGGGCGAGCCGGGCGAGCCGCCGCAATGGGCGGCGCAGTGGCTGGCGGAGCGGGCGGCGAAGGCCGCGCGGCCGGCCGCTCCGGCGGGCCGGCCGGTGGACGAGGAGGGGGCGCGGCGGCGGGCCGAGCGGCGGGCGGCGCGGATCGGCGCGGGGGTCACCGAGCTGGAGCAGCGGCTGGCCGACCTGCTGCGCGGCGGTCTCGCCGGGCAGGAGCAGGCGGGTTACGCGGGATGGGAGGAGACGGCCGCCCGGATGGTCGACGCGCAGGCGCCCGGACTGGCGGGACGGGTGCGGGAGTTGGGGACGATACCCAGTTGCGGCCCCGGCTGGCCCGCCAGGATGCTGGAGGAGGCGGCGCTGCTGCACCTGCTGGACCGGGCCTGGCTGGGTGTGTCGGCACTGCCCGCAGAGCTGGCCGCGACCGTGCGCGGCCGCGTGGGACTGCCGGTCTCCGGGGAGGGGGAGGCCGTACGGGACCGCTGGCTGGTGCTGGCCCAGTACGACTCGGTGTCGCCGGACGGCCGGCTCACCACCCGCCGGATATGGCTGCGCGGGCTGGGGAGCGGGCGGCCGGCCCTGGTGCTGGACTTCGGCCCGCCCGGCCGGGCGCCGGGGCTGGCACTGCCGGTGGGGCTGGTGCTGGAGGCGGAAGTCCGCTTCCGGCCCGGGTCGGCGGGGCTGCGGGGGGATCTCGGGGAGAGGTCCACGGCGGCCGTGCCGGGCGCGGAGGTGCCCGTCGGGGTGAGCACGGGGGCCGCCCTGGAGGCGTACGGGGCCGCGCTGCGGGAGGACCCGTGGCTGGAGTCCTGGCCGGTGGTGCTCGGTGCGGTGATCCCGATACCGGGGGAGCTGGGCTGGCAGCTGGCGGACGCGGAGGGCCGCTCCGCTCTGCCGGTGCCCGTCACGGGGGCGGGCAGCCGCTCGCGCGGGGGCCTGTGGCAGCTGGCCGCGTTGTCGGGCGGGGGCCCGGTGACGGTGTTCGGGGAGTGCGGCCACCGCGGCTTCACCCCCCTGACCGCCTGGCAGCCGGGCTCACCCGAGGCGGTGCCGCTGGCCTGACCGGCGGCCGGGCGCAGCGGGACATCACAAGGGAATCGGTAGGGGCCTGGGGACACCTGTGCCGTCTCGCAGGGGCGGCGGAGGTGAGGAGGGACGCGGTGGCGCGGGGGCGCCGTCGTGTGGTGACGAGAGCCGGGGGGCTTGCATGAACGACAACCACGCCAGTTGAGCGCAGTTGAACCGGGCATCGACTGCTCCGGTCCCGCGGAGGGGGCGGGACCGGAGCGCGGGCAGTGACGACGAGTGTCGAGGGAGGGGTCCGATGGGCAAGGACGTGGAGCAGTACGGGGACTGGGAGGAGCTGGTCGGTGCGGCGCTGCTGGGCACCGACCGGCGCCGGGGCGGGGGCCCGGCCGGCTCGCCGGAGGCCCTGCTGGACGCGGCGGCCGTGCACACCGTGCGGCGCCGGGCCGGGCTGCGGCCCGCGCAGGCGCGCCCGCTCCCGGCTCCGGCACCCCGGGATCCGCGTCCGGCGCCGCCGGCCGCCGCCCGGCAGCGGCTCGCCCAGCTGCTGGCCGGCCGTACGGGAGCGGGCGGCGGCGGGCGGCGCGGGGCGGCACCGGATCTGACGGAACTGCTGCCGCAGTGGCTGGCCGCGGCGGGCCGGCACGGCTACCGCTCACCGGCGGCGCTCGTCCCGGCCCTGTTGGACGCGGCCCGGGCCCGTACGGACCTGCGGCCGCAGGCACTCGCCCTGGCCGGGCCGCGGGGGCTGTGGCTGGCGAGGCTCAATCCGGACTGGCGGTTCGCGCTGCGCGGCGGGGCCGGCGGGTCCGGGGAACTGCCGGACGTGACCGATCGGGCCGGGGTGGAGCGGCTCTGGCAGGAAGGGCTGTTCGCGGAGCGGGTGGCGCTGCTGGGAGCCGTACGGGCCCACGAGGCGGCGGCCGCGGTGCGGCTGCTGGCGACGACCTGGGCGACCGAGCGGGCCGAGGACCGGCTGATGTTCCTCGATTCGCTGCGGGTGGGGCTGTCGGAGGGGGACGAGCCGTTCCTGGAAGCGGCCCTGGGCGACCGCAGCCGCAATGTCCGGGCGACCGCCGCCGAGCTGCTGTCGGCACTGCCGGGCTCGGCCCTGGCGACGCGGATGGCGGAGCGCGCCGTGGCCTGCGTGGGCCCGGAGGGGGTGAATCCGCCCGCGGAGTGCGATGCGGGGATGCTGCGGGACGGGGTGGTCAGGAACCCGCCTGCGGGTCGGGGCGAACGCGCCTGGTGGCTGGGCCAGTTGGTGGAGTCCGCTCCGCTGTCGTGCTGGCGGGAGCGGTTCGGGGGGCTCGGTCCGGCGGAGATAGTGGCACTGCCGGTGGCCGAAGGCGACTCGTGGCGGGAGGAGTTGCACGCGGCGTGGTGCCGGGCGGCGGTACGGCAGCGTGACGCGGGTTGGTCGCGGGCCCTGCTGGGTGCGGCGTCCTCGCCGCCCGCGGCGGGCCCGGGCACCGCCTCGCTCGCGGAGCGCGCCAAGCTGCTGGAGACGCTGCCGGACGGGGAACGGGCGGAGTGGGTCGCGCAGTTCATACGGGCCCACGGGCTGTCGGAGGCGTTCCAGCTGCTCGGGGTGTGCGTGGTGCCGTGGGCGGGGGCGCTGGGCCGGGCGGTGGTGGACGCGCTGGATTCCGCCCGGGAAGCGGGCAGTTATCCGTGGAGCTTCAGCGGGGTGATGGGGCTGGCGGAGCGCTGCCTTGATCCTGCGGAGGCCGGGCGGTTGGAGGCGGCGGCCGCCGGGGTGGAGGAGCCGGGGGATTCCGCGGGCGGGGCCGCCGCGTACTGGGCCGAGGCCTTTCAGCGGCTCGTGGCCACCCTTCGCCTCCGCGAGGCCATGCTCACGGAGCTCACCCCGACCTGACCGGCCCGTCCGGTTCAAAGCCTGGGGCTCCGCCCCGGACCCCGTCGGCCGGCCGGGCCCAAAGCCCTGGGGGCTCCGCCCCGGAGCCCGCGCCTCAAACTCCGGCGAGGCTGAATATGGCCGCTGCCGCCCTACCGGGTGCGGCCGGCTTGCCCCCAGGGCAGGGCGGCCGGACACGGCCGGGTACCGCCCGCAGGGCGGGCCGGGCAGGATCGGGCGGCGGCCCGCAGGGCAGGCGCAGCCCGATGGCACGCACGGGCGGATTCGGGTGCGGGCCGCGCGCCGAGGGCGGGGCGCCGCCCCGGCCGGGCGGCGGGTTCGGGGCGGCGGCTACTGGCGGACGTTGGTGCGGACCCAGTCGACAATGGCTGTCGTTGTCGCGCCGGGGGTGAAGATTTCGGCTACGCCCTTGTCCTTGAGGGGGGCGATGTCGTCCTCCGGGATGATGCCGCCGCCGAAGACCTTGATGTCCTCCGCGTCGCGCTCCTTCAGGAGTTCCAGGACGCGCACGAACAGCGTGTTGTGGGCGCCGGAGAGGATCGACAGGCCGATCGCGTCGGCGTCCTCCTGGATGGCGGTGTCCACGATCTGCTCGGGGGTCTGGTGGAGGCCCGTGTAGATGACCTCCATCCCTGCGTCGCGCAGCGCCCGCGCGATCACCTTCGCGCCGCGGTCATGGCCGTCGAGACCCGGCTTCGCCACCACCACACGGATCGGACCGGTCACACCCATCGCACTGCCTCCCGAGTGAACGAACGTTAAGTACAGCATCGCGCACGCCGCCGTTTCGCGGTCGACCGGGAGGGGGAAATCACACGTGGGACAGCATTGAGCCACCGTGCCGACAGCCGCACGGCACGGTGGCACCAGGAGCAGCCGTCCCGGCCGCAGTCCCGAGGAGGCATGAAGGGAGGCCGTCAATGGGCTTGTACATACCCGTGTCGATTCCCGCCTCCGGCGCCGCACTGCGCGCCGGCGCTCTTGAGGTGGTCGTGCTCGGCGGCCACCTCCTCCTGTACCCCACCGGGGTGTGCCAGGAGAAGTTCGCCGAGGCCGCCGCCCCTCCGCCCGCGACACGCCCGCCCGTCCTCCTCCTCCACGGTTTCACCGACAACCGCTCCGTCTTCGTCCTGCTGCGCCGCGCCCTGGTGGCGGACGGCCTGCGGCACGTGGAGGCGTTCAACTACTCGCCCCTCACCCGCGACCTGCGGGTCACGGCCCGCCATCTCGCCCGCCGCGTCGAGGAACTGTGCGATCGCACAGGACAGGAGCAGGTCGACCTGGTGGGGCACAGCCTGGGCGGGCTGGTCGGCCGGTACTACGTCCAGCGGCTGGGCGGCGACGCCCGCGTCCGGACCCTCGTCACGCTCGGCACCCCGCATTCCGGCACGCAGATCGCCCCCTTCCTGGACGCGCACCCCCTCATGCGGCAGATGCGCCCCGGCTCCGAGGTGCTGGCCGAGCTGGCCGCGCCCACGCCCGGCTGCGCCACGCGATGCGTCGCGTTCTGGAGCGAGTTCGACGCCGTGATGACACCGGTCGGGACGGCCCGGTTGGAACACCCGGATCTACGCGTGGAGAACGTGCAGGTCATGGGCATCGGGCACCTCGCCCTGGCCGTCCATCCCACCGTGATCGCGGCCATCCGGCGCGTCCTCGACGGGATCGGGCCGGCCGCGGCTGCCGCCCCCGGGGTCGAATCCGTCGCCTAGTGCTGCGACCGGGAAGGTTTGCCGGCCACGGCACTGGACAACAACCGGCGAGAAGTCGAACGAATTTCGAACTCAAGGCCAAGGGTGCGTCTTTGCGCGACCGAAAGAGGGCTGAATGCCCGGTTCCACGGAGATGGAGGCCCTTCGAAGATTGTCGTTGCCAGTAACCGCCGGGTACAGTCACGCCACTGCTCTCCTCCGGTGAACCCCGAGTTCCCCGGCCACCCAGGCCCCCCAATGCCGAGGCGAAAGAGAAGTTGGTGAACGACCGCCCCTCGCCGGGCCAGTACCCGGAACCCGGGTATGACGGCCTTGCTACCACCACTTTCGCTGGTGACTCGACCTACGTTTCCTATGAAACGCAGGGCCAGGGGGTCAACTACGCCGCATACGGCTCCTATGAGACCGGCGCGTACGACACCACGGCATGGAATTCCCAGGACGCCCACCTGCCCACGATCCCGTCCCAGGGCCAGCCCGCGGACACCACGACGGGTCACTGGGAGGCGAGCGCCTGGAACACGACGGGCACGGACCACGCCGGTTACGCCGAGTACCAGCCCGCCGTCTCCTTCGGCTACGACACCTCCGGCGAGCAGACCGGGCACTGGGCGATGCCGGGCTACGGCACCGAGACCGGGGCGTACGACGCCACCGCGTGGAACACCGTCACGGAGACGCAGGCCCAGCCCGAGACCTCGTACGAGTACCAGCCCGCGCAGCAGCAGGAGTACGCGCAGGAGTACACCTACGAGGCGGCGCAGACGGTCGCGGACTACGCCTACGAAGTCCACATCCCGGCCCAGGAAAGCCTCGGCGAGGCGTACGACGAAACCGCCGTCTTCGAACTCGTCACCGATGAGGCGCCGGCCGAGGTGCCCGAGGTCCACGACCTCCCCACCCAGGCCATGCCCGTCACCTCCCCCTCCGTCACGCGCGCCGCCCGCCGGACCGCCGCCAAGGGCAGCACCAAGGGCAGCGCCAAGGCCGGCGGCAGCAACCGCCGCCGGACCCCTGCGAAGCGTTCCGCCCTGCTGACCGTGGCCGTGCCCTCCGCCTGCGTGATGGGCGTCGCGGGTGTCGCGGCCGCCTCCGTCGGCGGGCTCAGCGGCACCGAGAAGCCCGCCGACGACACCACCACGATGGCCGCGCCCGACCCGGCCTCGGTGAAGCCCGTCGCGGCGAACACCAAGCTCGACACCCAACTGGCGGCGCTCAGCGCCGACGCGGGCGACTTCGCGGACCGCGCGAGCCGCACGCAGGAGCGCATCGACCTGCGCCAGCGCCAGGAGGAGGAGAAGAAGAAGAAGGCGGAGGAGGCCGCGGCCAAGGAGGCGGCCCGCCCCAAGTTCGCGATCCCCGTCGCACAGCACGGCCTCAGCGCCAACTTCGGCCAGTCCGGCGGCATGTGGATGTCCGTGCACACCGGCATCGACTTCCCGGTCGGCTACGGGACCCCGGTCATGGCCGCCACCGACGGCACCGTGCGCACCCAGTACAACAGCGCCTACGGGAACATGGCCATAGTGACGGCCCCCGACGGCACCGAGACCTGGTACTGCCACTTGAGCAGCACCAAGATCCGCGGCGGCAAAGTCAAGGCCGGCGACGTCATCGCGTACTCCGGCGACTCCGGCAACTCCACCGGACCGCACCTGCACTTCGAGGTCCGGCCCGGCGGCGGTGCGGCGATCGACCCCCTGGCGTGGCTCCGCAGCCACGGCCTGGACCCGTCCTAGCCGACAGCCCCAGCCGACGCCGCGGCCGCAACCACCGCCGCGGCCAAGGCCACAGCCGCGGCCGCACCCCCGGCCGCGGCTCCCACCCAGCCCCGCCTACAGCTTCTGCACCGGCGCGTAGCGCAGCAGCAGCCGCTTCGGCTTGTCGTCGCCGAAGTCGATGGTGGCCTGCGCGTCCGCGCCCGCGCCCTTGACCTCCATGACGGTGCCGAGCCCGAACTGGTCGTGCGTCACCCGGTCCCCGACCACCAGCGCGATCACCGGCTTGTCGGCGGCCCGGCGCGTCGCGAACCCGGACGGGCCCGACTTCGTGCGCGAGGAGGACAAGAACGCCTCCGGCGAGGTGCCGAACGACGCCTTCCCGCCGCCCGAGCCCCGGATCGGGCCCGCCGGCTTCTGGGCCGCGCCCGTGCGCTTCCACTGCAGGTACTCCGGCGGGATCTCCTCGAGGAACCGCGACGGCGGGTTGTACGAGGGCGTCCCCCAGGCGCTGCGCATCGAGGACCGGGTCAGGTACAGCCGCTCGCGCGCACGCGTGATGCCGACGTACGCGAGGCGGCGCTCCTCCTCGAGCTCCTTGGTCTGGCCCAGCGACCGCATGTGCGGGAAGACCCCGTCCTCCATGCCGGTCAGGAAGACCACCGGGAACTCCAGGCCCTTGGCGGTGTGCAGGGTCATGAGCGTGATGACGCCCGTGCCCTCGGTGTCCTCGTCGGGGATCTGGTCGGAGTCGGCCACCAGGGCGACCTGCTCCAGGAACTCGGCCAGCGTCCCGGGCGTCTCCTCGTCCCGCGCCTGCTCGAACTCCAGCGCCACCGCCGCCAGTTCCTGGAGGTTCTCGATCCGCGTCTCGTCCTGCGGGTCGGTCGACGCCTGGAGTTCGGCGAGGTAGCCCGTACGCTCCAGCACCGCCTCCAGCACCACCGCGGGGCCCGCGCCCGAGTCGACGATCGTGCGGAGCTCTTCCATCAGGACGTTGAAGCGCTTCACCGCGTTCGTCGAGCGGGCGGCCATGCCGAAGGCCTCGTCCACGCGCCGCAGCGCCTGCGGGAAGGTGATCTTCTCGCGCATCGCCAGCGCGTCGATCATGGCCTCGGCGCGCTCGCCGACGCCGCGCTTGGGCACGTTCAGGATCCGGCGGAGCGGGACGTTGTCCTCGGGGTTGGCGAGGACGCGCAGGTACGCGAGGACGTCGCGGACCTCCTTGCGCTCGTAGAAGCGGACGCCGCCGACGACCTTGTAGGGCAGCCCGACCCGGATGAAGATCTCCTCGAACACACGCGACTGCGCGTTGGTCCGGTAGAAGATCGCGACGTCTCCGGCCTTGGCGTCACCGGCGTCGGTGAGGCGGTCGATCTCGTCGGCGACGAACTGCGCCTCGTCGTGCTCGGTGTCCGCGACGTAGCCGGTGATGACCGCGCCCGTGCCGGCCTGGGTCCACAGGTTCTTGGCGCGGCGGTTCTCGTTGCGCTCGATGACCGCGTTGGCGGCGGACAGGATCGTCTGCGTGGAGCGGTAGTTCTGCTCGAGCAGGATCGTCGTGGCGTCCTTGTAGTCCTCTTCGAACTGGAGGATGTTGCGGATGGTCGCGCCGCGGAAGGCGTAGATCGACTGGTCGGCGTCACCCACCACGCACAGCTCGGCCGGGGGCAGGTCCGGATAGCCGGTGCCGACCAGTTCGCGCACCAGCGTGTACTGGGCGTGGTTGGTGTCCTGGTACTCGTCGACCAGCACGTGCCGGAAGCGGCGCCGGTAGTGCTCGGCGACGTCCGGGAACGCCTGGAGGAGGTGGACCGTGGTCATGATGATGTCGTCGAAGTCGAGCGCGTTGGCCTCGCGCAGCCGCCCCTGGTACATCGTGTACGCCTGCGCGAGCGTCTTCTCGAAACCGTCCACGGCCTGGTCCGCGAAGGCCTCCGCGTCGATCAGCTCGTTCTTCAGGTTGGAGATCTTGGCGTTGAAGGCCTTGGGCGGGAACTTCTTCGGGTCCAGGTCCAGGTCGCGGCAGACGAGCGCCATCAGGCGCTTCGAGTCGGCCGCGTCGTAGATCGAGAACGAGGAGGTGAAGCCGAGGCGCTTCGACTCGCGGCGCAGGATGCGCACGCACGCGCTGTGGAAGGTGGAGACCCACATGGCGTTGGCGCGCGGGCCGACCAGGCCCTCCACACGCTCCTTCATCTCTCCGGCGGCCTTGTTGGTGAAGGTGATCGCCAGGATCTGGCCGGGGTGGACGTTCCGCGCGGACAGCAGGTGTCCGATGCGGTGGGTCAGCACCCGGGTCTTGCCGGAGCCGGCGCCGGCGACGATGAGCAGCGGGGAGCCCGCGTGCACCACCGCCGCGCGCTGCTCCTCGTTCAGCCCGTCCAGGAGCGCCGCCGGGTCGATGACGGGCTTGGGGGCGCCGTCCCGGTAGTACGCGTCCCCGGTCATGGGTACGTCGAACCGGCCGCCGAAGAGGTCGTCCGTCCCCGGCTCCGGGGCGGCGTGGTCCTCGGGCGGCGGCGGGACCTCGTCGGAGGGGGTGAGGTCCGCCAGGAAACTGTCGTCAAAGAGGCTGCTCATCGCATTCCGAGTCTAGGGGGCGGGACCGACAGCCGGTCCCGGGCCCGGAAAATCGGCGACGGCCAGGGCAAGCAGTCCCGGAAAGCGCTGCTCCAGGTCCTCGCGGCGCAGGGTGAGGAAGAGTTTGCGGCCGTCGGGGCGCTGGCGGATCACGCCGGCCTCGCGCAGCGTGCGCAGGTGGTGGGTGACGGTGGAGCGCGGGAGCCCGGCGGCCACGGCACCGCAGAAGACCTCCGCCTCGGCACCGGCGAGGGTCCGGACGATCTCCAGCCGCACGGGGTGGCCGAGGGCCGCCAGGACCTCGACGAGCTCGATCCGGGCGGCGTCGGGGTGGTGGAGTTCTCCGGCGGCCATGCGCCAACTGTACGCAGAACCCGAACGGACACCCCAGCCCTCGGGGACCCGGGAGCCCGCCCGTACGCTCGACGCCATGGACGTACTCATCAATGTCTTCGTCGGTCTGCACATCATCGGGATCGCCTCGCTCCTCGGCGGGTTCCTCACCCAGATGAAGGCGATGGGCGCGGGCACCGCCCGGTTCACGCCCGCCATGCTGCACGGTGCGCTGACCATGCTCGTCACCGGCGTGCTCCTGGTCGGCTTCAACGAGATGGACGGCTCCCCCGTCAACAACGTCAAGGTCGGCGTGAAGCTGGCGGTCCTCTTCGTGATCCTCGCCCTCGTCTACGTCAAGCGCGACGAGGAGCGGGTGGAGAAGGCGCTGTTCGGCGCGGTGGGCGGGCTGACGGTGGTCAATATCTTCATCGCCGTCCTCTGGCACTGATCCACTTCGGTCCGCGGCGGCCAACCGCGGTCGCATCAGGGCACTTGCGATCATCTCGTCATCTGCCCGTTACCTGCGGGTCTAGCGTCCTCCTCCAAGCACCGAGCGTGGAAGGACGTGAGGCCCTCGTGGCCAGTCATCGAAAGCCGAGGCAGCGCCCGCTCTCCGGCGGCACCGTACGGACCGCCGCAACTCTCGCCCTCGCGGGCGCTGCCACCGCCACCGCCTTCGAAGGCACTTCCCAGGCCGACCCCCGCCCCACGCCCGCACAGGTCGAGGCCCAGGTGGACCGGCTCTACGAGGAGGCGGAGGCCGCGACCGAGCGGTACAACGGGGCGAAGGAGAAGGCCGACGAGGCCGAGCGGGCGCTGGACGGCCTGCGCGACGAGACCGCCCGCAAGGCCGACCAGCTCAACGCCGCCCGCGGCGCCCTCGGCTCCCTCGCCGCCACCCAGTACCGCCAGGGCTCCCTGGGGACGGCCGTACAGCTCGCCATGGCGGCCGACCCGCAGGAGTACCTCTCCCAGGCCTCCTTCATCTCCCGCGCCGGGGACCGCAACGCCGCCGGGATCAGCTCCGTACGCCGCCGCCTCGACGAGGTCGGCAAGCTGCGGGAGCAGGCCGCCGGGCGGCTCGCCGACCTCCGCACGCAGCGGGACGAACTGGCCGGGCGCAAAGCCGAGATCGAGGGCAAGCTGGCCACCGCCAAGCGGCTGCTGGCGAAGCTGACCGCCGAGCAGCGTGCCGCGTACGAGGCCCGCTCGGGCGTCGCCGCCCCCGCGGCAGCCCCGCAGTCCGCACCCCCGCCGCCGTCGGACGGTTCGCGCGCCGCCCGGGCCGTGGCCTTCGCGCACGGGGCGATCGGGAAGCCGTACGTGTGGGGCTCGACGGGCCCGGGGTCCTTCGACTGCTCGGGCCTCACCCAGGCGGCCTGGCGCTCGGCCGGGGTCTCCCTGCCCCGCACCACCTACACCCAGATCAACGCGGGCCGGCGCGTCTCCCGCGACCAGCTGGCCCCCGGCGACCTGGTGTTCTTCTACTCCGGCGTCACCCACGTCGGCCTGTACATCGGAAACGGCCAGATGATCCACGCACCGCGCCCGGGGTCGACGGTCCGGATGGCCCCGATCGACTCGATGCCCTGGGCGGGCGCCTCCCGCCCCGCCTAGCCGCGCCGCTCGCGCAGCCGTGAGCCGGCCCGGCAGGGCTACGGCGCCTTGACCGTCTTGCTCAGCCAGTCGAAGGTCTGGGGCAGCTGCTTCGACCACGAGTCGAGGTTGTGCCCGCCCGTCACCTTCTCGGCGTGCACCGTGGTCGGGCCCTTCGCGATCGCCTTGAGGTCCGTGCCGGACAGGTAGCCGTCGTGCTCCGCCCCCGACATCCACAGCGAGACCGCCGGCGGCGTCGGCGCGGACTGGAGCACGTGCTTCAGGTTGTGCGTACGGCGCAGTTCCGGATCCTGGGCGACCAGCGAGGAGGGCTCCTGGCCCGGGTCGTTGTAGCCGGACAGGGAGACGGCCGCGCTGTAGCGGTCGGGGTGGTTGATCGCCAGCTTGGCGGCGCAGTACGCCCCGGCCGAGTAGCCCGCCACGCCCCAGGTGCGGGCCTCCTCGGAGACCCGGAAGTTGTCGACGACCATCTTGCGGACGTCGACGCTGAACCAGCTGTCGGCGTTGACCTTGCCCGGGAGGTTGGCGCAGCCGGTGTCGGCGTTGCCCAGCAGCATGGCGCGCGGCGAGACCAGGATGAACGGCTGCACCTTGCCGCTCTTCATCAGCGGCTCGAGCACCTCGTGCGCCTTGAGCCCCTGGAACCAGGACTTGCCCGTGCCCGGGATGCCCGGGATCAGCTCGACCACGGGGAACTTCTTGTCCTTGTAGGCCGGGTCGTCGTACTGGGGCGGCAGCCACACCATGACGTCGCCCTTGACCCCGGAGATCTTGCCGTCGAGTTCGGTCTTCCGGACCCGGCCGCCGAGCCCCTCGACGGGCTCGAAGGCCTGCTTCACCTTCGGCGCGGCCTCGGCCTTCTTCCCGCCGAGTCCGTCCGGCCCGAGGTCGGGCGCGGCGGTGACGTACGTGCCGGTGCCGAGCAGGTCGCCCCAGGAGGCGTAGAAGTTCATGTCCCGGTTGACCCCGACGAACACCAGCGCGATGGCGGTGACCTGGGCGAACACCACCATCAGGGCGCGCGAGGCCACGCGTACGACGGCAGGGCCGCGCACCTTGCTCCACACGGCCAGCGGCAGGACGACGGCGATCACGGTCAGGGCGACCACCGTCGCGAAGAGGGGGGTCCCCGTCAGGCTCATCACGGCATCGTAGAGGGCCGCACGGGCCGCCCCGGTTGCCCCGGCGGCCTGCGGCGTGGATCACATCGGACCGTGTCCGACCACATCCGGGGTCCCCCAGCGGCTACACCAGCCGGCGAGCCGTCGCCCAGCGGGTCAGCTCGTGCCGGTTGGAGAGCTGGAGCTTCCTGAGGACGGCCGAGACGTGCGACTCCACCGTCTTGACGGAGATGAAGAGCTGCTTGGCGATCTCCTTGTACGCGTACCCGCGCGCGATGAGCCGCAGCACCTCGCGCTCGCGCTGGGTGAGCCGGTCCAGGTCCTCGTCGACGGGCGGGGCGTCGGTGGAGGCGAAGGCGTCGAGCACGAAGCCGGCCAGCCGCGGCGAGAACACCGCGTCCCCCTCCTGCACCCGGAAGACCGAGTCCACCAGGTCGGTGCCGGTGATGGTCTTGGTGACGTAGCCGCGCGCCCCGCCCCGGATGACGCCGATGACGTCCTCCGCCGCGTCCGACACCGACAGGGCCAGGAACCGCACCTGGTTCTCGGCCGCCGCCATCAGCGGGGCGCAGCGCCGCAGCACCTCGACCCCGCCGCCGCCGGGCAGGTGCACGTCCAGCAGGACGACCTCGGGCCGGGTGGCGGTGATGACGGTGACGGCCTGGTCCACGTCGGCGGCCTCGCCGACGACCTCGACCCCGGTCCGCGCGGTCTCGCCGATCTCGGCCTGCACGCCGGTGCGGAACATCCGGTGGTCGTCGACGAGCACCACCCGGACCCGCCGGCCGGTCTGCGTCACCGCGTTGTCCTCGGTCATGCTGCGTTCGCCGCCCTCTCCATCTCCAGTTCGACTTCCGTGCCGCCGTCGGGCGCCGACCGCAGCCGTGCGGTCCCGCCGTTGCGCTGCATCCGGCCGATGATCGATTCTCGTACGCCCATCCGGTCGTCCGGTACCGCGTCGATGTCGAAGCCCGGTCCCCGGTCCCGTACGGACACGAACACGCTCTGCGCCTCCACCTCGGCGTACACCTGCACCGGCCCTCCCTCGCCACCGTACTTGGCGGCGTTGACCATCGCCTCGCGCGCGGCCTGGACCTGTGCCGCCAGCCGCTCGTCGAGCGGGCAGTCGCCGACGACGACGACCTCGATGGGCACGCCGTGGTGGTCCTCGACCTCGGCGGCGGTCTTCTTCACGGCCTCCGCCAGGGTGGCCGGCTCCTCGGCCTCTTCCTTGCCGGTGCCCTCGGGGTTGTACAGCCAGTTCCGCAGCTCGCGCTCCTGTGCCCGCGCGAGGCGGCGCACCTCCCCCGCGTCCTCGGCGCCCCGCTGGATCAGCGTGAGGGTGTGCAGCACCGAGTCGTGCACGTGGGCGGCGACCTCGGCGCGCTCCTGGGCGCGGATGCGCATCAGCCGCTCCTCGGAGAGGTCCTGGGTCAGCCGGATCAGCCAGGGTCCGGCGAGCAGCGCGACGCCGACGAGGACGGCGAGGGTGGCGGTCAGGACGTTGCCGAGCTGGGCCGCGGAGCCGCGTACGACGATGAAGACGGTGAGGCCGACGCCGACCAGGGCCACCCCGGCCAGCGCCCGGGCGACCTGCAGCAGCCGGCCGTGCCGTCCGGCGGCCTCGGTCCAGTGGGCCCGGCGGGCGTTGTCGGCCTGCCGCCATACGAGGACCACCCCGGCCCCGACCAGCAGCGTGGGCCACACGTACCGGCCGGAGGCGCCGCCGACCTGCACCTGGGAGATGAAGATGCCCGCACCGATGCACAGCGCGATCAGCGCGGTGATCTGCCCCTTGTCGGGTTTGCGCAGGCGGCGGGTGCCGTCGGGCAGGGTGTCGAAGTAGGAGCGGTGTCCGCTGCGGCCGCCGACGCCCAGCGGTACGAACACCCAGAACGCGGCGTACAGCAGCACGCCGAGCCCGTCGCCCCACATGAACAGGCCGAGGAAGGCCAGCCGGACCCAGATCACCGGCAGCCCGAGGTGCCCGGCGAGGCCCCGTGCGACTCCGCCGAGCATCCGGCCGTCGGCGCTGCGGTAGAGCTTGCGCTGCGGCACCTCGTCGACGTCGGCGGCGTGCGGGGTACGGGGAGCGGCGGCTACGGGCATGCCACCAAGGGTCACACGCGCGCGAGCGGCCCGGCATCAGGGCTGCCCCCCAATTCGACCGGGGGGATATCAGGGTTGCGCCAGGGTCGGGCCCGGTGCCGCGGGCCGCTCCGGCCCGTCACCATGGACGCATGACCGAAGTACACGATGCCCCGCCGGCCGGGCCCGGGGCGCCCCGGCCTCCCGGCCTGCGGCCTCCCCTGCGCCGCGGCAAGCGCGACAAGGTCCTGGCGGGCGTGTGCGGCGGTCTGGGCCGGTACTTCGACCTGGACCCGGTGGTCTTCCGGATCGTGTTGGGCGTCCTCGCGGTCACCGGCGGCGTCGGCCTGATCTTCTACGGCTTCGCGTGGCTGCTGCTCCCGCAGGAGGGCGAGGAGGACAGCGAGGCGAAGAAGATGCTGACCGGCCGGGTCGAGGGCGCCACCCTCGCCGCGGTGTTCGCCGCCCTGGTCGGCTGCGCGCTGTTCCTGTCGATGCTGGACAACGGCGTGCTCGCGGTCTTCTCGGTGCTGGTCGTCCTGGCTCTGGGCGGGGCTTCGTACTGGTCGCAGCGGCGGCGGACCGCGGGCCCCGAGGAGGCCGAGGCCCCCGCGCCGCAGGAGACGAAGGCGCCGCCGGAGACCAAGGCGCCGCCCGCCCCCGGCGGCCCGTCGTGGTGGCGGGACCCGCTGGTCAAGGACGGCACGACCGGTCCGGTCGGCGCGACGGGGTACCTGTGGGGTCCCGCCGACTCGGCCGTCCCCGGGGAGCCGGGCGCCGCGCCGACCGCGACCGCGGCCGGCGCCGCCGCCGTCGCCGCGGGGAAGCCGGCCCCGGCGGCCCGGCCGCGCGGCGGGATCGGCGGCCGGGTCTTCGTCCTGGCGCTGATCGCCGGGATCGCCGCGGCGGGCGCCGACTGGCAGGGGCGTCCGCTGGGCGATGCCCTGCAGAGCGGGCTGGCCGCCGCGCTCGTGGTCTTCGGCCTCGGTCTCGCCGTCAGCTCCCTGCTGGGGCGCACCGGCTTCGGCACGATCGTGCTGGCCGTGTTCACCTCGGGGCTGCTCGCGGTGGCCGCCGTACTGCCCCGGGAGATCGGCACGGACTGGCGGGAGACCGAGTGGCGTCCGGCCGCGGTGGCCGACGTACGGCCCGTGTACGAGGCGGGGACCGGCCTCGCCACCTTGGACCTGAGCCGTCTGGACGTGCCGAAGGGCGCCACCCTGTCCGTCCGCGCCTCCGTGGACGCGGGGCGGCTGAAGGTGATCGTGCCCCGGGAGGTGACCGCCGAGGCCGATGTGGCCATCCGGTTGGGCGACATCCAGATGCCCGGGGACACGGGCCAGGACGTACGGGTCCGCGGCGGCGGTGAGCACCGGCAGGCGACCTTGTCGCCCCCGGCCGGCACCGAGGCCGGCGGGACGATCGAGCTGCACCTGGACGCGGGTGTGGGACAGGTGGAGGTGGCCCGTGCGGCGTCATGAGTTCCAGCCGGGACGGCTGATCGCGGGGTTGGCCCTGCTGGTCGCGGGCGTGCTGTACCTGCTCGACAGCGGCGGCGAGGCCGACCTGCCCTGGTTCCTGGTCATCCCGCTCACGCTGGGCGGGCTCTCGCTCGCCGCCCTGACCGGGATGGTGACCTACGCCGTCCGGCGCGACCGCCGCGACCAGCGCGACCCGATCAGCGAGTCAAGGGACCAGTAGGGCGCCCCGGCGATGATCAGCGGGATCCAGGCGATCATGTAGATCAGGTCGTTGCCGTAGTAGTACGGGGTCACCGCCCAGGAGACGGTGAGCCACAGGCTGAGCGCGATCAGCGCTCCGCCGAGGGCCGCGATCCGGGTCAGCAGGCCGGCCAGCGTCCCGAGGCCGACGAGGATCTCCCCGATGGCCAGGGCGACGGCGAAGCCGACGGGGGCCTCCAGGGCCATGTCCACCAGGGCGGGGATCGCGGAGGTGTCGCGCACTCCCGTCATCAGCTCCCCGATGGAGCCGGCGCCGGAGGCGGAGAGGAACGCGGAGTCGGTCAGCTTGTCCACGCCCGCGTAGACGAAGGTCACGCCGAGGAAGATCCGCAGGGGCAGCAGTGCGTAGTCGGCCGCGCGTACCTTCAGCGGGCGGACTGCGGGCGCGTCTGTCGAGACATCAGTTCGGGTCACGCGACATGTGTACCCCGATCACTCGGCCACGTCGATGATGCATCGGTTGGATTCCACCCCGGCGGCCGTCACCACCTGGATGTCGATCCGGCCCGGTTCCACCTCGGCCGGCACCGGCACCGTCAGCACCGTGTCGGAGGGGTTGGTGAACCCGCCCGGCACCGGAACCAGCGGCACGTGCACGTGCACCGCCCCGATCCGCACCACCAGCCGGGCCAGCATCTCGGGAGTCTGCGCCCCGGGCGGTACGAAGCCGACCCCCCGGATCTCGATGTCGTCCCCGGGCCGGACGGCCGCGTCCAGGTCCCCGGGCTCGCGTCTGCGCACCACCGAGAGCACCAGCGGGCGGGTGCCCTCCGCGTACTTGGCCGCCAGGTAGACGGCGGCGGACAGGGCCACCAGCAGGGCCAGGGCCCAGGGCAGCTGCGGCAGCCGGTCCGGGAAGCGGGCCAGGGACACCGCCGCGTAGGCCAGCACCACCGTGGAGACGAGCACGTACTGCGCGTCCGGGAAGCTGCCGCGCCCCGCGTCGTCCGTCAGCAGGTCCACCCCGCGCGGCCGGTCGGCCGGCAGCTTCTGCAAGCGCTGGCCCATGATCCGTACGGACACCACCCGGCGCACCACCACGGCCACCACCGAGGTCAGCGCGACCACCGCCAGCAGGGGCAGCGCCCGGTCCAGGGCGAAGCCCGCGTACAGGGCCTGCCGCTCGGGGCCGGGCACCGAGGTGGCCAGCCGCAGCGCGGGCAGCAGCCCGGCGAAGGCCGTCAGCACCACCCAGGCGCTCGGCACCGACTTGGAGGTGGACAGCCGGTTGTCCTCCCCGACCAGCGGGGCCAGCAGCCCGCCGCGCACCGACTGGGCGCGGGCCGCGACGGTGAGCAGCCCGGCCAGGACCAGGGCCGCCAGTAACCCGGCGGTGCGGGCCGTGGACCAGCCGGTGCCGAGCGCGGCGGCGACCTGGACCAGGAGCAGCACCCCGGCGGCGATCCACACGGCGAGCACGGCCCGCCGCGAGAACAGGTACAGCCAGGAGTTCCCCGCCTCTCGGCCCCGGTCGGCGACGGTGCGCGCCGACAGGGTCAGCTCGTCGGAGACCCACTGCCGGGACGCTCCGAGGGAGTGGGCCACTGCGGCGGGCAGCCCCTGTCCGGCGGCGAACTCGTCGCGCTTCTCGAGGAAGGCGGCCACGGCGCGGCGGTGCCCTTCCCGTGCGCAGTCGTCGCATGCGCAGGCCGCGGTGTGCGTACCCCGGGACATCTCTTGGACAGCCACGTGCGTGCCGCCTCTCTGAACTACGGTGCAATGCCAGCGAATTGTGCACCACTGCGGCAGTGCTCCGGATTGCGCACGATGTCAGAGCAGGTGATTAACCGTTCATGATGTTGACGCCACCGGCGTGTCACCGTTGTGGCGCAGCGGCTGGTAGTTCACCCAGGCGGCCAGATCGGACCCGAACCGCTCCCGCGTGGCGATCGCGCTGTGGTGGTCGATGAGCACCGGTTTCCCGGCTGCCCGCGCGATCAGCTGCACCTGCGCGGCCCGCTCCGCCGCGAGGAACCACCAGACGGCGGCGTCCACCGAGCCGCCGACCGTCAGCAGCCCCCGGTTGCGCAGGATGAGCGCCTTGTACGGGCCCAGCGCGCGCCCGATCCGGCTCGCGTCCTCGGCTCCGGCGAACTCGTTCAGCAGCGCGTGGTCCTCGTAGAAAACGCAGGCCTCCTGGGAGATCGGGGCCAGCAGCTCGCCGAGCGCGGCGAGGGCGCGGCCGTACGGTGCCTGCGTGCGCACGACGGCCACCACCTCGGGGCGCTCCCGGTGCACGGCGGCGTGCACGGCGAAGGCCAGCTCGTTGACCCGGCGCTCCCCCTGGAGGACCCGCCCGTCCCCGTCCACCAGCAGGAGGTCGGCGGCGGTCAGCCCGGCGAAGGCCCGGCCGAAGGGGTTGACCCAGTAGCAGTCCTCGAACTCCGGGTCCCGCGCGCTGACGTGTCCGGACACCCCGTCCTCGTAGCCGTACCCGCCCAGCAGGCGCAGCGCCCCGGCGAGCCGCTCCTTGCGGTGCGCCCGCTCGTCGGCCGGGTCGGTGTGCGCGGGCGGCATCTCGAAGCCGAGCCGTTCCACGGGGACGGGTACGGGTCGATCCGGCATGGGGCCTCCTCCGACGGCTCGGGTCGCGGCGCAAGGTACCGGCGCCTCCGCGAAGTGGCCAGAGAAAGGCGCCCGGTGAAAAGGCCGCGGGTGGAAATCCAGCCGGGGAGACCGGCCGGGGAAGGCCGGCCGGGGAAGGCCGGCCGGGGAAGGCCGGCCGGGGAAGGCCGGCCGGGGAAGGCCGGCCGGTGAAACGGCGAAGCCGCCGCTCGGGAGGGAGCGGCGGCTTCGTCTCGGGTCCGGGTGGGGACTACTCCCACTCGATGGTGCCCGGGGGCTTGCTCGTGCAGTCCAGCACCACGCGGTTCACGTCCGGCACCTCGTTGGTGATGCGGGTGGAGATCCGCGCGAGCACGTCGTAGGGCATGCGCGTCCAGTCCGCGGTCATCGCGTCCTCGGAGGAGACGGGGCGCAGGACGATCGGGTGGCCGTAGGTGCGGCCGTCGCCCTGGACGCCGACGCTGCGGACGTCCGCGAGCAGGACGACCGGGCACTGCCAGATCTCCCGGTCCAGGCCGGCCGCGGTGAGCTCCTGGCGGGCGATGGCGTCGGCCTCGCGCAGCAGGTCCAGGCGGTCCTTGGTGACCTCGCCGACGATGCGGATGCCGAGGCCGGGACCCGGGAAGGGCTGGCGGTGGACGATCTCGTCCGGGAGGCCCAGCTCCTGGCCGACCATCCGGACCTCGTCCTTGAACAGCTGGCGCAGCGGCTCGACGAGCTCGAACTCGATGTCGTCGGGGAGCCCGCCCACGTTGTGGTGGGACTTGATGTTCGCCGTGCCGGTGCCGCCGCCGGACTCGACCACGTCCGGGTACAGGGTGCCCTGCACGAGGAAGGCGACCGCGGGGCCCTCCTCCTGGAGGATCTCCAGTTGGGCCTGCTCGAAGACGCGGATGAACTCACGGCCGATGATCTTGCGCTTGGCCTCCGGGTCGGAGACGCCGGCCAGCGCGTTCAGGAAGCGCTCCTGCGCGTCGACGACCTTCAGCTGCACCCCGGTGGCGGCGACGAAGTCCTTCTCCACCTGCTCGGTCTCGCCCTTGCGCATCAGACCGTGGTCGACGTACACGCAGGTCAGCTGCGAGCCGATGGCCTTCTGCACGAGCGCGGCGGCCACGGCCGAGTCCACACCGCCGGACAGGCCGCAGATGGCGCGCTTGTCGCCGACCTGCTCGCGGATGGCCGCGACCTGCTCCTCGACGATGTTGCCGGTGGTCCAGGTCGGGGACAGGCCCGCGCCCCGGTAGAGGAAGTGCTCCAGGACCTGCTGGCCGTGCGTGGAGTGCATCACCTCGGGGTGGTACTGCACGCCGTACAGCTTCTTCGCGTCGTTCTCGAAGGCCGCGACCGGGACCACGTCGGTCGACGCGGTGACGGCGAAGCCCTCGGGGGCGGCGGAGCAGGCGTCGCCGTGGGACATCCACACCGACTGCTGCTCGGGGGTGCCCTCGAAGAGGGTGGACCCGGCCTTGGAGACGGCCAGCGGGGTGCGGCCGTACTCGCGGGCGCCGGTGTTGTCGACCTGGCCGCCGAGGGTGGTCGCCATCAGCTGGAAGCCGTAGCACATGCCGAAGACGGGGACGCCGGCCTCGAACAGGGAGCGGTCGAGCTGCGGGGCGCCCTCCTCGTACACGGAGGACGGGCCGCCGGAGAGGATGATCGCCTTGGGGTTCTTGGCCAGCATCTCGTCGACGGGCATCGAGCTCGGCACGATCTCGCTGTAGACCCGTGCCTCGCGGACGCGACGGGCGATGAGCTGGGCGTACTGGGCGCCGAAGTCGACGACGAGAACCGTGTCCGGGGCGCTGTCGTGGGCGGCGGAGGGTGCTTCTGGCACGGGGCGGCCTTCCGGCGGAAGAGGTGGCTGTTTTGTCGATTCTAACGGGGGACCCGCACCCCTCTTCGTCTCACCATCCGAACCGGCTTGGCCGGGAGGGGGACGGAAGGACATAATCCGTCCCATGCGCAAGCAGCTGAGCTTCCTCTTTACCTATGGCACCGGCCGGTCCGGTCGCCATGGGTCTTCGTGATGCTCGCCTGAGCCGCTGAACTTCCCAGAGCGCCCCGGTCCGACAGGACCGGGGCGCTCTGGCGTTCTGGGAGCTGGCGGACGGCGGACTCCATCCGACAGGAGACGAGACCATGACCACGATCACCACCACCCCCGAGCAGCTCATCGCCGACTCCCGTGAGCGCATCGACGCCCTCGACGACCGGATCATCGGACTGATCCAGGAGCGGATGGCCGTCTCGACGGTCATCCAGGAGGCGCGGATCACCTCGGGTGGGCGGCGGGTGCACCTGTCCCGGGAGATGGAGGTGCTCTCGCACTGGAGCGGCGCCCTCGGCAAGCCCGGCACCGCCCTCGCCATGACGCTGCTGGAGCTGTGCCGGGGCCGCGTGTGACGGCTGTTCGTCACCCGTCCGGAGCGTGACGACCCCGGGCGCCCTTCGTTGGTGAGGTTGTCCGCGCCAGCCAGGCGCGGGACCGCACCACCACGCGTGGCTCCGCCGGAGCGATGAGGCGCACTCCCCGTGGGGCGTGCGTCGTGGGACCTCGCTCCCCCGCGTGACCGGACGGCAGGGGACAGCAGCCCGGTCACCCCGTAAGGACGGCCGGCCCTGGGGACGCCCCGGGCCGGCCGTTCTTCTGTTTTCGGTGCCTACGCGGCTACGCGCGCCCGGCGGTCCGGCGGCGGAACGCGAGGAACACCGCACCACCGGCGGCGACGAGTGCCGCGGCGCCGATCATGAGCGGCCCGGCGCTGACGCCGGTGTTCGCGAGACCGCCCTGCGCCGTGGTGCCGGTGCTCGCGCCGGCGCTCGGCGTGGCCGACGGGGTCGTGGAAGCCGTCGGCGTCGGGGCGGCGGTGGTCGGGCTCGGGGCCGGTGTGGTTGCGCCGCCCTTGGCATTGATCACGAAGGCGGCCTTGTTGTTGGCGTGGCTCGGGTCCCAGTCCGCCACCTTGGTGCCCTCGGGGGTCCACTGGCCGACCGCGACGGAACCCGTGGCGTCCGCCACGACCTTCTCGATCTTCAGCTCGAACGGGTAGGAGACCTTCTCCGTCTCCCCGACGATGTGGGTGGTCGCGCAGAAGTAGCGCGGGGCGCCCAGCTTCTGCTCCCGGTGGCTGCCGTCGGCGTTGACCCCGGAGCACTGCTCCGGCGCCTTCGTCACCTTCGCGCCCTGCGGGATCACGATGTCGGTCCGGGCGACGTCCTCACCCGAGCGCAGGTAGGCGACCCAGGCCGGGCCCTTGTTGTCGAAGCCGAAGTCGGCCTTCACGGTCTCGCCCGCCTTGCCCTTGAGGGACACGGCGCGCGCCACGAAGTCGGCGGTGTTCTTCGTCTGGAAGTCGAACTCGTGCTGGTTGTCCGACGGGTCGATGTCCGCGGACAGCGGGCCCGCCTTGGCCACCCGCTCGACGACGGTCAGCTTCTTGCCCGTGCCGGGCCGCTCCAGCTTCTGCGAGGTCTTCGGCTGGGCGCCGGCCGCGTGCACCGCGTAGGTCATCCCGTCGATGAAGGCGTGCGGCGCCGCCTTGAGGGTCAGCGCGCTCTTGACCTCGTACGACGTGCCCGGCTTGTACTCGCCGTCGAGGACGCACACGACGGTGCCCCAACCCGCGTTCCACGGCTGGGCCGGGCTGTCGTTCTTGCTGTAGGAGCAGTTGTCGTACTTCTCTACCAGCCCGATGCCGTGGGTGGTGTTCACCTCCAGCGCCACTCCGTGGACGGACTCCGTCCCCGCGTTGCGGAAGACGATGGGCAGCGGCTGCGTCTCGCCGGGGGTCAGCTTCGCCTTGAGGGCGGCCTGCTCCAGCACCAGGTCGGGGCCGCCGACCTTGACCTTGGTGGTGGCGGGCTTGAAGGTGGCGCCGTCCGCCGCGCCGGTCATCGTCAGGTCGGCGACCGTGCCGGCCGTGCTGTTCTTGGCGGCGGTGAGGTCCAGGGTCACGACGTTGCTGCCGTGCGTCCAGATGGCCCAGTCCTTGCAGGTCACCTTCGCGGCGTCGAGGGTGCAGCCGTGGGACTGGTTCTGGTCGAGCGCGGCGTCGGCGACGCCCTTGAGCGGGGTCAGGTCGATCGTGAAGGTGCTCTGCCGGTCGAAGACGTTCCCGGTCTCGTTCTCGACGCGGAACTCGACCGAGGTCTTCTGCGGCTGGCCGCTCTGCCCGGGGTGCGGGCGCAGGCCGATCTCCGCCGGGCTGGTGAGCGTGAAGACGGGATCCGCGGCGTTCGCGGGGGTGGCGGCCAGACCGACGGCCGCCAGGCCGGCTGCCGCCAGCAGGGAGATGCGCTTTCTCATGCACCCTTGACCGCCGGCCCCAGGTCGCGGTTGCACACTTCGCTGTGTGATCGACACCACAGCCCGGCCTACCGGATTGCGGTACAACCATCCATGGCGACCGCCTGTCACTCATGTACCGCGTGGGTACCGCGCTCGGAGGGGGAGCGCGGTACCGACCCGGTCATCAGGCCTGGTCCACGACCTTCGGCGGGACCTCGGGAACCGCCAGGAACGGCAGCCGCAGAGCGCCGAACGCCTCCTTCGGAACCGCCGGACGCACCGGCTCCACCGCCGCGAGCCGCACGTAGCCCGCGCCCTGCTCGGGCCGCGGGTCCCGCTCTCCCTTGTTCGGCCAGTACGACATCGCCCGCTCGGCCTGCGCCGTGATCGTCAGCGACGGGTTGACGCCGAGGTTCGCGGAGATCGCCGAGCCGTCCACCACCGAGATCCCCGGGTGCCCGTAGAGCCGGTGGTACGGGTCCACCACGCCCTCCCGCGCCGAGGCGCCGATCGGGCAGCCGCCGAGGAAGTGCGCGGTCAGCGGGGTGCCCATCAGCTCGCCGATATTGCTGCCGGCAAAGCCGTTGATCTCCTCGGCCAGCAGGGTCGCCGCGTGCGTGGCCTCGGCGATCTGCACCGGGTTGGGGGCGCCGTGCCCCTGCCGGGCGGTCAGCAGGCCCTTCCCGAGGCCGCCGGGCTTGCGGTAGGTCGTCAGCGAGTTGTCCAGCGACTGCATGACCAGGCCGATGATCGTCCGCTCCGACCAGCGCCGGTTGGAGAGCGAGCGGGCCAGCTGCAGCGGGTGCCTCGCGGTCCGGGCGAACCAGGCGCGGACCCGGTGCCTGCTGTAGGGGACCTGGAGGACGGTCATGAACCCCATGGCGTTGGAGCCCTTGCCGTAGCGGACGGGCTCGATGTGGGTGTCGGCGTTGGGGTGCACCGAGGAGGTGATCGCCACGCCCCGGGTGAAGTCGGCCCGCTGCGCCTTGCCGGAGCCGTCGCCGTGGCGTTTGCGGTAGCGGCGGTCGTCGGTCTGCGCGCCGACGAGGCCTTCGGAGTTGGTCCGGGTCAGCTCGCCGAGCCGGTCCGAGATCCGGGGCAGCTCGCCGCGGTCCTTCATCGTGTGCAGCAGGGTCTGGGTGCCGTACGTGCCCGCCGCGACGACCACGTACCGGGCGCGCAGTACCTTGGCCCTGCCCTTGCGGCGGGCGTCGGTGGGGACCGTACGGACCCGGTGGCCGCCCTCGGGGTGTTCGCAGAGCGCGGTGACCGTGGTCATGGGGTGGATGACGGCCCCGGCGCGCTCGGCCAGGTGCAGGTAGTTCTCGCCCAGGGAGTTCTTCGCGCCGTGCCGGCAGCCGGTCATGCACTCGCCGCACTCGGTGCAGGCCTTGCGGGCGGGGCCGGCGCCGCCGAAGTACGGGTCGGCGACCTCGTCCCCGGGCCGCACCCGCGCGTGCCCCCCGGCATCGGCGCCGTCGCCGAAGAACACGCCGACCGGAGCCATGTGGAAGGAGTCGGCCACGCCCATCTTCTCGGCGGCCGCCTTGAGGTGGACGTCGGAGGGGGTCATGGTCGGGTTGAGGCGCACCCCGAGCATCCGCTTGGCCTGGTCGTAGTACGGGGCGAGTTCCTCGCGCCAGTCGGTGATCCCCGCCCACTGCCGGTCCTCGAAGAAGGGGGCGGGCGGTACGTAGAGGGTGTTGGCGTAGTTGAGGGAGCCGCCGCCCACGCCGGCGCCGGCGAGCACCATCACGTTGCCGAGCAGGTGGATGCGCTGGATCCCGTACAGCCCGAGGGCCGGGGCCCACAGGTAGTTCCGCAGGTCCCAGCTGTTCTTCGGCAGGCTGTCGCGGGTGAAGCGGCGCCCGGCCTCCAGGACGCCCACCCGGTAGCCCTTCTCGGTCAGGCGCAGGGCCGAGACCGACCCCCCGAAGCCGGATCCGATGACGATGACGTCGTAGTCGTACGGCTCAGACACGGTGCTGCCCCTTTAGCGGAGTCGGAGGGCCTTCATGACCTGGAGGCCGCGGGTCATGAACGCCGCGTACTTCTCGTCGTCCATGCCCAGCGAGGGCGCCATCGGGAGCAGCCGCTGGTGGGCGACGGTCTGGGCCTCGGTGTACTTGAGGATGCCCTCGGAGCCGTGGCGGCGGCCGAGGCCGGAGTCCTTCATGCCGCCCATGGGCGCCTGGGCGCTGCCGTAGGCGGGTGCGTAGCCCTCGTTGATGTTGACGGTGCCGGTGCGCAGGCGGGCGGCGACGGCATGGCCGCGGCGGGCGTCCTTGGTCCAGACGCTGGAGTTGAGGCCGTAGGCGGTGCCGTTGGCCTCGGCGATGGCCTGGTCCTCGTCGGTGAAGCGGTAGATGGAGACGACCGGGCCGAAGGTCTCCTCACCGCACACCGCCATGGGCGCCTCGACGCCGTCGAGGATGGTGGGCTCGTAGAAGAGCGGGCCGATGTCGGGGCGGGCCGTGCCGCCCGCGACGAGGGTGGCGCCCTTGGCGACGGCCTCGTCCACGTGCCGCTGTACGGTCTCCAGCTGGCGTTCGCCGACCAGGGAGCCCATGTCGGCGCCGTAGGCGAGCGAACTGCCCAGGCGCATGGCCCTGGTGCGGGCGGCGAACCGCTCGACGAAGGCGTCGGCGATCGAGGCGTGGACGTAGAGCCGCTCGATGGAGATGCACAGCTGTCCGGCGGAGGAGAAGCAGGCGCGGACGGCGCCCGCGGCGGCCTTCTCGATGTCGGCGTCGTGCAGGACCAGCATGGCGTTCTTGCCGCCGAGTTCGAGGGAGACGCCGACGAGCCGGTCGGCGGCGCCCCGGGCGACCTCGCGGCCGGTGCGGGTGGAGCCGGTGAAGGAGACGTAGTCGGCGTGCCGGACGACCTCGGGCCCGACGACGGGGCCTTCGCCGAGGACGATCTGGAAGACCTCGGCGGGCAGGCCGGCCTCGATGAGCAGCTCGCGGGCCCACAGCGCGGTCAGCGCCGTCTCGGTGTCGGGCTTCATGACGAGCGCGTTGCCCGCGACGAAGGCGGGCAGCGCGTCGCCGACGGAGAGTTCGAGCGGGTAGTTCCAGGGGGCGATCTGGCCGACGACCCCGCGCGGCTGACGCAGTTCGGTGACCTTGGTCAGGGTGGGTATGGCGCCCGTGTGGCCCTTGGGGCGCAGGTAGGCGGGCGCCTTGCGGCCGTAGTGCCGGGCGGCGACGGCGACCGCCTGCACCTCTTCGTGGGCGTGCAGGCGGGCCTTGCCCGTCTCCAGCTGGATCAGGTCGAGTACCTCGGCCTGCCGGGCGAGCACCAGGTCGTGGAAGCGCAGCAGGACGGCCGCCCGCTTGCGTACGGGGACGGCGGCCCAGGCGGGCTGGGCGGCGCGGGCCCGCGCGAAGGCCTCGGCCACGTCCTCGGGGGTGGCCTCGGGGAGTTCCGCCAGCCGGTCCCCGGTGAAGGGGGTGTGGTTGGCGGTGCGGCCGGAGCCGATCACCCCGCGGGTGAGGCGGACGACCAGATCGGGGGTCACCACGTCGGCGGCGGTGCGGGCGCCGGCCGGGGCCGGGGCGACCGGGTTGGTGGGGGCCGGTGCGGTGCGGAGGGGGGCCGGGGCCTGCGAGTCCGTCATGGCGGTGAGCGTATTGCGCCCGGCAAGCTTTGGGTACCCGTGGGTAACCGGATTTTGCCATGTCCGCCAGTGATCGCTGGCAGGATGACGGGATCAGGGCTTCGCGGCGGGCGGCTCCCAGCCGCTGAGCACGATGTCGAACTGCTGCCGCGTCGTGTCCCACGCGCCGGCGGGGCTCGACATGTACACCGCGTACTCCGTGCCGTCCGCGGCGACGTACATCTGCTCCTTGGCCCGCCGGGGCCCGGCGAGCGTCCCCTTCTCGGTCCAGGTGAAGTCCCACAGGGCGCCCCGGGTGGTGTCCCGGAAGCTGTTCTGCTCCAGCCGCAGACGCTTGTACTCCGCCCGCTTGCGCACCTGCTTCTCCAGGTCGAGCAGGTGCATGTACGGGTTGTCGTAGTCCGGGGTCGGGTCGATCGCGATCCGGATGAAGTGGTTGCCGTTGTCCGGGGTGTAGTCGATCTGGGTCCCGTTCGCCTCCCGCCGCCAGCCGTCCGGCACGAAGAGGGTGAACCCCTCCGGGTCGGTCACCTTGGACCAGCCTGCCGGCGGAGCGGCCTGGGACTTCTGCGACTTCGAGTCCCCGCCCGCACCCGCCTCGTCGGGGGCGCTCGCGGTCGTGTCCGAGCCGCCCGAACCGCTGCCGCCGGTGTACTTGAGCACCCCGAACACCCCGCCGCCACCGATCAGCGCCGCCACCAGGGCCACGGCCGCGGCGCGCTTGATCCAGCCGCCCGGCCGGTCCCCGGCGGGGGCGGATGGCGGCATGGGCGCGGAGGGCTCCGGCAGCGCGGCCGTCCGGGCGTCCCCGGCCGGGGCGGGCACCTGCGGCTCCTCCGGCGGCCCGTGCTGCGCGGGGGCGAGTTCCTCCGAGGTCACCGCACGCGTGGGCACGTACGCCTGCGCCGCCTTCGGCTCCCGGCCCTCCATCGCCTCCAGCAGCATCCGCTCGGCCTCCTCGGCCGTCGGCCGGTCCGCCGGATCCTTCCGCAGCAGGGCCGTGATCACCGGCGCCAGCGCGCCGGACTGCTTCAGGGCCGGCGGCTCGTCGTTCACCACGGCCTGCAGGCTGGAGATGGGCGAGGTGCGGCGGAAGGGCGAACGGGCCTCCACCGCCGTGTACAGGGTGGCGCCCAGCGACCACAGGTCGGAGGCGGTGCCCGGGGTCCCGCCGGTGACCCGCTCGGGGGCCAGGTAGTCGATGGAGCCGACGATCTCGCCGGTGCGCGTGATGGAGGAGTCCCCCTCGATCGCCGCGATCCCGAAGTCCGTGAGCAGCACCCGGCCGTCCTTGGCCAGCAGGACGTTGCCCGGCTTCACGTCGCGGTGCAGTACGCCGACCGCGTGCGCCGCGCGCAGCGCGCCCAGCACGTGCAGCCCGATCCTGGCCGCCTCGCGGGGCTCGATGCGCCCGGCCGCCTTGGCCGCGTCCGCGAGGGAGGGGCCGTCGATGTACTCCATGACGATCCACGGCCGGTCGTCGTGCTCCAGCACGTCGTGGACGGTGACGACCGCCGGATGCTGGATCCGGGCCGCGGCCCGGGCCTCCTTCTGCGTCCGGGCGTGCATGACGTCCCGGTCGGCCTGGGCCACGTACAGTCCGGCCGTCAGTTCCTTGACGGCGACGGTCCTGTGCAGCAGCTCGTCATGCGCGCGCCACACCTTGCCCATGCCGCCCCGGCCGATCGGCTCGATGAGCCGGTACCGGCCCGCCAGCACGGCGCCCCCACCTGTCTGCTGTTCCACAAAAACCCGCCGCTCTCCGCACTTCAGGCCAGATTACGGAGCCCGCGGCCGGTGTCGGAACCGCGCGGCCGCGGAAAGCCCGCACTGTGACGCAATCGCCGCACTGACCGCCCGTCAGGCACCCGTCAGCCGCCCGGTTTGTAACTCGTCGTGGCCTTCTCGAAGACCTCGGTGACCTTTCCCTGCTCGTCCTCCGGGCCGGTGACCATGACCACGTGGTAGCTGCCGCCGAGCGCGACGACGAAGTTGCGGGCGAAGACGCTGCGCCCGGTGCCGTCGATCCATGTGTAGCGGCCCGTTGCGCGCAGTTGTTGGCCGACCTTGGTGGTCTTGACGTCGCCGACGGTGGACCAGGTGGAGGTGCGGTACGGCGTCAGCTCCTGCTCCTTGTCCTTCTGGTACGCCGCCGGGTCCGGGTTGCCCTCGACCTTGTCCCGGCCGGGGACCACGGTGAGGGTGAACTGCCCGCTGGTGTAGCGGACCTGGCCGGCCTCGTTGATGCCGCGGCGCTCCCAGCCGTCGGGGACGGCGATCTCGAAGTGCTCCGGGTCCTGCTGGGTGGTGTAGCCGGCCGGGGCGGGCGCGGCGGGGGTCGCCGCCGCCGGGGGCGGTGTCGTCGTCTGGGGCGCGGGCTTGGACTCGGGCGCTGCGGTGGGAATCCGGGACGGGCTCTGCTTCGGCGGGGCCGGCGCGGCCCCGCCCTGGCCGTCCGGATCGGCGGAGCGCGGCATGAACAGCATCGCGTACGCCACGGCCCCGGCGAGCAGGAGCAGGATCCCGAGGAGCAGGGTCCGGCCCAGGGCACGGGGCTTGCGGGGGGCCGCGGGATTGCGGTGCCGCCCGTGGAGGTCGCCGCGGCGGCGTACGACGGGCAGCCGCGCGGGGTCCGGATCGGGCATCGGGAGCATGGCGAGGCCCGCGTCGGGCTCGGGGGCGGACCGTACGAGCGAGCGCAGCCAGCCGCGGAGCTCCTCGAAGTCCGGGCGCTCGGTCGGGTCCTGACGCAGCAGCGATTCGACGACCGGCCGGAGCGCTCCGCACTCCTCGGCGAAGGCCGGGGGCTCGGAGCAGACCATCTCGACGAGCTCGGCGACGGACTCCTCGGGGTAGGGGGCATGCCCCTGGACGGCCCGGTAGAGCAGCGCGCCGAGCGCCCAGAGGTCGGTGGCGGGGCCGACGGGGGCCGCCAGCTGCCAGGGCCCGGTGACGTGCCGGGCCTGCTCGGGGGCCCACCGCTCGGTGACGGCACCGACGACCGCCATCCGCGTCTGGCGTGCCCGCTCGGCGTCGAGGCCGCTGCGCGGGCCGGCCCAGTCGGCGGCCGGCTGCGGGACCGGCTGGGTGGAATACGGGGTGGAGGGGGCGCGTTCGGGGGTGTCGGCCTGGCGGTATCCCTGCGGCAGCGCGAGCTGGGCGGGCAGGGCGGGGGCCTGCGGTGGCTGCGCTGCCGGGCCTGCCTGAGGGGCGTGCCCTGCCTGCGGGGCGTGCCCTGCCTGCGGGGCGTGCCCTGCCTGCGGGGCGTGCCCTGCCTGCGGCGCCGACTGTGGCTGCGGCGCCGGCCCTGGCTGCGGCACTGCCCCTGCCCGCGCCGGGAGCCCTGCCTGCGGCGCCGGGCCTGGCTGCGGTGCGTGCGGTGCCTGTGCCGCCTCCGGCTCCTGCTCCCGGCCGGGCTCGGGGGGCGTGAGGGCCGGGCGGCGGGGGGTCGCGCCGTGCCAGGGCTGGGCGCTGCCGGCCTCGGGGCCGCCGTACGGGTACGAGTACCCCTGCGGCAGCGTCGACCCCTGCGGCCTCGGCTCCGGTACGACGATGGGGTCGGACTGGCGCTGCTCGCCGACCTCGGCGGCGGCGGCCCGTGCCCCCGCCCGGTACGCGGCGATGGCCCCGGCCCGGGCGGCGGCCTTGAGTTCGGGCCGGTCCTCGGGGCGTTCGGGGGTGATGTGGTCGGTGTACCGCGGCCCGGTGTCATAGCCCGGGGCCACCAGAGGCGCGTACCCGCCGCCGTAGGGCTCCGCCTCGGGCCCGGCGGGGCGCGGTCCGGCGGGGCCCGGTCCGGGGTCCTGGCCCGCGGCGGGCGGAGCCGGGGCGCCGCCGCCCCAGCCCGTACCCCCGCCGGTGGCGTCACCGCCCGGCACGGGGTCGTAGCCGCACAGGGCCTCCTCCGCCGCGCCGGCCGCGAGGCCGGTCAGCACGACCCGCCCGTCGTCGCAGACCAGGACCGTCCTTACGGTGATGTTGCGGTGGGTCCAGCCGTGCGCGTGCAGCACCCGCAGCGCGGTCAGTACGTCCGAGGCCACCTCCGCCGCCCGGTAGGGGGTCAGCGGCTCATCGGCGATCAGCGCCGCCAGCGGCCTGGCCGGGACCAGTTCGCTCACTATCCACAGCGACCCGCCCTCGGCGAACACGTCGAAGACCTGGTCCAGCCGGGGGTGGTCGGGGACGGCGGCCGCGGCCTGCGCCGCCTCGATCGCCCGCCGCACGGCCGGCAGATCGCCCGGCGCACGCTGCCCGGACACCGGCACGGACCCGTGCCCGTCCAGCAGCTCGGCGTCCACGACCTCCGGCAACGGCACCTGCCGGACCAGCACTTCCTGCCCGCTGCGGGTGTCGAAGGCGCGGGTCTCCACCAGCTCGTACTCGTCCGTCGGCGGCAGCGGCAGACGGTAGCGGTGGGCCAGGATCCGGCCCGCGTAGTCCTCCACATCGCCTCCCCCGAGTGCTGGGGGCACCCCCGTGGCCCCGCTGACACGATACGTCTCCGGGGCCGCCCGCGTCCCGAGGTCAGCCGAGCGGCTGGAAGGTCTCGAAGGCGGTGTTGCGCATCTGGGTGCACTCGGGGCCGTCCCACTGGTCCGCGGCGCAACTGATCATGATGGCGTAGCCGTGCGTCGCGTCCACCTTGAAGCCGCGGTTGAGCACGCGGACCCGGATGCCGCTCTGCTCCCTCTCGAACTCCCAGTCGGCGACGGTGGGATAGTTCCGGTAGCTCGTCGGGTTGATCCCGATCTGGCGGTACCCCTTGCTGCTGCTCGCCACGGCGGGGGCCAGCTGGGCCCAGGCCAACCGGGCGTCGTCGCCCGGAGTGGCGGTGTGGTCGACCTGGATCCGGGGGAATCCGCCGTCGCGGCTGTATATCCCGCCGGAGTTATCCCCCGCGGTCGCCGTCTGGTGGAAGCCCTGGGGCATCGCCATCGAGAAGTGGAACCCGGGCTCCGTCACCATCACATAGCCCGCGGGTATGCCGCTCCCCCCGCCCCCGGGCTGTGCGCCCTGGCCCTGGCCCTGGTTCTGCCCCTGGTTCTGGCCGGTGCCGGGGCTCTGCTGGCCCTGGTCGCCGGGAGTGGCGTTGCCGTTGTCCGCGCCGCCGCCCGGCTCACCGGGCTTGGCCGAGGGCTGGGGGCTCTGCCCGGCTCCGCCCGGCGTCTGGCTCGCGGACGCGGAGGGGTTGCCCTGGCCACCCTTGCCCTCGTCCTTGCGGCCGTCGGCGTCGTCGCCTCCGACGGCGTAGGCGATGAGCGAACCGACCACCGCGAGCACGACCACCACGGCGGCTATCGCGAGCGCGATCGTGCGGCGCGGCATGACATCGGTGAGCGGGGCGGCCACCCGGGGGGCCTTGGCGGAGGAATGGGGCGCGGACTTGTCCGCCGGGGGCTCCGCGGCCGTGGCGGCCGTCGTGGCCGCCGCTGCCGCCGCCGCCTTGCGGGCCGACTTCAGCGCGGCGCGGGCGCGTTCGCGCTGCTCGCGCTCCTTGCGCTCGCGTTCCTTCCTCGCCGCCTTCTCGGCCGCCTTCTCGGCCGCCTTCTCCGCGGCGGCCTTCTCGGCGGCCTCCTGGGCGTCGGCGAGCGAGATCTGGCGGGTCTGCTCGGCGGGCGGCGCCGGCACCCGGACCGGTTCGGGCTCGGGCGCGTTGATGACGGCGCCCAGCATCGCCCGTGCCCGGACGTCGTCCAGACGCTGGGCCGGGTCCTTGGCGAGCAGGCCGTAGATGACCTCGGTCAGCGGGCCGGCGTTCTTGGGCGGGTCCACCGGCTCGGTCATGACCGCGGTGAGGGTGGCGAGGGCCGAGCCCTTGTCGTACGGGGGCACGCCCTCGACGGCGGCGTACAGCAGTCCGCCGAGCGACCACATGTCGGCGGGCGGGCCGGGCTTGTGGCCGCGGGCGCGCTCGGGCGAGATGTAGGAGGGGGCGCCGACGAGCATGCCGGTGGAGGTGACGGAGGGGTCGCCCTCGACCTGCGCGATGCCGAAGTCGGTGAGGACGACGCGGCCGTTGGGGGCGATGAGCACGTTGGACGGTTTGACGTCCCGGTGCAGGATGCCCTGTCCGTGGGCGGCGCGCAGCACGTCGAGCACCGCGAGGCCGACCTCGGCCGCACGGCGCGGGGTGAGGGCGCCGTTCTCCCGTATGAACTCGGCGAGGGAGAGGCCCTCGATGAGCTCCATGACGATCCACGGCCGGGCGTCCTCGTCGACGACGTCGTAGACGGTGACGGCTCCGCCGCTGCGGATCCGGGCGATGGCCTTGGCCTCGCGCAGGGTGCGGGTGATGAGGCGTCGCTTCTCGTCCTCGTCGACGCCGCTGCCGAAGCGGAGCTCCTTGACGGCGACCGTCCGGCCCAGGGTCTCGTCCTGGGCCCGCCAGACGGTGCCCATGCCGCCCTTGCCGAGCACGGCACCGAGCCGGTAGCGGCCGGCCAGCAGCCGGCCCTTGTCCTGGCCGTCTCCGGCCGACTTGGCGGCCTCGGCCCGGGCCTTGACCTCGGCGGCCACGGCATCGGCCTTCTCCACCACGGGATTGACGGGCTTCGCCGGCTCGGCCTTGGCCGCCGGCTTCACATCGTCAGGCTCCGCCTGGGCCGCAGGCCCGGCGCCCTCGGACGCCGCCTCGACCGCAGGCTTCGCATCCTCGGCCGCGGGCTTCGCATCCTCGGGCTCCGCCTTGGCAGCAGGCTTCGCGTCCTCGGGCTCCGCCTCGGCAGCAGGCTTCGCGTCCTCGGGCTCCGCCTCGACCGCGGGCTCCGCGCCCTTGGCTTCGGGCTTCCCGCCCCCCGGCTCCGCCTTCGTCAACCCCGGCTTCGCAGCCGCGGGCTTCGCGTCCTCGGCGGGCGCGGCCTCGGCCGACGCAGCCGGAGCCGCAGCCCCCACCTCTTCGGGCTTCGCCGCAGGCGCCCCGTGCTCCGGCTTCGACATGCGTCCCCTCTGCGATCGTGCCGCTGCTCCGCCTGCCCCGGCGACCGACCAACCCGGCGGCCGAGCGACCCGGCGGCCGGGGTCCGCGTAACCCGCCCCGGCAGAACCTTCATTGTTCCTCACTCCGCAACGGACGGGCGCCCCGGGTCCGCGGTTCCCCCTTCCGCATCCCGGAGTTACAACGGAACGATGTCGGGCGCCCCCAGCCGCGCGGCGTCCGCCGTCTGGTCGTCCGGCTGGCGCTGCGATTCCCGCTCCGCCTGGACCCGCTTCTCGTAGTGCTCCACTTCTTTCTCGATCTGCTGCTTGTCCCAGCCCAGCACCGGCGCCATCAACTCCGCGCACTCCCGCGCCGAGCGCGTCCCCCGGTCGAAGGTCTCGATCGAGATCCGCGTCCGCCGCGTCAGCACGTCGTCCAGGTGGCGCGCCCCTTCGTGCGAGGCCGCGTAGACGATCTCCGCCCGCAGGTAGTCGTCCGCGCCCGACACCGGCTCAGCCAGCCCCGGATCGGCGGCGATCAGGTCCAGCAGTTCCTCCGCGAGTGACCCGTACCGGTTCAACAGGTGCTCCACCCGGACCACGTGAAGCCCCGTCCGAGCCGCCGTCCGCGCCCGCGCGTTCCACAGCGCCCGGTACCCCTCCGCGCCCACCAGCGGCACGTCCTCCGTCACGCACTCCGCCACCCGCTGGTCCAGCCCGTGCACCGCCTCGTCGACCGCGTCCTTGGCCATGACCCGGTACGTCGTGTACTTGCCGCCCGCCACGACCACCAGCCCCGGCACCGGATGCGCCACCGTGTGCTCGCGCGACAGCTTGCTCGTCGCGTCCGACTCCCCGGCCAGCAGCGGCCGCAGGCCCGCGTACACGCCCTGGACGTCGTCCCGCGTCAGCGGCACCGCCAGCACCGAGTTCACGTGCTCCAGCAGGTAGTCGATGTCCGCGCTCGACGCCGCCGGGTGCGCCTTGTCCAGGTCCCAGTCGGTGTCCGTGGTCCCCACGATCCAGTGCCGCCCCCACGGGATGACGAACAGCACCGACTTCTCGGTCCGCAGGATCAGCCCGGTGGTCGAGTGGATCCGGTCCTTCGGTACGACCAGGTGGATGCCCTTCGACGCCCGGACGTGGAACTGCCCGCGCTCCCCGATCAGCGCCTGGGTGTCGTCCGTCCACACCCCGGTGGCGTTCACGACCTGCTTCGCGCGGATCTCGTACTCCCCGCCGCCCTCGACGTCCCGGACCCGGGCGCCGACCACCCGTTCGCCCTCGCGCAGGAACCCGATCACCCTCGCCCGGTTGGCGCAGTGCGCCCCGTACGCCGAGGCCGTCCGCACCAGCGTGGCCACATACCGCGCGTCGTCCATCTGGGCGTCGTAGTACTGCAGCGCGCCCACCAGCGCGTCCTTGCGCAGGGCCGGGGCCACCCGCAGGGCCCGCTTGCGCGAGAGGTGCCGGTGCACCGGCAGGCCCCGGCCGTGCCCGCTGGAGACGGACATCGCGTCGTACAGCGCCACGCCCGATCCCGCGTACCACCGCTCCCAGCCCTTGTGCTGCAACGGGTAGAGGAACGGCACCGGCTTCACCAGGTGCGGCGCGAGGCGCTCGAGGAGCAGGCCGCGCTCCTTCAGCGCCTCCCGCACCAGGGCGAAGTCGAGCATCTCCAGATACCGCAGGCCGCCGTGGATGAGCTTGCTCGACCTGCTGGAGGTGCCGGAGGCCCAGTCGCGCGCCTCCACCAGACCGGTGGACAGCCCTCTGGTCGCCGCGTCGAGCGCCGTGCCGGCGCCGACCACGCCCGCGCCCACGACCAGTACGTCCAGCTCCCGCTCGGCCATCCGGGCGAGGGCTTCGGCGCGCTGCGCCGGTCCCAGTGTCGCTGTCCTCACGGCTGCCTCCCGTTGGTGCGGGTGCTCCCCGCGTCGTGCGGGGTGATCCCGCTCACATTCCCCGTTCCATGATTCTGACCGCCCGCACCCACATCAGCCACCGCCTGTGGACAACACAACGGCGACCACCACTCCGGAATGCGACATATCTGTCATATATACGCCTAGTCTGACATTGCGCCAGCTCCCGGGGGCTTTCCGCGTCCACAGGGCTTGCGCGCGCATCCCCCTCATGTCAGGGAAGGGACGGCACCCCCATGCCCGCAGACCTCGCCGTCATCGGACTCGGCCATCTCGGCCTCCCCCTCGCCCAGGCGGCCGTGGCCGCCGGGATCGAGACGGTCGGCTACGACAGCGGTCCGGTCACGGACTCCACCCTCACCGCCGCCGAGATCCGCCGCATGTCGGCGGCCGGCTTCCGGGTCACCACCAACCCCGCCGAGCTCGGCCGGGTCCGTACCGCCGTCATCTGCGCCCCCACCCAGCTCGGCGCCGACCGCGCACTGGACCTCTCCGCCATCGGCGAGGCGGGCCAGGTGCTCGCAGCCCGGCTCCGCCCGCACACCACCGTGATCCTCGAGTCCGCCGTCCACCCGGGCGTCACCGAGGACTACCTGCGACCCGTCCTCGAGGCGGGCTCCGGGCTGCGGGCCGGCCGGGACTTCCACCTGGCCTACTCCCCCAGCCGCCTCGACCCGGGCAACCGCACGCACGGCATCTCCAACACCCCCAAGGTGATCGGCGGCCTCACCCCCGCCTGCACCGAGTCCGCGCACGCCTTCTACGCCCGGCTCACCGAGAAGGTGGTCCGGGCCCGCGGCCTGCGCGAGGCCGAGACGGTACAGCTCCTGGAGACCAACTACCGGCACGTCAACATCGCCCTCATGAACGAGATGGCCGTGCTCTGCCACGACCTCGGCGTCGACCTGTGGGACGTCATCCGCTGCGCCGAGACCAAGCCGTACGGCTTCCAGGCGTTCCGCCCCGGACCCGGCGTCGGCGGCCACGGGGTCCCCCTCGACCCGAACTACCTCCCCCACACCACCCGCACCCCGGGCCACCCCCTGCGCATGATCGGCCTGGCCCAGGAGATCAACAACCGGATGCCGCAATACGTCATCCAGCGTTCCGCCACCCTGCTGAACGAGCACGGCAAATCCGCGCGCGGCGCCCGCGTCCTGCTCCTCGGCGTCACCTACAAGCCCGACCTCGCCGACCAGGAGGGCTCCCCGGCGCGCGAAATCGCCAGCCGCCTGCTCGACCTGGGGGCGCTCGTCAGCTACCACGACCCGTTCATCACGGGCTGGCGGGTCAGGGACCAGCCGGTGCCGCGCGCCGAGTCCCTGTACGAGGCCGCCGCCAACGCCGACCTGACGATCCTCCTCCAGCACCACCGCACCTACGACCTGCAAGGACTCGCGGTGAAGGCCCAGCTGCTCCTGGACACCCGAGGAGCCAGCCCGGCGGGCGCCGCCCACCGGCTCTGACTTCGGAAATTCCCCCTCACGGATGTCCGTGCGGCCTGCTAGCCTGCGGCGTCACTTATCTCGCACTTACGCCCTCCGGGCGTTCGCATGCCCGAATCCCTGGGGGGGATTTCCCACATGAGCCAGAACTTCCTGCCGCCGGCGCCCGACTCCTTCACCGAGGCCCCGGCCGCCCCGGCCCCGGCCCGCACCGGCAACCTCGGCCTCGGCATCGTCGCCGCCGTCGTCGCGGCCCTGGTCGCGGCCGGCGCCTACGGCGGCATCATGAACGCCATCGACCGCGAGATCGGCTACGCCGCGGCCGGTGTCGGCCTCCTCGTGGGCCTCGCCGCCGGAAAGATCGGCGGACGCAACCCCGTCCTGCCCGTGGTCGCCGCCGTCCTCTCGCTCGGCGCCGTCTACCTCGGCCAGCTCTTCTTCATCGCGCTCGTGCTGGCCGACTACGGCAAGGTCGGCGTGGGCGAGGTCCTCGGCCAGGCGGGCGTCAGCGGCCTGAACGACGTCTGGAAGGAGAGCATGGACGCCATGTCCTTCCTCTTCCTCGCGATCGGCGGCTTCGTCGCCTTCGGTTCGGCCAAGAAGGTCAGCGACTGACCCCGCGCCACCGCGTACGCCGGAGGGCCGGCACCCCGAGCGGGGTGCCGGCCCTCCGGCGTAGGTACGGGAAGCGTCAGCGGCTGTGCTGCGAGTCCGCGACCGTGACCTCGACCCGCTGGAACTCCTTGAGCTCGCTGTAGCCGGTGGTGGCCATCGAGCGGCGCAGCGCGCCGAAGATGTTCATCGAGCCGTCCGGGGTGTGCGACGGGCCGGTGAGGATCTCCTCGGTGGTGCCGACCGTGCCCAGGTCGACCTTCTTGCCGCGCGGCACGTCCTCGTGGACGGCCTCCATGCCCCAGTGGTTGCCCTTGCCCGGCGCGTCCGTCGCGCGGGCCAGCGGGGAACCGATCATCACGGCGTCGGCGCCGCAGGCGACGGCCTTGGGGATGTCGCCCGACCAGCCCACGCCGCCGTCGGCGATCACGTGCACGTACCGGCCGCCGGACTCGTCCATGTAGTCGCGGCGGGCCGCGGCCACGTCCGCGACGGCGGTCGCCATCGGGACCTGGATGCCGAGCACGTTGCGGGTGGTGTGCGCGGCGCCGCCGCCGAAGCCGACCAGGACGCCCGCCGCGCCGGTGCGCATCAGGTGCAGGGCGGCGGTGTAGGTGGCGCAGCCGCCCACGATGACCGGGACGTCGAGCTCGTAGATGAACTGCTTCAGGTTCAGCGGCTCGGCGGCGCCCGAGACGTGCTCCGCGGACACGGTGGTGCCGCGGATCACGAAGATGTCCACGCCCGCGTCCACGACGGCCTTGGAGAACTCGGCGGTGCGCTGCGGGGACAGCGCGGCGGCGGTGACGACGCCCGAGTCGCGCACCTCCTTGATGCGCTGCCGGATCAGGTCCGCCTGGATGGGGGCGGAGTAGATCTCCTGGAGACGGCGGGTCGCGGCCTGCTCGTCCAGCTCCGCGATCTCGTCGAGCAGCGGCTGCGGGTCCTCGTACCGGGTCCACAGGCCTTCGAGGTTCAGCACGCCGAGGCCGCCGAGCTCGCCGATGCGGATCGCGGTCTGCGGGGAGACGACCGAGTCCATGGGGGCGGCCAGGAAGGGGAGCTCGAAGCGGTACGCGTCGATCTGCCAGGCGATCGAGACCTCCTTCGGGTCCCGGGTCCGCCGGCTCGGGACGATGGCGATGTCGTCGAACGCGTACGCCCTGCGGCCGCGCTTGCCGCGCCCGATCTCGATCTCAGTCACGTGTGGTGGCCTTTCCTCTGGGTCTGCCCGTCCAGTATCCCCGAACGCCGGGGGCCCGCGTTCCGGTGCCCGCTGTACGGACGCCGAACCCCCTCCGGCCCGGAGAACGGCGAAGGGGGCGGGCCCCTCGCGGGCCCGCCCCCTCACCTCACACCGGTCAGCCCTTGCGGGAGTAGTTCGGCGCTTCGACCGTCATCTGGATGTCGTGCGGGTGGCTCTCCTTGAGGCCGGCCGAGGTGATCCGCACGAAGCGGCCCCGGTCCTGCAGCTCGGGAACCGTGCGGCCGCCGACGTAGAACATCGACTGGCGCAGGCCGCCGACGAGCTGGTGCACGACCGCGGAGAGCGGACCGCGGTAGGGCACCTGGCCCTCGATGCCCTCGGGGATGAGCTTGTCGTCGCCGCCCACGCCCTCCTGGAAGTAGCGGTCCTTGGAGAAGGAGCGCTGGTCGCCACGGGACTGCATCGCGCCGAGCGAGCCCATGCCGCGGTAGGACTTGAACTGCTTGCCGTTGATGAAGAGCAGCTCGCCCGGGGACTCCTCGCAGCCCGCGAGCAGCGAGCCGAGCATCACCGTGTCGGCGCCCGCGACCAGGGCCTTGGCGATGTCGCCGGAGTACTGGAGGCCGCCGTCGCCGATGACCGGGACGCCCGCGGCCTTGGCGGCGAGCGCGGCCTCGTAGATCGCGGTGACCTGCGGGACGCCGATGCCGGCGACGACGCGGGTGGTGCAGATGGAGCCGGGGCCGACGCCGACCTTGATGCCGTCGCAGCCGGCGTCGATCAGCGCCTGGGCGCCGTCGCGGGTGGCGACGTTGCCGCCGATGACGTCGACGGAGGAGTTCGACTTGATCTTGGCGACCATGTCGCCGACCAGGCGGGAGTGGCCGTGGGCGGTGTCGACGACGATGAAGTCGGCGCCCGCCTCGATCAGCGCCTGGGCGCGGTCGTACGCGTCGCCGGCGACACCGACCGCCGCACCGACCAGCAGCCGGCCGCCCTTGTCCTTGGCGGCGTTCGGGTACTGCTCGGCCTTGACGAAGTCCTTGACCGTGATGAGGCCCTTGAGGATGCCCGCGTCGTCGACCAGCGGAAGCTTCTCGATCTTGTGGCGGCGCAGCAGCTCCATGGCGTCCACGCCGGAGATGCCGACCTTGCCCGTGACCAGCGGCATCGGCGTCATGACCTCGCGCACCTGGCGGCTGCGGTCGGACTCGAAGGCCATGTCGCGGTTGGTGACGATGCCCAGCAGCTTGCCGGCGGCGTCGGTGACCGGGACGCCGGAGATGCGGAACTTCGCGCACAGCCGGTCGGCCTCGCCGAGCGTCGCGTCCGGGTGCACCGTGATCGGGTCGGTGACCATGCCGGACTCGGAGCGCTTGACCAGGTCGACCTGGTTGGCCTGGTCGGCGATGGAGAGGTTGCGGTGCAGTACGCCGACACCGCCCTGGCGGGCCATCGCGATGGCCATGCGGGCCTCGGTGACCTTGTCCATGGCGGCGGACAGCAGGGGGACGTTAACCCGGACGTTGCGCGAGATGAGGGAGGAGGTGTCGATCTCGTCCGGGGCCATGTCCGACGCGCCCGGCAGCAGCAGCACGTCGTCGTAGGTCAGTCCGAGCGTGGCGAATTTGTCGGGCACTCCGTCGGTAGTCATGACACCTTCCCAAATGGTCTTGCTCAGCGCGGATGTCCATGCTAACGGGATCCCGCAGCGTCTCATTCCACGAGCCAGGCCGATCGGAAGTTTCGTCGGTTCCTACGACGGACCGGCGGACGCGCCCCGCGGTTCCTACTGCTCGGCGAGCGCGCGCAGCCTGCTGAGGGCGCGGTGCTGGGCGACCCGCACCGCCCCCGGCGACATGCCGAGCATCTGCCCGGTCTCCTCGGCGGTCAGCCCGACGGCCACCCGCAGGACGAGGAGCTCGCGCTGGTTCTCCGGCAGATTGGCCAGGAGCTTCTTGGCCCAGGCCGCGTCGCTGCTGAGCAGCGCCCGCTCCTCCGGGCCGAGCGAGTCGTCGGGCCGCTCCGGCATCTCGTCGGAGGGGACGGCCGTGCTGCCCGGGTGCCGCATGGCGGCCCGCTGCAGGTCGGCGACCTTGTGCGCGGCGATGGCGAAGACGAAGGCCTCGAAGGGCCGGCCGGTGTCCCGGTAGCGCGGCAGGGCCATCAGGACGGCGACGCAGACCTCCTGCGCCAGGTCCTCCACGAAGTGGCGGGCATCACCCGGAAGCCGCGACAGCCGGGTGCGGCAGTAGCGGATCGCGAGCGGGTGAACGAAGGCGAGCAGGTCGTGCGTGGCCTGCTCGTCGCCCTCCACCGCCCGGCGTACGAGCGCGCTGACGGCCCCGGCACTGCCGCCCTTGGCGGCGCCGGTCGGGCCTGTGGCCGCGGGTGACCCCGGGGCCTCGTCGTCGCGCATCGATCCATGGTGCCTTGGCGCCTGAGGTTCCGTGGCACCACGGCCGGTTTCGTGCATCGAAGCGTTATGAGCGGGTGCGCCGGAACTCATGGTCTGCACCCCCCTCCCGCTCGCCGAATGATCCCCGGGACGGGGATCCCACATTTCCAAGAATGCGGCACACCCTCAAGGATGCGGCATCGCGCACGAAGCGACACGTCCCCCGGATTGTGCCCCGCCAATCCCCGGCTGCGCACCGGGTACGACGGGGCTCACGGTCGTCGGACCGGGCCGTGGCCCGTGGGTCAGCGGACCAGGCCCCAGCGGAAGCCGAGCGCGACGGCGTGCGCGCGGTCCGAGGCGCCGAGCTTCTTGAACAGCCTGCGGGCGTGCGTCTTGACCGTGTCCTCGGAGAGGAAGAGCTCGCGCCCGATCTCCGCGTTGGACCGGCCGTGGCTCATGCCCTCCAGCACCTGGATCTCGCGCGCGGTGAGCGTGGGCGCGGCGCCCATCTCGGCCGAGCGCAGGCGGCGCGGGGCCAGTCGCCAGGTCGGGTCGGCCAACGCCTGGGTGACCGTGGCCCGCAGTTCGGCGCGCGAGGCGTCCTTGTGTAGGTAGCCCCGGGCGCCGGCGGCGACCGCGAGGGCCACGCCGTCCAGGTCCTCGGCGACCGTCAGCATGATGATGCGGGCGCCGGGGTCGGCCGAGAGCAGCCGGCGGACCGTCTCGACACCGCCCAGCCCGGGCATCCGTACATCCATCAGAATGAGGTCGGAGCGGTCGGCACCCCAGCGGCGGAGGACTTCCTCGCCGTTGGCAGCCGTCGTCACACGCTCGACGCCGGGCACGGTGGCAACCGCGCGACGGAGCGCCTCTCGGGCAAGCGGGGAGTCGTCGCAGACGAGGACGGAAGTCATGACCGCCCTCCGCAGCTGCTGATGCGCGTCACCTTGAGCCTCCAGGCTGGTACGTATCGTCACCTGTGCGGTCGATGCCCCCGGACACCTGTCCGAGAACTTATTGGTTCAACCGCCTTCGCACTCTCAACGATGGTCACTCGAAAGAGTTACGGGTCGGACGGACACCTTCGGCACTCTACGTGAGGAAGCGAACACGACACGGACGCCACAAGGCAACTGTCCTCCATTTGGAGCTATGCCCTATTTGGCGGCTTTCCTTCCGTTTGGCACGTGTCTGAGGCTAGATTCCCAATGAGTCATATTTACATCTACTCCGACAGTAGGTGTGGAGACCCTTGGAGACATCGACCGTATCCGCCTCAGTACCGGCACCTAGAGGACTACCCATGGCAGATTTCTCCCGCCTCCCCGGACCGAACGCCGACCTCTGGGACTGGCAGCTGCTGGCTGCCTGCCGTGGGGTCGACAGCTCCCTCTTCTTCCACCCGGAAGGCGAGCGGGGCGCGGCCAGGAGCGCGCGCGAGGCCTCGGCTAAAGAGGTCTGCATGCGATGCCCGGTCCGCGCGGAATGTGCCGCGCACGCGCTCGCCGTCCGCGAGCCCTACGGAGTGTGGGGAGGGCTGACGGAGGACGAGCGGGAGGAGCTGATGGGCCGCGCGCGCCACCGCCTGATCCCCGCGTCCAGTGCGATCGGACCGATCACGCCTCACTGAACGGGAGAACAAACGCCCGAAGGAACGTTCCTGCGAAATTCGTGCGGGTTCCTTCGGTCCGCCGCGCCCGCCGGGCGTGTCGCGCTCCGGAGCGAAAAGTCACGCGTTCGGCCGTACGTCCCCGGACGTACGGTCAGCGCGTGGCGGCCCGCTCCAGCTCGGCCAGCGTCGCGGCCACGGCCGGCACCCGGGCCAGGTCCGGCAGGGTCAGCGCCACGACCTCCCGCTCCACGGCCGGCTCCACCGCCACCGTGCTGACGCCCTTGGCCCGTACGGACTCCACCGCGAGCTCCGGCAGCACCGCGACGCCCAGCCCCGCCCCCACCAGGCCGACGACCGCCGGATAGTCGTCGGTCGCGAAGTCGATCCGCGGGGTGAAGCCCGCGCCCTCGCACACCTCCACCAGATGGCGGCGGCAGCGCGGACAGCCCGCGATCCACGGCTCGTCGGCCAGCTCCGCCATGCCCACGCGCTCGGCCCCGGCCAGCCGGTGGCCCTCGGGGACCAGCCCGACGAGCCGGTCCGTCAGCAGCGGGCGCACCACCAGGTCCTCCCACTCCGCCGCGGATCCGGCCGCCCCGCCGTAGCGGAAGGCCAGCGCCAGGTCGCAGTCCCCCTCCCGCAGCATCTCCACCGAGCGCGGCGGTTCGGCCTCGACCAGGGAGATGCGGGTCCCCGGGTGCTCGGCGCGCATCGCCGCGAGGGCGGTCGGCACCAGGGTGGAGCTGCCGCTGGGGAAGGACACCAGCCGCACCCGCCCCGCGCGCAGCCCGGCGATGGCCGCGACCTCCTCCTCGGCGGCGGTCAGCCCGGCCAGGATCCCCGCGGCATGCCGGACCAGGGCCTCACCGGCCTGGGTCAGCCGCATCTCGCGGCCGGTCCGGATGAGCAGGGGGGTGCCGGCCGACTGCTCCAGCGCCTTCATCTGCTGGGAGACGGCCGGCTGGGTGCAGCCGAGCTCGCGGGCGGCGGCGGAGAAGGACCCGGTCCCGGCGACAGCGCGCAGAACCCGGAGATGACGTGCCTCGATCACCACTGGAGCATAAGCCCAGCTTTGACTGCCACGCGAATATCCCCTCGCCACTTTGGGGCGGCTCGGCTGATTTTGCTTTCATGGGCCCCATGCATCTGATCTCCGTGAACCTCGGCCGCGCCACGGCCGTCGACTACACCGAAGCGGAAAGCGGCCTGACCGGCCACGGCAAGCTCCCGGTACCCGGACCGGTCCGCGTGACCGCCCCCGGCCCCAAGGCCACCGGCCTGGGCAGCGGCCTCGAGGGCGACGCCGTCTGCAACCGCCGCTACCACGGCGGCGACCACCAGGCCGTCTACGCGTACGCGCGCGAGGACCTCGACCTGTGGGAGGCGGAGCTCGGCCGCGAGCTGCCGGCCGGGACGTTCGGCGAGAACTTCACCACCTCCGGCATCGACCTGAACACCGCGCGCCTCGGCGACCGGTGGCGGGTGGGCGCGGACCTGGTCCTCGAAGTGGCCTCGGCCCGCGTCCCGTGCCGGACCTTCCAGGGGATCCTCGGGGAGCGCGCCTGGGTCAAGCGGTTCACCGCGGAGGCACGGCCCGGCGCGTACTTGCGGGTGATCGAGGAGGGCTCGGTCTCCCCCGGCGACGCCATCGACCTCATCCACCGCCCGGACCACGACGTGACGGTCCAGCTGTGGTTCCGCGCCTTCACCACCGAGCGCGCCCTGCTGCCGCGCACCCTGGCGGCGGGCGCGGCGATGGAGCCGGAGGCCCATGAGCAGGTGCGGCAGTACGTGGCGAAGTACGGGGCCGGGGACGGGTCGAGGTAACGCCGTCACGAGGGGCGGCTAGGTTGCGCCTATGACGACTGCGTTGATTACGGGATCCACGGCGGGCATCGGCGCCGCCTTCGCCCGGCGGCTCGCCGCCCAGGGCCACAACCTGGTGCTGGTGGCGCGTGACACCAAGCGGCTCGGCGAGCAGGCCACCGAACTGCACGACCGGCACGGCATCGAGGCCGAGGTGCTGGCCGCCGACCTCTCCACGGAGGAGGGCATCGCCTCGGTCGAGCGGCGGCTCGACGACCGCACCCACCCGGTGGACCTGCTGGTCAACAACGCGGGTTTCGGCAACAAGGGCCGCTACCTCGAGGTCTCCATGGCCGACGAGCTGACCATGCTCAAGGTGCACATCGAGGCGGTGCTGCGGCTGACCTCGGCGGCCACCGAGTCGATGCGCTCGCGCGGCCGCGGCGGCGTGATCAACGTGGCCTCGGTGGCGGCGTTCGTACCGCGCGGCACCTACGGGGCGAGCAAGGCCTGGGTCGTGCAGTTCACCCAGGGCGCGGCGCGGGACCTGTCGGGGTCGGGCGTGCGGCTGATGGCCCTGTGCCCCGGCTTCGTACGGACGGAGTTCCACCAGCGCGCCGGCATGGGCACCGACAACATCCCCGGCTGGATGTGGCTCGACGCCGACAAGCTGGTGGCCGCGGCGCTGGCGGACCTGGCGCGGGGCAAGGCGGTGTCGATCCCCGACCCGCGGTACAAGGCGCTGATGGGCGTGGTGAAGCTGGCGCCGCGCGGGCTGCTGGGCGGAGTCTCGTCCCGTACGGGCCGCAAGTACGGACCCCAGTAACCCCGGTAACCCCAGTAACTCGCCGGTAAACCCGCCGAATGGGTGAAATCTACCTAAAATGGACGTGTCCCATCCAGCCCGGGAGACGCCATGACATTCGTACAGATAATCGATTACAAGACCAGTCGGCAGGACGATCTCAACCAGCTGCTCGACCGGTACGTCTCGCAGAGCCAGGGCAGGCGCACCGTCACCCACAGCATGGTGGGCAAGGACCGCGAGAACGAGAACCACTATGTGGACGTGGTCGAATTCCCCTCGTACGAAGAGGCCATGAAGAACTCTCACCTCCCGGAGACGGACACGATGTTCCAGGAGATGGTGGCCCTGTGCGAGGGGATGCCGACGTTCACCAACCTCGACGTGGTCCGCGACGAGAACATCAACAAGCACATGGTCAACCGGATGTTCGACGAGTGCGTCATGAGGGGGAACCTCGACCTCGTCGACGAGATGTTCACGGCTCGGTACATCGACCACGACACCATGAAGAACGGGACCGCCACCGGGCGGGACGTCATGCGCGAGGACATCACGGCCTGGCGCGACGCCTTCGACTTCGAGTTCACCACGGACGCGCAGCTGGCCGAGGGCGACTACGTCACCACCGTGTGGAGCTGGACCGGAACCCACAAGGGCGAGTTCCAGGGCATCGCACCCACCGGCAAGAAGTGCTCGATGACCGGCTCCACGACGTTCCGCTGCGAGGACGGGATGATCGCCGAGGGCTGGTGGCACATGGACGCCATGGGCCTAATGCGCCAACTCGGCGCCGTGTAGGGCGCGCACGCACGGGGCTCGCGCACTCGGCCGCGCACCCCCGCACACGGGAAGGCCCCGTTCCGCCGAGGCGGAACGGGGCCTTCCGAGCGTGGTGCGCGATCAGTGGCTGTGGCCGTGACCGTGGCCGTGACCGGCGTCGCCCTCTTCCTCGGCCGGCTTCTCGACGACCAGGGTCTCGGTCGTGAGCAGCAGGGAGGCGATGGAGGCGGCGTTCTCCAGCGCGGAACGGGTGACCTTCACCGGGTCGATGACGCCGGCCTTGACCAGGTCGCCGTACTCGCCGGTGGCGGCGTTGAAGCCCTGGCCCTTGTCGAGCTCGGCGACCTTCGAGGTGATGACGTAGCCCTCGAGGCCGGCGTTCTCGGCGATCCAGCGCAGCGGCTCGACGGCGGCGCGGCGCACGACCGCGACACCGGTGGCCTCGTCGCCGGTCAGGCCGAGGTTGCCCTCGAGGACCTTGACGGCGTGGACGAGCGCGGAGCCACCGCCGGAGACGATGCCCTCCTCGACCGCGGCGCGGGTCGCCGAGATGGCGTCCTCGAGGCGGTGCTTCTTCTCCTTGAGCTCCACCTCGGTGGCGGCGCCGACCTTGATGACGCAGACGCCGCCGGCGAGCTTCGCCAGGCGCTCCTGCAGCTTCTCGCGGTCCCAGTCCGAGTCGGTGGACTCGATCTCGGCCTTGATCTGGTTGACACGGCCGACGACGTCCTCGTGGCTGCCGCCACCGTCGACGATGGTCGTGTCGTCCTTGGAGATCGTGACGCGGCGGGCGGAGCCCAGTACGTCCAGACCGGCCTGGTCGAGCTTGAGGCCGACCTCCTCGGCGATGACGGTGGCACCGGTGAGGGTGGCCATGTCCTGCAGCATCGCCTTGCGGCGGTCGCCGAAGCCGGGGGCCTTGACGGCGACCGCGTTGAAGGTGCCGCGGATCTTGTTGACGACGAGGGTGGAGAGCGCCTCGCCCTCGACGTCCTCGGCGATGATCAGCAGCGGCTTCGAGGCGCCGGCCTGGATGACCTTCTCGAGCAGCGGCAGGAGGTCCTGGATGGAGGAGATCTTGCCCTGGTTGATCAGGATGTACGGGTCGTCGAGGACGGCCTCCATACGCTCCTGGTCGGAGACCATGTACGGCGAGAGGTAGCCCTTGTCGAAGGCCATGCCCTCGGTGAACTCCAGCTCCAGGCCGAAGGCGTTGGACTCCTCGACGGTGATGACACCGTCCTTGCCGACCTTGTCCATCGCCTCGGCGATGAGCTCGCCGACCTGCTGGTCCTGCGCGGAGAGCGCGGCCACGGCGGCGATGTCGGACTTGTCCTCGATCGGGCGGGCGGTCGCGAGGAGTTCCTCGGACACGGCCTTGACCGCGGCGTCGATGCCCTTCTTCAGGGCGGCCGGGGACGCGCCCGCGGCGACGTTGCGCAGACCCTCGCGGACCAGCGCCTGGGCCAGCACGGTGGCGGTGGTGGTGCCGTCACCCGCGATGTCGTTGGTCTTGGTCGCCACCTCCTTCACGAGCTGCGCGCCCAGGTTCTCGTACGGGTCGTCCAGCTCGACCTCGCGCGCGATGGTGACGCCGTCGTTGGTGATGGTGGGGGCGCCGAACTTCTTGTCGATGACGACGTTGCGGCCCTTGGGGCCGATCGTCACCTTGACCGTGTCGGCAAGCTTGTTGACGCCGCGCTCGAGGGCGCGACGGGCGTCCTCGTCGAACTTCAGAATCTTCGGCATGGGAGCGGTTCAGTCCTCTCATTGCGATCGGCCGCTCACCGCGACCGCCACCGCCTGGAACGAACTACGCCCCTCGCCGCCCGGCATCAGCAGGGTGACCAGGGGCGCAGCTCAAATCAAAACTTGAAGCGAATTACTTCTCGACGATCGCGAGCACGTCGCGAGCCGAGAGGACGAGGTACTCCTCGCCGCTGTACTTCACTTCGGTGCCGCCGTACTTGCTGTACAGCACGATGTCGCCGACGTTGACGTCCAGCGGGAGACGCTGGCCGTCCTCGAAGCGGCCCGGGCCCACGGCGAGGACAACGCCCTCCTGGGGCTTCTCCTTCGCAGTGTCCGGGATGACCAGGCCGGAGGCCGTGGTCTGCTCGGCGTCGAGCGGCTGGACCACAATGCGGTCCTCGAGCGGCTTGATGGCAACCTTGGAGCTGGCGGTCGTCACGATCCGACCTCCCCCTTCGGAGATCCGGGGTTAACTGTCTGAGGTGGCGACCAGGTCGATCCGTCGTCGCGGGTGCCGGACCTGCCTGTCGCTGTGTTGGCACTCACCAGTGGCGAGTGCCAGGTGCGACACTATTCCGGTGATTAGCACTCGGTCAAGCGGAGTGCCAATTCCCGACGGTGGGCGTTGCGTGGCGCGACCCCCGGAACCGCCCGAAACCCGGGCGCACGGGCGTTCGATCTCAGTACTCTCCGGTCATGACCAGGACAAACTCCGGCGTGCGCCCGCGGCACCTCCTACCGATCGCCGTCGGCCTCGCGGCCGGGATCTACATGCTCTCGGGCGCAGTGCCGCGACTGGCGGCCCAGGCGGCCGGGGTGGAGGGCGTCTTCCACGCCACGCGGTGCACGCAGGAGCTGGACTCGGACGGGGACGAGCACTGGATGTGCGAGGGGTCGTTCGCGGCGGGCGACGGATCGTTCGCGATCCCCCGGGTCGAGGTCGACACCAGCTTCGACACCCGGCCGGACGGGCCGCGGGCCGCGTTCGTCCTCGGTCCGTCCGCCACCACGGCCGTGCGGCCCGGCGTCTTGGTGTGGCTGGGCCCCGGGGCGGGGGGGGTGCTCTCGCTCACCTTCCCGGCGTGGGCCGCCGTCGCGGCCTCCCGGGACGCGCTGGCGCGGGCCCGGGGGCGGAGGCGGGGTTCGCGGGTGGATACGGCGGACGGCGCGGGGCCGGTACCCGGCCCGGGGGCGGAACCGAGGGCGAAAACGGCACCACAGCCCGATATGTGAGGCTTGTGCGGTGCGCATCCTCGTGGTCGAAGACGAAGAAGGCCTCGCCGAATCCCTGCGGCGCGGCCTGTCCGCCGACGGGCACCTGGTCGAGGTCGCGCACGACGGCCACCGCGGCCTGGACCTCGCCCTCGCCGGCGGCCCGTACGAGGTGGTCCTCCTCGACCTGATGCTCCCGGGCGTGAGCGGCTACGAGATCTGCACCCGCCTGCGCGCCCACGGCGACACCACCCCGGTGCTGATGCTCACCGCCCGGGACGGCGAGTACGACGAGGCCGAGGGCCTGGACTCCGGGGCCGACGACTACCTGACCAAGCCGTTCTCCTTCGTGGTCCTCGCCGCCCGGATCCGGGCGCTGGCCCGCCGTGCGGGCGCGCCCGACCGCTCCACCCTGCAGGCCGGCGACCTCCTCCTCGACCCGCAGGGCCGCCGCTGCCGCCGCGGCTCCCAGGACATCGAGCTCACCGCCCGCGAACTCGGCGTACTGGCCTGCCTGATGGAGCGGCCCGGGCAGGCCGTCGCCAAGCAGGACATCCTCGACGAGGTCTGGGACGCCCCGCACGGCATCGACCCGAACATCGTCGAGGTGTACGTCTCCTCGCTGCGCCGGAAGATCGACGCGCCCTTCGGCCGCCGCTCCATCCTCACCGTCCACGGGACCGGCTACCGGATGGCCCCGGACGGTGGCTAGTACCGTCCGGGCGCGTACGGCGATCGCCGCGGCCCTCGCGATGGCCGCCGTCCTGGCCGCCGGCGGGCTGTGGCTGTACGCCCTGCTGCGGGCCAACCTGCTCGACAACACCACCGGGCGCACCGAGCTCGCCGCCCGCAAGGTCGCCGTCCAGGTCGACAGCCGGACCCTGCCGCCCGACGGCCGGCTGCCCGCGCCCGAACGCGGGGTGGACCTGGTCCTCGTACGGGACGCCCGGGGGCGCACGGTGGCGACCAGCGGGGATCCCGCGGACCTCCCGGACCTGGGCCGGCTGAGCCCCGGGGGCGGCGCCGGGGCGCGTGCCGACGCGGGTTCCGGTTCCGGTTCGGGGGAGGACTCGCGGTCGGCCGTGCTGGCTCCCGACCGCCCCGGCGGGGAGCGGCGCGTGGCGGTCGCGGTGGAGGCCGCCGGTCCGCCGGGCGCGCACGACCCGCACACCGTGTACGCGGTGACCGTGCTCGCGGAGGTGGACGACGCGGCCGGGGCCGTGGCGGTCGGCCTGCTGGCGGGCGCACCCCCGCTGATCGCCTTCGCCGCAGCCCTGGCCTGGCGGGTGACGGGGTTCGCGCTGCGCCCGGTGACGGCCATCCGCAACGAGCTGGCCGCGGTCACCGCGAGCGAGCTCGACCGGCGGGTTCCGGATCCGGGCGGGGCGGACGAGATCGCGCAGCTGGCCCGTACCGTCAACGACACCCTGGACCGGCTGGAGCGGGCCGACGCCCGGCAGCGGCAGTTCACCGCGGACGCCTCGCACGAGCTGCGCAATCCGCTGGCCGCCGTCCGCTCCCGACTGGAGGTGGCCCTGGCCATGGACCGCCCCGACCGGGAGTCGGTGGCGGCCGCGCTGGCCGACACCGAGCGGCTCCAGCGGATCGCGGCGGACCTGCTGCTGCTGGCCCGTCTCGACGGCGGGCCGGGGCCGCGGAGCGAGCCGGTCGACCTGGCGCTGCTGGCCGCGGAGGACGTGGCGCGCCGGGGCGGGCCCCGGGTGGCGCTGCGGCTGGAGGCGCGGACGCCCGTACCGGCCGGCGGGGACCCGGCGCGGCTGGAGCGGGCGCTGGCCAACCTCGTGGACAACGCCCTGCGGTACGCCCGCGCCGTGGTGGTGGTGCGCGCGGCCGCGGACACGGCGGGAGGCGGCGCCTGGGCGGTGCTGGAGGTCACGGACGACGGTCCGGGGATCCCGGAGGCGGACCGGGACCGGGTGTTCGAGCGGTTCGTACGCCTGGACGCGGGCCGCGGCCGGGCCAGCGGCGGGACGGGGCTCGGCCTGGCCATCGCCCGGGAGATCGCGCGGGCGCACGGGGGCGACGTACGAGCGCTGCCGGCGCCCGACGGGGGCGCGCGGCTGGTGCTGCGCATCCCGTGCCGGTAGCCGTCGGCGCCTTCGGTACGCCGGTGCCACCGGGTGCGCCGCCGCCTTCGGAACGCGGCGCTCCCGCCGGCACTCAGGATTCCTTCAGCGTCCCTCCCCCACCATCGACAGGCATGAGCGCGCACCGGAGGAAGACGACCGCCCCAGGCCACCGGCCCTCCCGCCGTCGGCGGCTCGGCCGCACGATGCTGATCACCAGCTGCGCGCTGGCGGTCATGGCGGGCGGCGGCGCCTGGTACCTGTACCGGGACCTGGCCTCCAGCATCGGCAGCTCCAAGGCCCTGGAGGGAGCGCGGAAGTCGGCGTCCGGTGATGTGAACGTCCTGCTCATGGGCCTGGACAGCCGCAAGGACCAGAACGGCGAGGACCTGCCGGACGACGTGCTGGACAAGCTGCACGCCGGCAGTTCGGACATCGGCGGCTACAACGCGAACACCCTGATCCTGCTCCACGTACCCGCCGACGGCGGCCAGGCGAAGGCCTTCTCGATCCCGCGCGACGACTTCGTCGACATACCGGGCCACGGCAAGGACAAGATCAAGAAGGCGTACGGGCTCGCGAAGGAGAAGAAGCAGGAGCAGCTCGTCACACAGGGGGTCGGCGACCGGCGGCGGCTGGAGCGCGAGGGCCGGGAGGCGGGGCGCAAAGCCGAGATCGAGACCGTGCGGAACTTCCTGGGGGTCCCGATCGACCACTTCGCCGAGCTGAACCTGGCCGGTTTCTACCACCTCGCCGACGCCCTGGGCGGGGTACCGGTGTGCCTGAACAAGCCGGTGAAGGACAGGTACTCCGGCGCCGACTTCCCGGCGGGCCCGCAGACCCTGAACGGGCAGCAGTCGCTCGCCTTCGTCCGTCAGCGGCACGGCCTGGCCAGGGGTGACCTGGACCGGACGAAGCGGCAGCAGGCCTTCCTCGCGGGCGCGACGAAGAAGTTGAACTCGGCCGGGACCTTCACCGATCCGGTGAAGCTGATGAAGCTGATCGACGCCGCGAAGCAGGACGTGGTGACGGACGAGGGGTGGGACCTGCTGTCGTTCGTGAAGCAGGCGAAGAACCTGTCCGGCGGGAAGGTGCGCTTCACGACACTCCCCATCGAGGGTTTCGGAAGGAACCATGGGGAGGACATCAACGTCGTAGATGATATGAAGATAAAGCGCCTCATTGCCGAGCAGATCGGGCCGAAGGCCACTCCGAGCCCGAGCGCACCGGGCGCCGCTTCAGCATCGGGTTCGGGGGCGGGCTCGGGCTCGGGAGGGGCGCCCTCCGCGTCGCCCGGGCCGGCCGCACCTCCCGCGTCACCCGCCCCCGCACCCTCGTCCGGCTCCGCGGACGGTGGCGGCATCCCGTGCGTGGACTGAGGCCCCTGACGTCGGCGGGCTCGCGCCGCCGCACCGAGGCGCTGCTGCTGGTCTTCGTCGTCGCGATCGCCGTGTTCGGCCACGCCAACGCCGGTCTCGCCATGAACGGCGCGCTGCCGCCCAACCTCACCGGCTTCACGATCAGCATGACGCTGCTGTCGCTGGTCGGGCACCTGGGCATCCGCCGGTTCGCCGCGTACGCGGACCCGCTGATCTTCCCGCTCGCCATGCTGCTGACCGGGCTGGGGCTGGTGCTGATCCACCGCCTCGACCAGGGGTACATCGACCGGTACGGCTCGGACGCGAACGCTCCGGGCCAGCTGATGTGGACGGTGGTCGGCGTCGCCGCCTGCATCCTGGTGGTGGCGCTGCTGCGCGACCACCGGCTGCTGCAGCGGTTCATCTACCTCACGATGGCCGTCGCGCTGGTGCTGCTGATCGCGCCGGCCTTCTTCGGTGCGGACACGTACGGGGCGAAGCGCTGGATCATCCTCTTCGGCTTCTCGCTGCAGCCGGGCGAGTTCGTGAAGATCATGATCGCGATCTTCTTCGCCGGATATCTGGTCATCCACCGGGACTCGCTGGCCCTGACGGGCCGCAAGTTCCTCGGCATGCGGCTGCCCCCGATGCGGCAGCTGGGGCCGATCATCACGGTATGGATCGTCTCCATGCTGGTGCTGGTCTTCGAACGCGACCTCGGCACCTCGCTGATCTTCTTCGGCGTCTTCGTGGTGATGCTGTACGTGGCCACCGAGCGCACCGGCTGGATCGTGTGCGGCCTGTTCATGGCGGCGGTGGGCGCCTTCGCGGTGGGCTCGACGGAACCGCACGTCAAGGCGCGCGTGGCGGCGTGGCTCAACCCGCTGTCGTACTACTGGGAGAACCGGCCGGCCGGGGTCACCTCGGACCAGTCGGCGCAGGCGCTGTTCAGCTTCGGCACCGGCGGCATGTCGGGGACCGGCCTGGGCATGGGGCACCCGGAGCTGATCAAGTTCGCGGGGCGCAGCGACTTCATCCTCACGACGGTCGGCGAGGAGCTCGGGCTGGCCGGGGTGATGGCCGTCCTGATCCTGTACGCGCTCCTCGTGCAGCGCGGGCTGCGGATGGCGCTCGGCGCCCGCGACCCCTTCGGCAAGCTGCTGGCGGTGGGCCTCGCCGCGGCCCTGGCCCTCCAGGTCTTCGTGGTGGCGGGCGGCGTCACGGGCCTGATCCCCCTGACCGGCAAGGCCCTGCCGTTCCTGGCGAAGGGCGGCTCGTCCCTCCTGGCCAACTGGATCATGATCGCCCTGCTCCTGCGCATCAGCGACAGCGCGGAACGCCAGCGCGAGGCGGACGCCCGCGGCCCGGCGGAGACGACGATCACGCCGGTGGTGGCGGGGGACGTCACCCGGGCGGGAGCCGGCTGACCGGGGCCGATGGCCGTACGGCACAGCGGTACGGCGGGTCAGGCGTCGAAGTCGTATTCCAGGACGTAGGAAGCGGAGTCGAGGGTCATCTCGTTCACTTCGACGGCCCGGCCGCCTTGGGCGAATGCCGTGCGCACGATCTGGATCACGGGGGTGCCGAGCGCGAGCGAGAGGCGCTCGGCCTCCGTTGCCGAGGGCATGCGGGAGCGGATCTCCTCCCGGAAGTGCACCGGCTCGTGGCCCAGTTCGGCCAGGCGGGCGTAGGTGCCGCCCGGGCCGGGGTCGATCTGGGCGATGGCGGATGCGGCGACGATGTCGGCGGGCAGGTGCGAGGTCGCGAACAGCACCGGCTTGCCGTCGAGCACGAAGCGGCGGCCACGCACCCAGACGGGCGTGCCGGGCGACACCCCGAGGGCGTCGGCGACGCGCTCGCTCGCCGTCCCTTCGCGCACCTCGATCTGATCGACGACGAGCTCGCGGTCCTCGGTATCGGCGGACCAGACGGACCGGCCCGACCCCCACTGCTCCCGCGCCAACCGCTGGACGCCCCGTCGCCGCAGGGGCCTGAAGGCCCGCACGAAGACGCCCGCCCCCTTGCGCGCCTCCGCGAGACCCTCGTTCTGGAGCACGGCGAGGGCCTGACGTGCGGTCATCCGTGCGACCTCGTAGGTGGCCATGAGGTCGTTCTCACCCGGCAGCCGGTCACCCGGACCGTACTCGCCCGACCGGATGGCCGCCTTCAGCGCATCCGCGATCCGCTGGTACTTCGGCTGACGGGCACCACCCTGGCTGGTCATGAACCGATCACTCCTTCGCCTCTCTAGACACCCTAGAGCCAGGGATACGCCCCCGCACGCACCGGCTTCGTCGCCCGCACTCAACTATAGAGGTGACATCTCTAGAGATGTATTGACGGACAGGGCGCGATCGGATGTAGTTGAGCCATCTCTAGAGAGGTCGCTTGTGACGTGGCCTCGACGCCGAGGAGTGGTTTCCATGACTCAGGTTCGATGCAACCGCGAGGTGCTGGTCGTCGGTGCCGACGACGGCTCTTCGGTGGGGGCGGATGTGGCGATAGGGAGCGGATCGGATCTGCTCGACCGCGCGCTCGTGGGGTGGGAGCGGTTCATCGGCACGTTCGAGGGGGTGCCCGATGAGTGAGCGGTACGCGTACGTGCCGCATCGACTGCTGCGCCGACGCGTGCGTGACATCGCCTCCGGTGCCGAGGGCGAGCTGATGGCCGTGATTCACGAGAACGTCTCGGATTCGGCCGTGCGTGAGCACTGGGTGGAGCTGGCCTACGTCCGAGGCGCGTGTGGGCGGGAGTTCACCACCGCAGCCGCCAACATTCAGCCCGTCACCGGGGACCAGGACGCAGGGCGCATGCGGTAGCGACGGGACCTCCGTCCGGCGCCGGGCGGCCGGCGGCGGGTGTCGCAGCCGGGCCGAGGTGGGGGAGCTGACCAGGCGTTAACCGGCCCGGTAGCGCCTACAGGTAGTCCTCCAGGCGCCCTATCCGGTAGCCCTGCTCCTGGATGCGCTGGAGCATGCGCGCCGTCATCTGGGTCTCCGTGGCGCCCTTGAGCTCCGCGGGGCCGCGGAAGTGCGCCAGGATGATGTCGCCCGGTTTGAGGGCGGAGCCCTCGGCGTACTGGAAGTTGTTGATCTGCATCGAGACCCGCCACAGCACCAGGGACGAGACCCCGCACTCCGAGGCGGCCCGGAGGGTGTCGTCGTTGTAGTTGCCGAAGGGCGGGCGGAAGAGCGGCGGGCGGCGGCCGAAGCGCTTCTCGAGCCGGTCCTGCTGGCCGCATATCTCGTGCTTCTGCGCCGCGAAGGGCAGCGTGCGCAGGTTCGGGTGCGTCAGGGTGTGGTTGTTTATGGTGCTCGCGGAGCCGTTGTCGCGGAGCTTCTCGAAGTGCCCGTAGTCCGACGAGGCCGCGCTGTCCGTCAGGAACATGCTGATCGGCAGCTGCAGATCGGCGGCCATCCTCAGGAACTCGGGGTCCTTCTCCGCGCCGTCGTCGAAGGTCAGGAAGACGACCTTGTCCTCGGGCGCGACGGGTATTCGGTCTATCACCGGGACCTTGCCCGGGTCCGCCTTGGGCAGCTGCGGCTTCTGGGCGGGCTTCGGCGCGTACGCGACGGGGGCCGTCAGGCCCCACTTGCGGTACGCCTCGTCCGAGGCCCCGCCCGCCGAGGGGGCGGAGGCCGACGCGGACGGCGACGCGGGAGCGGCCGACGGCTCCTGCGTCGCCTTCGCCTTGGGCCCCAGCCGCTCGGTGGGGGCCGCGCCGTCCCCGCACCCCGTCAGGGACAGCGCCAGCGCGCCGGCCGCCAGCGATCCGGCTACCAACCGGCGCGCGTGCTTCACAGATAGTCCTCCAGGCGAGCCACGGCGTATCCCTTGTCCGTGACGGTCTTCATGACCTGACGGATCATGTCAGGCATTGTGCCCTTCCAGTCGTCCTTGCCCCGGAAGTGGGTCAGGATGATGTCACCGGGGTGCAGGTCGCGGTCCCACTCGCGGTACTCCATCCGGTTCGGGAAGGCCTCCGCGTTCCACAGCGGCACCGCCTTGATCCCGCAGTTCTTCGCCGCGCGCAGGGTGTCCTGGTTGTAGTTGCCGTACGGCGGGCGGAAGAGGGTGGGCCGCTTGCCGAACTGCTTCCGGATCGTGTCCTGCTGGCCGCAGATCTCCTCGCGCTGCTGCTCGTACGAGAGGCCCGGCATGTACCGGTGGTTGAGCGTGTGGTTGTTCAGGGTGACGCCGGCGGCCTGCATCTCCTTGAAGTAGGGGTAGTTGTCCTTGACGATGTAGTCGCTGAGGAAGGCCGTGTACGGGATCTTCAGCTCCTGCATCATCTTCAGGAACTCGGGGTCCTTCTCCGCGCCGTCGTCGACGGTCAGGAAGACGACCTTGTCCTCCGTGTCGATGGTGGTGAAGACCGGCGGGTACTCCTCCTGGTCCTCCACCTCGAAGCCGTCGCGCGTGGTGAGCTCGGGCTTCTCCTTCGGCGCCGGCGGGGCGGTCAGCGGGGTCTTGGCCAGCCGCCACTTCTTGACCGCCGCGATGCGCGCCTGCTGGGCCGCCTTGGCCTTCTCGGCGGCGCTGAGCGCGCCCGCCGCCCCCGCCTCCGCACCCTTGGCCGCCTTCGCCTTCTCGGCCTTGTCCGGCCCCTCGGACCCCCCGGAGCCGCACGCCGTGCCGAGGGCGGCTACCAGCAGGGCGGCCACGGCCACCCCGAACCGGCCGCGCGGACCCGCCGCGTACCGGTGACCCTGTTGCGTCTTATCTTCCTTTTGTCGGACTAGCTGCATAGCTGCGCATCCTGGCACCCGACACGCGGGCTCCCCGGAAGACACCGCGAGCGGAGCCCCACCTTCCACCGACTGGCCCACACCCCCGCGCGCCCCCGCGCGTCGCCGCGCGTCGCCGACAATGGATCCGTGACCCCCGAAGACTTCGCCGCCCTCCTCACCCCCGAGGGGCGCGCCCTCCTCGACTCGCTCCGCGACCACGACCCCGCGCAGGAGCTGGCCCTCGCCACCCGGCTGCGCCGCGAGCACCCCGCCGCACTGGTCTCCGCCGCGCTCGGGCAGGCCCGGCTGCGGCAGCGCGCGGTGGCGAAGTTCGGCGCGCAGGACGCGTTCCGGATGTACTTCACGCCCGGTGGCGGCGAGATGGCGACCCGCGCGTCCGTGGCCTCGTACCGCGCCGAGCGGCTCGCCGCGCTCGGCGTGCGCAGCCTCGCGGACCTGTGCTGCGGCATCGGCGGGGACGCGCTCGCCCTGGCGCGGCTCGGCATCCGGGTGCTCGCCGTCGACCACGACCCGCTGACGGTCGCCGTCGCCCGGGCCAACGCCGAGGCGCTGGGACTGGCGGACCTGATCGAGGTCCGGGAGGCGGACGTGACGGAGGTGGACACCGCCGGCTACGACGCCGTCTTCATCGACCCGGCCCGGCGCGGCGGGCGCGGCCGGATCTTCGATCCGGAGTCGTACTCGCCGCCGCTGTCCTGGGCCGTGGAGACGGCCCGTACGGCGAAGTACGCCGCGATCAAGATCGCACCCGGGATCCCGCACGAGGCGGTCCCGGCCGAGGCCGAGGCCGAGTGGATCTCCGACCAGGGGGACGTGAAGGAGGCCGTGCTCTGGTTTGGGACCTCGCCGGGGACCGTGCGCGCCACCCTGTTGCCCGGGCCGCGCGCCCTGCAGACCGCCGACCCGCTGCCCGACCCGGAGGCGGGCCCGGTCGGCCGCTGGCTCTACGAGCCCGACGGCGCCGTGATCCGCGCCCACCTCGTGGCCGAGGTCGCCGAGCAGCTCGACGGCAGGCTGATCGACCCGACCATCGCGTACATCACCGCCGACGAGCTGCGCGCGACGCCGTACGCGACGGCGTACGAGATCACCGACGTGCTGCCCTTCGGGCTGAAGAAGCTGAAGGCGCTGCTGCGCGAGCGCGGGGTGGGCGTCCTCACCGTGAAGAAGCGCGGCTCGGCCATCGAGCCGGAGGAGCTCCGCAGGAAGGTCAAGCCGCAGGGCCCGCACGCGGCGACGGTCTTCCTGACCCGCGTCGCGGGCGCCCCGTCGATGCTGATCGGGGCGCCGGCCCGCGAGCTATGACGCGGGTGCGCGGAAGGCCCGGACCGTCCAGCGGTGGTGTGCGGCGGCCTTGGCGAGGCCCAGCAGGCCGGTGACCCACAGGATCTGGCCGATGCCCATGAGGTACGCGATCTCGCCGTACGTCGTGCGCACCGGGTCGGCCGAGGCGGCGGCGCCGAAGGCCACCCACAGCCCGACCGCGCCCAGGGCGAACGAGGCCACGCACCAGGTCAGGCTCAGCCCGGGGGCCCGGACGCGGGCGTCGGCGACCGGGTCCCGGTCCGACTCCGCCCAGGCGTGCAGCAGTTGCCGCACCTGCCGGTCGCGCCGGGCCCCCCGGACGCACCAGATGCCGGCCGGAATCAGCACGCCGGCACCGAGGGCGGCGAGGACGAGGCCGTGGACGCGGCCGAAGGGGTCGTGCTGTTCGAAGGCCATCCAGGCCGTGCCGACGAAGCACCAGCCGAGGACGAAGACGGCCGCGACGGCCCACAGGCGCAGCAGCCGCCCCACGCCCAGGCTGCGTCGGCCCAGATCGCGCAGGAACCGTGCGCGGTCGGCCCGTACGGCGGCCCCGTCCAGCCAGTCGCGCAGGTGCGCGGGCGGCGGCGGGGGCGGCAGGTCACGGCGAGGCATGCACATGACCATAGCCGCGCCCGGCGGCCGGGCCCGGGCGGCAGGCCCGGTCCGCGAGACGCCCCCTAGCCGGCCTCGACCGACTCGAAGCGCCAGCGGTGCACCGCTCGCGTGATCAGATCAGCGGCGGGCTCGGGCAGTTCCGGCAGGTCCGCAGCAGTCCCCTCGGCCGCCTCCCACCAGGTGATCACCAGCACCCGGTCCTGCGGGGCCCGGAACACCTCGCGGCGCACCGGCTCCCGGGCGAGGACCTGGGCGCGGGCCCACTCCAGCAGTTCGTTGCCCCGACCGTCGGCGGCCCGGGCCTCCCACATCAGCGCGACGGTGCTCATGAGTAGAGGTTGTCCTTGCTCAGCTCGTGCACGTGGTCGTGGTCATGCGCGTGGCCGTGGCCGTGCGCGTGGCCGTGCCCGTGCCCGTGGCCGTGGGCACCCGGCACGTGCGGGTCCGTCACCGGCAGCGAGGAGTCCGCCGACAGGTCCCAGTCCGATGCGGCCCGGTTCCGCTTGACCATCTCCGCGCCCAGCGCCGCCACCATCGCACCGTTGTCCGTGCACAGCTTCGGCCGCGGCACCCGCAGGATGATCCCCGCGTCGTCGCACCGCTCCTGCGCCAGCGAGCGCAGCCGGGAGTTGGCCGCCACCCCGCCGCCGATCATCAGGTGGTCGACGCCCTCGTCCTTGCACGCCCGGATCGCCTTGCGCGTCAGCACGTCCACCACGGCCTCCTGGAAGGACGCCGCCACATCGCGCACCGGCACCTCCTCGCCCGCGTGCCGCTTCGCCTCGATCCAGCGGGCGACGGCCGTCTTCAGCCCCGAGAAGGAGAAGTCGTACGGGGCGTCGCGCGGCCCGGTCAGCCCGCGCGGGAAGTTGATCGCCTTCGGGTCGCCCTCCCGCGCCAGCCGGTCGATGACCGGACCGCCGGGGAAGCCCAGCTGGAGCACGCGGGCGATCTTGTCGAAGGCCTCGCCGGCCGCGTCGTCGATGGTCGCGCCGAGCGGCCGGACGTCGGAGGTGATGTCGGGGGCCAGCAGCAGCGAGGAGTGCCCGCCCGACACCAGCAGCGCCATGGTCGGCTCCGGCAGCGGACCGTGCTCCAACTGGTCCACGCAGATGTGCGAGGCCAGGTGGTTCACGCCGTAGAGCGGCTTGCCCAGGGCGTAGGCGTACGCCTTGGCCGCCGAGGTGCCCACCAGCAGCGCCCCCGCGAGGCCCGGCCCGGCCGTGACCGCGATGCCGTCGAGGTCGCGGGCGCTGACCCCGGCCTCCTTCAGGGCGCGTTCGATGGTGGGGACCATCGCCTCCAGGTGGGCGCGCGAGGCCACCTCGGGCACGACCCCGCCGAAGCGCGCGTGCTCGTCGACGCTCGACGCGATCGCGTCCGCGAGCAGGGTGGTGCCGCGGACGATGCCGACGCCGGTCTCGTCGCAGGAGGTCTCGATGCCGAGGACGAGAGGTTCGTCAGCCATTGCTCTCACTGCTCTCAGTTCGTGCTTGTGCGGGGTCGGTCAGTCGCATGACGAGCGCGTCGACGTTGCCGGGCTGGTAGTAGCCCCGCCGGAAGCCGATGGGCTCGAAGCCGAAGCGCTCGTAGAGCTTCTGCGCGCGGGCGTTGTCCACGCGCACCTCCAGCAGCACCTCGGCGCACTCGAACGCGGTCGCGGCGCGCAGCAGGTCGGTCAGGAGCCGGGCGCCGAGCCCGGTCCCCCACTGGTCGCGGGCGGCCGCGATGGTCTGTACATCGGCCAGGTCGCCGGCGGCGGCCAGCCCGGCGTATCCCACCAGGCGGCCCGAGCCGTTCTCGGCGACCACGTACCGGCGGGTGGACTGCGGGCCGCGTGCGTGGGCCAGTTCGGACCAGAACATCGCGGCGGACCAGGCGTCGTCGGGGAACAGCTCGTGCTCCAGCTCCAGCACCGGCTCGATGTCCCACCAGCGCATCTCGCGGAGCACGACGTCAGGGGCGGCCGTCACTTGGGGGTGACCACCTTGTAGTTCTTGGGCACCTGCGCGTCGGGCCGGCGCAGGTAGAGCGGGGCCGGCGGCACGCCGTCGGCGTTCTCGAACGCGGCCCCGGCCGCCAGGCGCTCGGCGGCCAGCGACACCAGTGCGGCGGCCGACTGGTGCTCGGGCCCGCGGGCGTCGGGGAAGACCTCGGGGTAGAGCAGCGCGCCCTGGCCCACCGCCGGGAGGCCGGCGACCTGCTCGGCGATGTCGGCCGGGCGGTCCACGGCGGGCTCGCCGACCCGCGTGCGGGGGTCCTCGTAGCGCGCCCAGTAGACCTCCTTGCGCCGCGCGTCGGTGGCGACGGTGAAGGGGCCCTCGATCCCGGCGGTCCCGGCCGCGTAGGCCAGCCCGTCGAGGGTGCACAGGCCGTACACGGGCACGCCCAGCACGGAGGCGAAGGTGGAGGCGGTGACGAGGCCGACGCGCAGCCCGGTGTAGGGGCCGGGGCCGACCCCGACGACGATGCCGGTGACGGCGTCGAGCTTCAGCCCGGCCTCGGCGAGCACCTTGTCCACGGAGGGCAGCAGCAGCTCCCCGTGGCGGCGGGCGTCGATCTGGTTCGACTCGGCGAGGACGGCCTCGCCGTCGTGCAGGGCGACGGTGACGGCGGGCGTGGCGGTATCTACAGCGAGCAAGAGCACGCGAACAGCCTACGACTCCGCAACCCCCGGCCCTTGCGGCCGGTCGCGGAGCGGGCCTGCTGCTACCTTTCGATCAGGCATCGGCCGAGGCATCAGGCAGCGCGGAGAGGTGGAGCAAGGTGGCACGCAGCAGCTCGGGAATCGTGGCCGGGCTCACCGCCGCGGCACTCGCCGCGATCGGGTTCCTCGGCTACCAGGCGTCCGCGACGGCTCCCGAGCGGCCTCCGCAGGCGGCCGGTCCGCAGGAGCCGGCTCCGGCCCCCAGCCAGGCCGCGGGCAAGCAGGACCCGGCGAAGCCGGTGCCGGTGCCGGAGGGCTCGGGCTCCGGGGTGCGGGTCGTGTACTCCGTGGGGCAGAAGCGCGTGTGGCTGGTGGGCGAGGCCGGTCAGGAGCCCAGGTCGTTCGCGGTGATGCCGAGCACGGTGCACCCGAAGGCGGGCAGCTACCTGGTGGGCTCGCGCTCGGGTTCGGTCACCGGCTCGGACGGGGTGCCGGTCGAGCACGTCGTGCGGTTCGCGACGACGGAGGGCGTGGTGATCGGCTTCAGCGCCCGCGTGGACGGCACGACGCCGGAGCCCGACCCGAACCGGAAGACCGGCGGCATCCGCATGACGAAGGCCGACGGCGACGCGATGTGGGCCTTCGCGACGATCAACTCGAAGGTCGTCGTCGTCCCCTGACCCCCTGCGGCAAACCACCCGTACGTGCGACGGGCGCCGCGAGCTGCGGCGCCCCCTGGTACCGCTAGGCCGCTTCGGATGCCGGAGCGGCCTGTTCGCGTACGGCGTCCTCCGGCTCCCCCTCGTCCGTCACCCGTACGAGGGCCGGCGGCGTCGAGACGGCGCTGGCGGCCGCACCCGCGGCCAACAGCGCCCCCATGGACACCGCGGACGGCCGGGGCTCGCGGTGCGCTCCTGCTGGTGCCGACATGGCTGCCTCCTGGACCGGGACGCCGAACTTAGGCATGCCTAAGAAACTCTCGGTACCATGTCACCACGCGCGCCGCCGCGGGCGCAATATGTTGCCGACGAGTTGTCGGAATCTCCGGCCGCCGGTTCCCCCGGCGCTACTCCGAGAGGGCTCCGGCCAGGGCGTCCAGCCCGGCCCCGTGGGCCCAGCGCGCCCCGATCCCGCGCACCGACACCTCCCGTACGTCGTCCAGGACCTCCTCGTGGCCGACCGCGCGGCCGATCACCACGTGCAGCCGGTCGTCGGAGAGCTCTTCCACCTTGCCGTCGCCCCATTCCACGACGACCACGGACTCGGGCAGCGAGACGTCGAGGTCCAGGTCCTCCATCTCGTCCAGCCCGCCGCCCAGCCGGTACGCGTCCACGTGCACCAGCGCGGGCCCGCCGGTCAGCGAGGGGTGCACGCGGGCGATCACGAAGGTCGGGGAGGTCACGGCCCCGCGCACGCCCAGGCCCTCGCCGAGCCCTCGGGTGAGCGTGGTCTTGCCCGCACCGAGCTCGCCGGTCAGCAGGACGAGGTCACCCGGGCGCAGCAGACCGGCGAGCCTGCGGCCCAACTCCTGCATGGCGTCCGGGGAACCGACGGTGATCCGGGCCTCGGATCCGGCGCTCGCCTCAGCTGCCGGTGCCTGGCTGCGCTGTGCTTCCAGCGGTACTTCTTCCATGCCCGCCAACGTTAGTCGCTGCGAGGGCGTGCACCGCCCCGGTGCGCGCCAGCAGCTCGGTCAGCAGCCGGGTCACCGTCTCGGGGCGCTCCAGCATCATCAGGTGCCCGGTGGACTCCAGGACCACCAGCTCGGCGCTCGGCAGCGCCTCCTTGACGGCGAGGCTGTGCCCGGCCGGGGTGATCATGTCCTTGTCCCCGGCGACGACGGTGACGGGGATGTCCGCGAAGTGCCGCAGGGCCGCGGTCTTGTCATGGGTCTGGAAGGCCGGGTAGAACTCGGCGACCACGTCGATCGGGGTGGCCTCGATGAGCCGCTCCGCGAAGCGCGCGACGCCCGGGTCCACGTCGTGGGAGCCGAACGAGTACATCTTGATCATGCCCGCGAAGAGGTCGGCGGTGGCCCTGCGGCCCTTCTCCACCAGTTCCACCTGCGAGCCCAGCGCCTTGAGCACGCCCGGCAGGATCCTGCGCACGGCGCCCAGCCCGACGGCCGGCAGCCCGTACGTCACCTCGGAGAGGCGGCCGCTCGAGGTGCCGACCAGGGCGACGCCGACGACGCGCTCGCGCACGAACTCGGGGAACTGCTCCGCGAACGCCATGATGGTCATTCCGCCCATGGAGTGACCCACGAGGACCAGCGGGCCTTCGGGGGCGGCCGCGTCGATGACGGCCTTCAGGTCGCGGCCGAGCTGTTCGATGGTGACCGGCTCGCCGTCCGCCTGGGCCAGCCCGCGGGCGCTGCGGCCGTGGCTGCGCTGGTCCCAGTAGACGGTGCGGACCACTCCGCGCAGCGCCGCGCGCTGGAAGTGCCACGAGTCCTGGGCGAGGCAGTAGCCGTGGCAGAAGACGACGGTCGCCTGCGGCGCGGACTTCCGGCGCAGCCGGGACCGCGGCCGCTTGGTCTCCTCGGGGAGCTCGTCGACCTCGTAGTAGAGCTCGGTGGCGTCCTCGGCCCGGCAGGTGCCCTGCGTCCCGCGCAGCGAGCCGTAGTCACCGGTGGCGTCGAGGGCCAGGCGCGCCTTCCTGCGCATGCCGCGCCCGACCGTGATCCGTTCGACGGCGACCCCGGCCGCCGCGCCCGCCGCTATCACGCCGATGGCAGCGCCGGCCCAGCCGGCCTTGCGCCAGTTCTCGCTCACGCCGCCGCCCTCACTCCGCCTCAGGCGCCCAGGTACACCCGGGGCACACGCCCTCCGATACGGGTGACGATCTCATAGGCGATCGTGTCCGCCGCCCTCGCCCAGTCCTCGGCGGTCGGCTCGCCGCGCTCGGCGTCCCCGAAGATGACGGCTTCGTCGCCGGCCTGTGCGGGGTCGCCGTCGAGGTCGACCACGAACTGGTCCATGGCGACGCGCCCGGCGACGCGCCGGACCTTGCCGCCGACGAGCACCGGGCCGCGCCCGGAGGCGTGCCGCGGGATGCCGTCGGCGTAACCGGCCGGGACCAGCGCGAGGGTGGTTTCGGCCTCGGTGAGGTAGTGGTGCCCGTAGCTCACGCCGTGCCCGGCGGGGACTTCCTTGACCAGCGCGAGGGAGGCCTTGAGGGTCATGGCGGGCCGCAGGCCGAGCTCGGCCGGGGTACCGAGTTCGGGCGCGGGCGAGACCCCGTAGACCGCCAGTCCGCAGCGCACCAGGTCGAAGTGGGACTCGGGCAGGGTGAGCGTGGCGGGCGAGTTGGCGATGTGCCGGACCTCGGGCTCCACGCCCTCCTTCTCCGCGTACGCGAGCATGTCGCGGAAGGCGGTGAGCTGGAGCTGGATGGACGGGTGGCCGGGCTCGTCGGCGCAGGCGAAGTGCGACCAGAGGCCCGTGACCTCGACGGTTCCCTCGGCCTGGGCGGCGACGGCGGCCCCGACCAGTTCCGCCCAGTCGGCGGGCTGGCAGCCGGCCCGGCCGAGCCCGGTGTCGGCCTTGAGCTGGACCCGGGCGGTGCGGCCGGCGGCGCGGGCGGCCTGCCGTACCTCGTCCAGGGCCCACATCCCGCTGACCGACACGTCGATACCGGCCTCGACGGCGGCCTGCCAGGGCCCGCCGGGGGTCCAGAGCCAGCACATGATCCGGCCTTCGACCCCGGCGGCGCGCAGCGCGAGCGCCTCGTCGGGAGTGGCGGTCCCGATCCAGGTGGCACCGGCCTCCTGGGCGGCCTTGGCGCAGGCCAGGGCGCCGTGCCCGTAGGCGTTCGCCTTGACGACGGCCATCAGCTCGGCGCGGGGCGCCCGCTCGCGCAACGCGCGCACGTTCGCCCGTACGGCGTCCAGATCGATCTCGGCGTACACGCGCGTCGGTGTCTCGTTCATCCCGCACAGTCTCTCAGACCCCGCGGCTCGGCCCCCTGCGGCAGCACCCGACCTGCACCGGCGCGGGGGCCGGGGGCCGCCCCCCGCGAACGGCGCCGCACACGACCAAGCCCGGGCCACCAACCAGCCCCGCCGCCCGACTTCCAGCCCCGCCGGCGTCAAGGTGCGGGAGCCCGGCAGCGGCGCCCGCACACGCCCCACGGCCGGAGGCACCATCCAGCCCCGCCGGCGTTTGAGGCGCGGGGTACGGCAGCGGCGCCGCACACAACCCACGGCCGGATGCACCAACCAGCCCCGCCGGCGTTTGAGGCGCGGGGTACGGGGCGGAGCCCCGGGTCTTTCAGCCCCGCCGGCGTTTGAGGCGCGGGGGTCCGGGGGCCGGCCCCCGGCAGCGGCGCCGCACACGACCCACGGCCGGGGGCACCCTCCAGCCCGGGGGCCCGGGGCCGAACCCCGAGGCGGGCTCGGCTACGGGCGCTCGGCCTCGCGCCAGGCCCGCGGCAAGGCGGCGGCCACGTCATGGGCCAGCAGCGGACCGCCCGCGAGCCTGGCCGCCAGGCCGTGCAGGTACGCCGCCACCGACCCGGCATCCGGCCCGGACAGCCCGGCCGCCAGCAGGGACCCGGCCAGCCCCGACAGCACGTCGCCGCTCCCCGCGGTGGCCAGCCACGGCGTCCCCGTCGGGTTCACCCGCACCGGCCCCCCGCCGGAGGCGACCAGCGTCGTCGAGCCCTTCAGCAGCACCGTCGACCCGTACCGCTCCGCCAATCCCCGTACCGCCCCCAGCCGCCCCGCCTCCACCGACTCCCGCGGCACCCCCAGCAGCGCCGCCGCCTCCCCCGCGTGCGGGGTCAGCAGGGTCGGGGCCGTCCGGGCCCGCAGCACCTCCGGGTCCAGCCCCCGCAGCCCGTCCGCGTCGACCAGCACCGGCACGTCCTGCTCCAACAGCTCCGCGACCTCGCCGCCGCGCCCCTCCCCCAGCCCCGGGCCGATCACCCACGCCTGCACCCGGCCCCGCCCGATCAGCGTCTCGGGGTACCGCGCGAGCACCGCCTGTGCCGTCGGCCCCACGTACCGCACCGCGCCCGCACCGCCGCGCAGCGCCCCCGCCACGGCCAGTACGGCCGCGCCCGGGTAGTGCGGGGACCCGGCGGCGATGCCCACCACGCCCCGCCGGTACTTGTCGCTCGACGCCGTCGGCACCGGCAGCAGCCCCGCCACGTCCGCGTGCTGCAGAGCCTCGGCGTCGGCGCGTGCCGGCAGCTCCAGGCCGATGTCCACCAGGTGCACCACGCCCGCACGCGAGGCGGCCGGGTCGATGAGCAGCCCCGGCTTGTACGCCCCGAAGGTCACCGTCACGTCGGCCGTCACGGCCGCTCCCGCCACCTCCCCGGTGTCCGCGTCCACGCCGCTCGGCAGGTCCACGGCGACCACCGGGACCCCCTGCGGGATCCGCTCGACCAGCGCCGCCGCGGCCGGCCGCAGCCCGCCGCGGCCGCCGATCCCCAGCAGCCCGTCCACCACGAGGTCGCAGCGCCGCGGGACGGCTTCCGCGACCCGCCCCCCGGCGGCCCGCAGCGCGGCGAGCCCGCCCGCGTGCACCCGCCCGGGGTTCATCGGCACCATCGTCACCCGGGCTCCGCGCCGGGCGAGCCGCGCGCCGGCGTACAGGGCGTCGCCCCCGTTGTCGCCGGGCCCGACGAGCAGCACGATCCGCGACCCGTACACCCGTCCCAGCAGCCCCGCGCAGACGGCGGCCAGCCCGGCCGCCGCCCGCTGCATCAGGGCGCCCTCGGGCAGCCCGGCCATCAGCTCCCGCTCGGCGGCCCGTACGGTCTCCACGCTGTAAGCAGTACGCATGGCACCACCCTGCCCCACGAGGCCCCCCGTGTGCCGCGAGCCCGGGCAGGGCGGCGCTATCCCTCGGCGATCACCACGGCCGAGGCCACGCCGGCGTCGTGGCTCAGCGAGATGTGCCAGGACTTCACGCCCAGCTCCCGGGCCCGGGCCTCGACCGTGCCGGACACCCGCAGGCGGGGCTGCCCGGACTCCTCCACGTACACCTCGGCGTCGGTCCACAGCAGCCCGGCGGGCGCGCCGAGCGCCTTGGCCAGGGCCTCCTTGGCCGCGAACCGGGCCGCGAGCGAGGCGATACCGCGCCGCTCCCCGCTCGGCAGCGTCAACTCGGCGTCGCGGAAGAGCCGTCCGGCCATGTTCGGCGTCCGCTCCAGCGCCGCGCCGAACCGCTCGATCTCCGCGACGTCGATCCCCACGCCGATAATCACAACAGCCCCACTCGCCCGCTCACTCCACCGTCACCGACTTCGCGAGGTTACGCGGCTGGTCCACCTCGTTCCCCCGCGCGGTCGCCAACTCGCACGCGAAGACCTGCAACGGCACCGTCGCCACCAGCGGTTGGAGCAGCGTCGGCGTGGCCGGGATCCGGATCAGGTGGTCGGCGTACGGTACGACCGCCTCGTCGCCCTCCTCCGCGATGACGATGGTCCGCGCCCCGCGCGCCCGGATCTCCTGGATGTTCGACACGATCTTGTCGTGGAGCACCGACCGCCCGCGCGGCGACGGGACGACCACCACCACCGGCAGGTCCTTCTCGATCAGGGCGATCGGCCCGTGCTTGAGCTCGCCCGCCGCGAAGCCCTCGGCGTGCATGTACGCCAGCTCCTTGAGCTTGAGCGCGCCCTCCAGCGCCACGGGGTAGCCCACGTGCCGCCCCAGGAACAGCACGGTGTTCTTCTCGGCGAGGGACCGCGCGAGGGCCCGTACCGGCTCCATCGTCTCCAGGACGGTGTCCACCGCCGCGGCGATGTCCGACAGCTCCCGGATCACGGCCCGGATCTCGTCGCCCCACTTGGTGCCCCGGACCTGCCCGAGGTACAGCGCCACGAGGTAGCAGGCCACGAGCTGCGTCAGGAACGCCTTGGTGGAGGCGACCGCGACCTCCGGGCCCGCGTGCGTGTAGAGCACGGCGTCCGATTCGCGCGGGATGGTGGAGCCGTTCGTATTGCAGATCGCCAGCACCTTGGCGCCCTGCTCGCGGGCGTGCCGCACCGCCATCAGGGTGTCCATGGTCTCGCCGGACTGCGAGATCGCGATCACCAGCGTCCGCTGGTCCAGGATCGGGTCGCGGTAGCGGAACTCGCTCGCCAGCTCCGTCTCGCACGGGATGCGGGTCCAGTGCTCGATGGCCAGCTTCGCGATCATGCCCGCGTGGTACGCCGTACCGCAGGCCACGAGCACGACCTTGTCGACCTCCCTGAGCACCGAGGCGGGGATGCGCACCTCGTCCAGGGTCAGCGAACCGCTCGCGTCGATCCTGCCGAGGAGGGTGTCGGCGACGGCCTTCGGCTGCTCCGCGATCTCCTTGAGCATGAAGTAGTCGTAGCCCCCCTTCTCGGCCGCCGAGGCGTCCCAGTCCACGTGGTACGCCCGCACGGTCGCGGCCGAGCCGTCGAAGTTGGTCACCGTGACCCCGTCGCGGCGCAGCTCGACGACCTGGTCCTGGCCCAGCTCGATCGCGGACCGGGTGTGGGCGATGAACGCGGCCACGTCCGAGGCGAGGAAGTTCTCCCCTTCTCCCACGCCCACCACCAGGGGCGAGTTCCGCCGCGCGCCGACGACCACGTCCGGCGCGTCGGCGTGCACGGCGACCAGCGTGAAGGCGCCCTCCAGCCGCCGGCACACCCGCCGCATCGCCGCAGCCAGGTCCCCGCCGGCCGCGTACTCCTCGGCGAGCAGGTGCGCCACCACCTCGGTGTCCGTCTCGGACTCCAGCCGGTGCCCGCGCTCGGCGAGTTCGGTGCGCAGCAGGGCGAAGTTCTCGATGATGCCGTTGTGCACGACCGCCACCCGTCCGGAGTTGTCCAGGTGGGGGTGGGCGTTGGCGTCGGTCGGCCCGCCGTGGGTGGCCCACCGGGTGTGCCCGAGGCCCGTGGACCCGGACGGCAGCGGGTTGCCGACCAGCTCCTTCTCCAGGTTGACGAGTTTCCCGGCCTTCTTGGCGGCGGTCAGCTCCCCGTCGCAGAGCACCGCGACCCCCGCCGAGTCGTAGCCGCGGTACTCCAGCCGCTTGAGTCCGGCGATGACCACATCGAGCGCCGACTGCGCTCCCACGTAACCCACAATTCCGCACATAGGCCGCAGCGTACGCCGAAGTTGAGCTCCTGCCCCGTAGCCGAACAAGACGAAACCCCGCCCCGGCGAATGTGCCGGAGCGGGGTTGACGTCCGTCCCCCGGGCGGGGGTCAGCCGAGCTTCTTGACCTGCGCGTCGACGACGGCCTTCGGCTGCTCGGCGGTGCCGGTCAGGCTGACGGCGGAGAAGGTCGCGAGGGCGTTGCCCTTGCGCACGACCACGAGCTCCATCGAGAGCTTCTCGCCGTCCGCGTCACCGACCACCGTGTAGGCGAGCGCCTCGTCGCCTGCGGTGACGGCGGCACCCGGAGCCACCTTCTGGATCTTGAGCGCCTCGCCGTCCTGGGTGCCGGTGTAACCGCCGGCGCAGGCTGTGCCGGCGGACTTCAGCAGGGCGAAGGCCTCCTCGGCACCCTTGCCGTCGTACGAGGAGAGGGTGACGGCGGTGGCGGTGCCGCCCAGGGCGTCCATCGCGGCCTTCAGCTTCTCCTCGGGGCTCGCGTCGGCCGCGGGCTCCTTGGGCTTGGCGACGGCTTTCGTGCGCGCCGTGCCGCCGGCGGAACCGACCGGGGCCATGGACTGCGCCTTGACCAGCGGCAGGCACTCGGGCTTGTCGCTGGTGGCGCCGGCCCCCGCAGCGGCCTCGGCCGGAGTGGCCGGCTTGACCACGTGCTGGGGCAGGTCCGCCTGGGCCACGAGCAGGCCGGCCAGCTCGGCGTCCGTCTTCGCCTTGGCGGCGGGCGCGGCGGAGGTGGCCGCACCGGCGGACGGCTTGGCGTCCTCCTTCTTGCCCTCGGAGGACCCGCAGGCGGTGGCCAGCACGGCCAGGGACACCGCGGAGGCGGTCAGGACGGTACGACGGACGAAAGCGGTACGCACGAAAGGACTCCCCCAGAGACGATCAAGAAGCAGCAATCTACTGGCTCGCACGAACACCGGTTCGCCATGATGCGCTCTGGCCGCGGATCGTGACCGCCATGAGACCCGCGGGCTCTCGAATCGGTACCGACCGCAGGGGCAACCGGGGCGAAACGGACCACTACGTGACCGACCACACCACCCATAACCGAGCCGCAGCCCCGACAATGGCGGTGTGATCACTTCGCCGCCACGAAGCAGCACGCCGGACAGCGCGACGGAGCGCACCGGCCCGGACGGGAACCCCGCGCGTCCCGCCCACCGCCGGGGCCCCGACGCCTCTCCGTACCTCGACCTCACCCGCGCCGAGTGGAGCGCCCTGCGCGAGCGGACCCCGCTGCCGCTCACCGCCGAGGAGGTGGAGCGGCTGCGCGGCCTGGGCGACGTCATCGACCTCGACGAGGTCCGCGACGTCTACCTGCCGCTGTCCCGCCTCCTGAACCTGTACGTGGGCGCCACCAGCAACCTGCGCGGCACCCTCAACACCTTCCTCGGCGACGCGGGCAACGGGCACGGCGCCCAGCAGGGCACCCCCTTCGTCATAGGGGTCGCCGGTTCGGTCGCCGTCGGCAAGTCCACCGTGGCCCGTCTGCTCCAGGCCCTGCTCGCGCGCTGGCCCGAGCACCCGCGCGTGGAGCTGGTCACCACCGACGGCTTCCTCTACCCGATGAAGGAGCTCCAGCGGCGCGGGCTCACCTCCCGCAAGGGCTTCCCCGAGTCCTACGACCGCCGTGCGCTCACCCGGTTCGTGGCCGACATCAAGGCCGGCAAGGACGAGGTCCGGGCCCCGGTCTACTCGCACCTGATCTACGACATCGTGCCCGGCGAGGAGCTCGTCGTACGCCGCCCGGACATCCTCATCGTCGAGGGCCTCAACGTGCTCCAGCCGGCCCTCCCCGGCAAGGACGGCCGGACCCGGGTCGGCCTCGCCGACTACTTCGACTTCAGCGTGTACGTGGACGCGCGCCCCGAGGACATCGAGCGCTGGTACTTCAACCGGTTCCGGAAGCTGCGCGAGACCGCCTTCCAGAACCCCTTCTCCTACTTCCGCAAGTACACCCAGGTCTCCGAGGAGGAGGCCATGGAGTACGCGCAGACGATGTGGCGGACCATCAACAGGCCCAACCTGCTGGAGAACGTGGCCCCCACGCGCGGCCGGGCCACCCTGGTCGTCCGCAAGGGACCGGACCACAAGGTGCAGAAGTTGAGCCTGCGCAAGCTCTGACCGCGCAGGGAGCACGCCGCAGGCGTGCGGTCCGCATTAGGGTGACGGGCATGCTGCATCTGCGGATGATCACCCCGCCCGACCTGACGGACCGGGTGCTGGAGCTGATCGGCGAGACGGTCGGCACCACGCACCTGGTCGTGCTGAAGGGCGCGGCCCGCGATCCACAGGGCGACCTGGTGCTGTGTGACGTCGCGCGCGAGGCGGCAGACGAGTTGCTGCAGGAGGTGCGCGCCGTCGGCATCTACGAGACCGGTTCGGTCGCCGTCGAGAACATCGACCTGTCGATCTCCAGGCGCGCCGACGAGGCGGAGGAGGAGGCGCCGGGCGAGGCCGCCGACGCGGTGATCTGGCAGCAGCTCGGCGAGTCCACGCACGAGGAGTCCACCCTCACCATCACGTATGCCGTCTTCATGATCGTGGCGACGATGATCGCGGCCTGCGGCGTGGTCCTGGACAACGCGATCCTGATCGTGGGCGCCATGGCGGTCGGTCCGGAGTTCGGCCCGCTCGCCGGCGTGTGCACGGGCCTGGTACAGCGGAAGCCGAAGTCCGCCGGGCGTTCGCTGCTCGCCCTGCTGGTCGGCTTCGCCGCGGCGATCGCGGCGACGACGGTGTTCAGCCTGGTGATGGACGCGCTCGGCCAGTTCCACCCGGGAATGCTCGACAACCCCCGGCCGAACACGAGCTTCATCTGGCAGCCCGACCCGTTCTCGTTCGTCGTGGCGCTGCTCGCCGGCGTGGCCGGGATGCTGTCGCTGACCTCGGCGAAGGCCGGCGCCCTGGTCGGCGTGGCGATCTCCGTCACCACCGTCCCGGCGGCGGCCAACGCGGCAGTGGCCCTCAGCTACGGCGAATTCGCGCAGATGCGGGGCTCGGCGGAGCAGCTGCTGCTGAACCTGCTCGGCATCATCGTGGCCGGCACGCTCACCCTCATCGCTTGGAAACTGCTGTGGCGCACCCAGCAAGGCCGGATGATCCGGAAGCCGGGTGCGCCACCGCGCGGACAGGGCGGGTTCTAGCCGAGCGCCGACTTCACGACGTCCGCGAGCCGGCCGGCGACCGCGCGGGCCTGCTCGATGTCGGCGGCTTCCACCATCACCCGAACGAGCGGCTCCGTGCCGGACGGACGGAGCAGCACGCGCCCGGTGGCGCCCAGCTCGCGCTCGGCGTCGGCCACGGCCGCGGCCAGCTCGCCGGAGGTCGCGACGCGGGACCTGTCCACGTCGGGAACGTTGATCAGCACCTGCGGCAGCCGCTGCATGACGCCGGCCAGCTCGGCCAGGGACCTGCCGGTGGCCGCGACCCGCGCCGCCAGCAGCAGCCCGGTCAGCGTGCCGTCGCCGGTCGTCGCGTGGTCGAGGATGATCACGTGGCCGGACTGCTCGCCGCCCAGCGCGTAGCCGTGCTCCTTCATCGACTCCAGGACGTACCGGTCGCCCACGCCGGTCTGCACGACCTGGATGCCCTCGGCCTCCATGGCCAGCTTGAAGCCCAGGTTGGACATCACGGTGCCGACCACGGTGTTCCCGCGCAGCTGGCCGGCCTCGCGCATGGCCAGCGCCAGCACGGCGAGGATCTGGTCGCCGTCGACCTCCGCGCCCGCGCCGTCCACGGCCAGGCAGCGGTCGGCGTCACCGTCGTGCGCGATGCCGAAGTCGGCGCCGTGCTCGACGACGGCCGCCTTGAGCAGGCCGAGGTGGGTGGAGCCGCAGCCCTCGTTGATGTTCAGGCCGTCGGGCTCGGCGCCGATCGTGACGATCTCCGCGCCGGCCCGGGCGAAGGCCTCCGGCGACACGTACGCGGCCGCGCCGTGCGCCTCGTCCAGGACGATCTTCAGGCCGTCGAGGCGGTTGGGAAGCACCCCGATCAGGTGGGCGACGTACTTCTCGAAGCCCTCGTTGTAGTCCGAGACGCGGCCGACGCCGGAGCCGGTGGGCCGGTCCCAGGGGGCGCCGGTGCGGTGCTCCTCGTAGACGGACTCGATGCGGTCCTCCAGCTCGTCGGCGAGCTTGTGGCCGCCCCGGGCGAAGAACTTGATGCCGTTGTCCGGCATCGCGTTGTGGCTGGCGGAGAGCATCACGCCGAGGTCGGCACCCAGCGCACCGGTGAGATACGCCACCGCCGGGGTGGGCAGCACACCGACGCGCAGGACGTCCACGCCCGCGCTCGCGAGGCCGGCCACGACGGCCGCCTCGAGGAATTCGCCCGAGGCCCGGGGGTCGCGTCCGACCACCGCGGTCGGCCGGTGGCCCGCGAAGGTACCCGCCTCACCCAGTACGTGGGCAGCCGCCACGGAGAGGCCGAGCGCGAGCTCCGCCGTCAGATCCGCGTTGGCAACGCCGCGTACACCGTCCGTCCCGAAGAGTCGTCCCACTGTTGTCCTCCCGAGTTTCTGCATCGCTTTATGACCGCTTGTGACAGGTATTTGCCGCTTGTGGCGGTAAACGAACCGCCCCGGCAGCACGGAGAGTGCTGCCGGGGCGGTTTCGTTGCAGAACAGCAGGCGCAGATTAACGCTTGCTGTACTGCGGAGCCTTACGGGCCTTCTTAAGACCGGCCTTCTTGCGCTCGACCGCACGGTCGTCGCGGGAGAGGAAGCCGGCCTTCTTCAGCGCCGGGCGGTTGTTGTCCACGTCCGCCTCGTTCAGCGCACGGGCCACACCGAGGCGCAGGGCGCCGGCCTGGCCGGAGACGCCGCCACCCGCGATGCGGGCGATGATGTCGTAGCGGTTGTCCAGCTCGAGGAGCTTGAACGGCTCGTTCACTTCCTGCTGGTGCACCTTGTTGGGGAAGTAGTCCTCAAGGGTGCGACCGTTGATCTTCCACTTGCCGGTGCCCGGAACGATCCGGACGCGGGCGATGGCGTTCTTGCGACGGCCCAGGCCGGCGGCCGGCTGGGGGTCGCCGAAGCGACCGGCAAGGGACTCGGAGGTGTAGTCGCCCTCGACTACGGCCTCGGACTCGCTGGTGTACTCCTCGACGTTGCCCTCGAACTCTTCGGCGGGGGTCGTCTCGGCGGTGGTCTCGGCCACGATGCTCCTCAGAATTTTCTACGTCTTAGGGGGTGGCCGGAACTACTGCGCGACCTGGGTGATCTCGAACGGCACCGGCTGCTGGGCAGCGTGGGGGTGCTGGTCGCCCGAGTAGACCTTCAGCTTCGAGAGCATCTGACGGCCCAGGGTGTTCTTGGGGAGCATGCCCTTGACGGCCTTCTCGACGGCCTTCTCCGGGTTGTTCGCCAGAAGGTCGTCGTAACGCACGGAACGCAGACCACCCGGGAAGCCGGAGTGGCGGTACGCCATCTTCTGGGTCGCCTTGTTGCCGGACAGGTGAACCTTGTCGGCGTTGACGATGATGACGAAGTCGCCCATGTCCATGTGGGGGGCGTAAGTCGGCTTGTGCTTGCCGCGCAGGAGGGCGGCGGCCTGGGTCGCCAGACGGCCGAGGACAACGTCCTGGGCGTCGATGACGAGCCACTGGCGCGAGATGTCGCCGGGCTTGGGGCTGAACGTACGCACGCGTATGCCTTCGCTTCTTCAGTGGTGGTGTTCCCAGGGGCGCGAGCCCCACGGGAAGGGTCCTGACAGGTCACCACGGACGATCACGACAGCCCTCGTCCACATCGGGGACGCAACCCGTGTGAACCGCTGGTCATCGGCCCGGTGGACCGGCGTAAGGCCCTTTCACGTGAGAATGAGCAAGCCAATACGCATAACAAACCAGCAGGATACCCAAGCAGACCCGTATGGGTCAAAACGCGGTCCGCGATGCCGATTCTGCTGGCGTCGCGGCGCACTCCGGTTCGGTCCTGGGTGGGGACCCCGCAGTTGTTACAGGCTCCAGAATAACCCGTCCGGAGGGCAGCGCACGACGCGCCAGCAGAATCGCGAGCCCGCACAGGGTGGCGCAGTCCTTGAACGCGCGCCGCTTGTGGTCCAGCTCCGAAGGCCACGGCACCAGTGCCAGCTGGGGCGCCAGGGCCAGCCAGAACCAGGGCGAGCGGGGCATCGAGCCGGGCCGCACCGCCGAGGCCAGCAGCAGCGGCAGCACCACCAGCAGGTAGTGGTCGAAGGACGGCCGGGAGACCAGGAACGCGGCGAGCATCACCATGCAGGCCGTCTCCACGAGCCGCAGCTCTCCCCCGTCCGGCTCCCCCTCCGTACGCCGCCACCGGGTCCAGGCGGCCCACAGCCCCGCCCCGGCCCCCGCGAAGGCCACCAGCACCGCCAGCGGCTCCGGCACCCCCAGCCGGGGCAGCACCGCGATCGGCGAGGCGTCCCACGGCAGCGCGTACGCGTCCTGCCCCTGGAGCAGGAACGGCAGGGTCTTGGTGAAGAACAGCGACGGGCTCGGCATCAGCAGCGCGCCCGCCAGCGAGAGCCCGAGCGGAACCAGCACGGCCGCGGCCAGCCCCCGCCACCGCCGCGCGAGCACGAACAGCAGCCCGACCGGCACCAGCATCGGCTTGCAGGCGATCGCCAGCCCGACCACCAGTCCGGCCGCCCCCCAGTGCCGCCGGTGCGCGAGCAGCAGGGCCGCCGGCAGCGCGGCCGCCGAGATCGCGGTCCAGTTGCCGATCAGCACGAGGTTCACGTACGGCTTGTAGGCCAGGGCCAGCACCGGGAACCCGACGACCGCGAAGCGCGAGCGCAGCGGCACCGAGAAGATCCGCAGCGCGGCCAGCCAGCCGATGCCCAGCAGCCCGGACATCGCCACCGGCAGGCTCCACCGCAGCACCGTCGTCGGCAGCAGCGCCTCCGGAACGGCCATGAGGACCGCGCTCGGCAGGTACAGGAAGCGCTTGTCCTCGTACGGAGAGCCGCCGGCCAGCAGCGTCTGCGCGGCCTTGACCACGAAGGCGTTGTCGGAGCCCCAGTTCTCCCGCAAGCTCGTGGAGACGCACACCCCGAGGACGACCGCGAGGGAGAGGAGCTGCCAGGGCCGGGACGCGGGCCGCAGCAGCCAGTCGACCAGCCGGTTCCCGGAGCTGTGTTTCTCCCGTTTCATGAGCCAGATGCCAGGCCGCAGGCCCACAACGCCTCCCCCTCACTCCGACCGAGGGGGCGGTCTCCCCCTAGCGCTTGCGTTCGACTCTACGTTCGTCCCAGACGGGCTCCTGAGTCTCCCGCACCACACCGTCCGAACCGAATACCAGGTAGCGGTCGAATGTGCGGGCGAACCAGCGGTCGTGCGTGACGCACAGCACCGTGCCGTCGTACGACTCCAGGCCGTCCTGCAGGGCCTCCGCGGACTCCAGGTCCAGGTTGTCCGTCGGCTCGTCCAGGAGCAGCGCCGTGGTCCCCGCCAGCTCCAGCAGCAGGATCTGGAAGCGGGCCTGCTGGCCGCCCGAGAGCTTCTCGAAGGGCTGCTCGCCCTGCCGCTCCAGCTCGTAGCGGCGCAGGGCCCCCATCGCCTGGCCCAGGGGCTTGGCCGCCTCCGTCCACAGGATGTCGACGAGGGTGCGGCCGAAGAGCTCCGGGTGCGCGTGGGTCTGCGCGAAGTGGCCGGGAACCACCCGTGCGCCCAGCTTCCAGCTGCCGGTGTGCTTGACGTCCTCGCCGGCCAGCAGCCGCAGGAAGTGCGACTTGCCCGAGCCGTTCGAGCCGAGGACGGCGACCCGCTCCCCGTAGAAGACCTCCAGGGAGAACGGCTTCATCAGCCCCGTGAGCTCCAGGTTCTCCACGGTCAGCGCCCGCACGCCGGTCCGGCCGCCCTTGAGCCGCATCCTGATGTCCTGCTCGCGCGGCGGCTCCGGAGGCGGGCCGGCTTCCTCGAACTTCTGGAAGCGGGTCTGCATCGCCCGGTAGCGCGAGGCCATGTCGGGGCTGGAGGCGGCCTGGTTGCGCAGCCGCAGCACCAGGGCCTTCAGGCGGGCGTGCTCCTCGTCCCAGCGCCGCTTGAGCTCCTCGAAGCGCGCGAAGCGCTCCTTGCGGGCCTCGTGGTAGGTCGCGAAGCCCGAGCCGTGCACCCACACGTCGCTGCCCGTCGGGCTCGCCTCCAGGCTGATGATCTTCTCAGCGGCCTGGGTGAGCAGTTCCCGGTCGTGGCTGACGAAGAGCACCGTCTTGCGGGTGGCCTTCAGCTGCTCCTCCAGCCAGCGCTTGCCCGGCACGTCGAGGTAGTTGTCCGGCTCGTCGAGCAGCAGCACCTCGTCGGGCCCGCGCAGCAGCGCCTCCAGCACCAGCCGCTTCTGCTCACCGCCCGACAGCGTGCGCACCTCGCGGAACTGCGCGGAGTCGTACGGGATGGCGAGCGCGGCCATGGTGCAAACGTCCCACAGGGTCTCCGCCTCGTAGCCCTGCACGTCGGCCCAGTCGCTGAGCGCCTGCGCGTACGCCATCTGCGCGGCCTCGTCGTCGACGGTGAGGATCAGCTGCTCGGCGCGGTCCACGGCCTTCGCGGCCTCCCGGATCCGCGGCTGGGACACCGAGACCAGCAGGTCCCGCACGGTCGTCTCGTCCCGTACGGAGCCCACGAACTGCGACATCACGCCGAGCCCGCCGCTGATCGTGACCCCGCCGCCGTGCGGCTGGAGCTCTCCGGAGATCAGCTTGAGCAGGGTGGTCTTGCCGGCGCCGTTCGCCCCCACCAGGGCCGCCACCGACCCCTCCCCGACCCGGAAGGAGACGTCGGGGAGCAGGACCCGCCCGTCGGGAAGGTAGTACTCCAGGTGGCTGGCTTCGAGATGTCCCATGCCGCGCATTGTCCCGGTCCGGCCGCGATCCGCCCAAACGGATTAGCAGCAGCCGGCGCCCGGCAGGGTCCGCACGTTCCGGGCTTCCTTGCTGCGGGCGGCCAGCAGCTCGTCGGCCGGGTAGCCGACCTCCTCCAGGGTCAGCCCGTGCGGCTTGACCACGTGCACCGAGGAGTCCCGTACGGCCGCCGCGAGCACCTTGCCGGGCCAGTCGGTGGGCCGGTGCCCGTCGCCGACGTGCAGCAGGGCGCCGACCAGCGAGCGGACCATGTTGTGGCAGAAGGCGTCGGCTCGCACGGTCGCGGTGACGATCCCGTCCTCGCCGCGCTCCCAGCCGAGCTGCTGGAGCGTGCGGATGGTCGTGGCGCCCTCGCGCTTCTTGCAGTACGCGGCGAAGTCGTGCTCGCCGAGCAGCGGGGCGGAGGCCTCGTTCATGGCGTCGACGTCGAGAGGCCACTGGTGCCACAGGACGTGGCCGCGGCGCAGCGGGTCGACCCCGCCCTGGTGGTCGCCCACCCGGTAGGCGTAGCGGCGCCAGATGGCCGAGAAGCGGGCGTTGAAGCCCGCGGGGGCCTCGGCGACCTTCCACACCCGGACGTCGTGCGGCAGCCGACCGGCGAGGCGGCGCAGCAGCTTGTCGTGGTGCTCGGCCCACACCTCTTCGGCCAGGTCGAACTGCGCGACCTGGCCGCGGGCGTGCACGCCGGCGTCGGTGCGCCCGGCGACGGTCAGCTCGACCGGCTCCCGCAGCCTCATCACCGTCTGCAGCGCGCTCTCCAGCTCGCCCTGCACGGTCCGCAGCACGCGCTGCTTCGCCCAGCCGGAGAAGTCCTTGCCGTCGTAGCTCAGGTCCAGCCGCACCCGGACGTGCCCGGGCTCCACCTCGTCACTCACGTGACCGATCCTCTCAGAAGCTCAAGAGCGTCAGGAAAGACAGAACGGGCCCGCCCCGGAAGGGGGCGGGCCCGTTCAGAGCCATTCAGCGTGATCCCGGAAGGGATCAGGCCTCCTTGGTCTCCTCGGCGGCGGGAGCCTCGGTGGCCTCCGCCTCCTTCACCGCGCGCTTGGTGGCGGCCTCGGCCTCACCAGTGGCCTGCTGGGCGACCGTCAGGGCCTCGACCAGCTCGATGACCGCCATCGGGGCGTTGTCGCCACGACGGTTGCCGATCTTGGTGATGCGCGTGTAACCACCGGGGCGGTTCTCGTAGCGCGGGGCGATCTCGGTGAACAGCGTGTGCACGATGCTCTTGTCCGTGATCGTCTGCAGCACCAGGCGACGGTTGTGGATGTCGCCCTTCTTGGCCTTGGTGACCAGACGCTCGGCGTAGGGACGCAGGCGACGGGCCTTGGCCTCGGTGGTGGTGATGCGGCCGTGCTCGAAGAGCGCCTTCGCGAGGTTCGCGAGGAGGTGCTTCTCGTGCGCGGCCGAGCCGCCCAGGCGGGCACCCTTTGCGGGACGCGGCATGGTGTTACTCCTTCATATCTGCACCGGCCGTGTCAGGTACCGGTGTCAGTTCCCTCAGGCGGTCGCAAGAGGGGGTGTGGGGGGCGTGAACCCCCCACAAGCTTCTTAGTACTGCTCGGTCTCGACGAAGCCCGCGTCCGCGTCGTCGTCGGCGCCGAAGGCGTCGGCGGCGGCGGTCGGGTCGAATCCGGGCGGGCTGTCCTTGAGGGCCAGGCCCATGCCGGCCAGCTTCGCCTTGACCTCGTCGATCGACTTCGCACCGAAGTTGCGGATGTCGAGCAGGTCGGCCTCGGAGCGGGCGACGAGCTCACCCACGGAGTGGATGCCCTCGCGCTTGAGGCAGTTGTACGACCGGACGGTGAGCTCGAGCTCCTCGATCGGCAGCGCCAGGTCGGCGGCAAGGGCGGCGTCCGTGGGGGACGGGCCCATGTCGATGCCCTCGGCGTCGATGTTGAGCTCGCGCGCCAGACCGAACAGCTCGACCAGGGTCTTGCCGGCGGACGCCATGGCGTCGCGCGGGCGCATGGCCTGCTTGGTCTCGACGTCGACGATCAGCTTGTCGAAGTCGGTGCGCTGCTCGACTCGGGTCGCCTCGACCTTGTAGGTGACCTTGAGGACCGGGCTGTAGATGGAGTCGATCGGAATGCGGCCGATCTCCTGGCCCAGCTGCTTGTTCTGGACGGCGGAGACGTAGCCGCGGCCGCGCTCGACGGTCAGCTCCATCTCCAGCTTGCCCTTGCCGTTGAGCGTGGCGAGGACCAGGTCCGGGTTGTGCACCTCGACACCGGCCGGGGGCGCGATGTCAGCAGCGGTGACCAGGCCGGGACCCTGCTTGCGCAGGTACATCACGACCGGCTCGTCGTGCTCCGAGGAGACGACCAGCTGCTTGATGTTGAGGATGATGTCGGTGACGTCTTCCTTGACACCCGGCACGGTGGTGAACTCGTGCAGGACGCCGTCCACGCGGATGCTGGTGACAGCGGCACCCGGGATCGAGGACAGGAGCGTACGGCGCAGGGAGTTGCCGAGGGTGTAGCCGAAGCCCGGCTCCAGCGGCTCGATCACGAACCGCGAGCGGTACTCGTCGACGACCTCTTCGGTCAGCGAAGGACGCTGAGCGATAAGCATGTCTGTGTTCCTTCATTCGTGGACGCCCACTATTTGACGCCCGACGGGACGCCGTACCGGGGTACGGCTACTGCAAGGGTACGGGCGGCACGGCCCCCGAAGGGGTCGTACCGCCCGGACACTCAAGAACGCACAGGTGCGTCCGCTGCGCATACGCGGCGGCGCGGATCACCCCCGCGACGGCGGGGAGGGGCGCCGCCCCGGATCAGACGCGGCGGCGCTTCGGCGGGCGGCAGCCGTTGTGCGGGGTGGGGGTGACGTCCTGGATCGAGCCGACCTCGAGGCCGGTGGCCTGGAGGGAGCGGATCGCGGTCTCACGGCCGGAGCCCGGACCCTTGACGAAGACGTCGACCTTGCGCATGCCGTGCTCCTGCGCGCGGCGGGCGGCCGACTCGGCGGCCATCTGCGCGGCGAAGGGGGTGGACTTGCGCGAGCCCTTGAAGCCGACGTGGCCGGCGGAGGCCCAGGAGATCACGTTGCCCGAGGGGTCCGTGATCGAGACGATCGTGTTGTTGAACGTGCTCTTGATGTGGGCGTGCCCGTGAGCGACGTTCTTCTTTTCCTTGCGGCGCACCTTCTTGGCAGCGCCCTGACGACCCTTGGGGGGCATCTAAATCTCCTACGGGAGGTGGTCGGTCCTACAGCGCAAGACCGCTGAACAGGACTACTTCTTGCCCGGCTTCTTCTTACCGGCGATCGCGCGACGCGGGCCCTTGCGGGTACGCGCGTTCGTGCTGGTGCGCTGACCGTGCACCGGCAGGCCACGACGGTGGCGGATGCCCTGGTAGCACTGGATCTCGATCTTGCGGCGAATGTCGCCCTGGATCTCGCGGCGGAGGTCACCCTCGGTGCGGAGGTTGGCGTCCACGTACTCGCGGATCTTGACGAGGTCCTCTTCGGCCAGGTCACGAACGCGGGTGTTCGGGTTCACACCGGTGGCCGCAAGGATTTCCTTGGACCGGGTGCGACCGACACCGAAGACGTAGGTAAGTGCGATCTCCACACGCTTTTCGCGCGGGATGTCGACACCGGAAACGCGTGCCACAAATGGCTCCTGTGTGTTCGGGGGTCTTCCGCAGAACCGCTCCCGACCGCCGACCACCCGAAGTGGGTGATGGTACGTCCGGGTCCCCGGCCCCCGCCGGAGGTGCCGCCGGCCCCTCTCAGGGCTGGGCGGGTTCTGCGTATGTACGTTTTGTTACGTCGCGCGAAGAACTGCGGAAGGCAGGTCGGTCGGCGTGCGTCAGCCCTGGCGCTGCTTGTGGCGCAGGTTGTCGCAGATGACCATGACCCGACCGTGACGGCGGATCACCTTGCACTTGTCGCAGATCTTCTTGACGCTCGGCTTGACCTTCATGTGGGTGAGGTTCTCCGGGTCAGTGCCACCACCCGCACCGGGACGGATGCCCAGGCAGGAGTGAGGACAAGATCTACTTGTATCGGTAGACGATCCGGCCACGCGTGAGGTCGTACGGAGACAGCTCCACGACGACCCGGTCATCCGGGAGGATGCGGATGTAGTGCATGCGCATCTTTCCGCTGATGTGCGCGAGGACCTTGTGACCGTTCTGCAGTTCCACCTTGAACATCGCGTTCGGGAGGGACTCGATCACGGTGCCCTCGATTTCGATGGCACCTTGCTTCTTGGCCACGCTTCGCCCTTCGAATCGGCTACCTTGATCGGCTCCGTGCGCCATGCAGGCATGGAAGTGCACGAGAGCCGACGAGTCAGTCTACGTCAGGGCTCCCAGAAAGACGAATCCGGAAAGTTTGCCCCAGACTGTAGATCATTAACCGAGGGGGTCCGGGGCCGTGGTGACCCCGTACTCCGCCAGTTTGGCCTTGCCGCAGTCCGGGCTGGTCAGCACGATGGGACCGGCCTCGGTCAGCGCGATGGAGTGCTCCCAGTGGGAGGACCACGTGCCGTCCGTGGTGATGACCGTCCAGTCGTCCGCCAGGACCTCGGTCTGGGCAGTGCCCAGGGAGACCATCGGCTCGATGGCCAGGCAGACGCCCGGCACGAGCTTGATCCCCTTGCCCCGCTTGCGCGAGACGTAGTTCAGCAGGTGGGGGTCCATGTGCATCTCGGACCCGATGCCGTGCCCGCCGTAGTCCTCGATGATCCCGAACTTGCCCAGGCTGTGCTCACCGGTGGACGGCCGCGGCTGGCGCTTGATGTACGTCTCGATCGCCTTCGAGATGTCCACGAGCCGGTTGCCCAGCTTCATGGCGGCGATACCGGCCCACATGGACTCCTCGGTCACCCGGGAGAGCTCCACGAGCTCAGGGGCGTGCCCAGTGCCCACGAAGGCGGTGTAGGCCGCGTCCCCGTGCCAGCCGTCGACGATCGCGCCGGCGTCGATCGAGATGATGTCGCCGTCCTTGAGGACCGTCTTGTCGTCCGGGATGCCGTGGACCACGACCTCGTTCACCGAGGTGCAGATGGTCGCGGGGAAACCGCCGTAGCCGAGGAAGTTGGACTTCGCGCCGGCGTCCGCGATGACCTTGCGGGCCACCATGTCCAGATCCCGCGTCGTGGCGCCGGGTACGGCCGCCTCACGGGTCGCCGCATGGATCGCGGCGACGACCAGCCCCGCCTCGCGCATCTTCGCGATCTGCTCGGGGGTCTTGATCTGGACCATGAAAAAAGCCTTCCAGCCTCGGTACGAGTCTTCTCAACAGTACGGCCGCGATGCCCTGGGGACACCGCGGCCGTACCTGCACGCCAAAGGGTGACTACTTCTTCAGTGCTTCCATCGCGCGCTTCGTCACGTCCGCGACCTCACCGAGGGCGGGGATGGTCACGAGCAGACCCTGGGCCTTGTAGTAGTCGATGATCGGCTCGGTCTGCGTGTGGTAGACCTCCAGCCGGTTGCGGACCGTGGCCTCGGAGTCGTCCCCGCGCTGGTACAGCTCGCCGCCGCACTTGTCGCAGACGCCCTCGGTCTTCGGCTGGGCGTACGCCACGTGGAACACGTGCGACGAGTCGTTGCGGCAGATCCGGCGGCCGGCGATCCGCTTGACCACCTCGTCCTCCTCGACCTCCAGGTCGAGGACGGCGTCGAGCTTCATGCCCGCGGTCTGGAGCATCACGTCGAGGGCCTCGGCCTGCGACACGTTGCGCGGGAAGCCGTCGAGCAGGAAGCCGTTCGCGGCGTCCGCCTGCTCCATGCGGTCCTTGGCCATACCGATGGTGACCTCGTCGGGCACCAGGTCGCCGGCGTCCATGAACGCCTTCGCCTGCTTGCCCAGCGCGGTGCCCTGGCTGATGTTGGCCCGGAACAGGTCGCCCGTGGAGATGTGCGGGATCGACAGGTTCTTGGCAAGGAACGCGGCCTGCGTTCCCTTGCCCGCACCGGGCGGTCCGACGAGGACGATTCGCATCAGCGGAGGAACCCTTCGTAATTGCGCTGCTGGAGCTGGCTCTCGATCTGCTTCACGGTTTCCAGACCCACACCCACGATGATCAGGATGCTCGTCCCGCCGAACGGGAAGTTCTGGTTCGCTCCGAAGCCGGCCAACGCCATCGTCGGCACAAGAGCGATGAGACCCAGGTACAGCGACCCCGGCCAAGTGATCCGGTTGAGCACGTAGCTCAGGTACTCGGCGGTAGGTCGACCGGCACGAATACCCGGGATGAACCCACCATACTTCTTCATGTTGTCTGCAACTTCCTCGGGGTTGAACGAGATCGCCACGTAGAAGAACGCGAAGAAGACGATCAGGAGGAAGTAGACGGCGATGTAGTACGGGTGGTCGCCCTTGACGAAGTGCTTCTGGATCCACGTCGCCCAGCCGGCGGTGGAACCGCTGAACTGCACCACCAGGGCCGGGATGTACAGCAGCGACGAGGCGAAGATGACGGGGATGATGCCCGCCTGGTTCACCTTGAGCGGGATGTAGGTCGAGGTACCGCCGTACGCACGGCGGCCGATCATGCGCTTCGCGTACTGCACCGGGATCCGGCGCTGCGCCTGCTCGACGAAGACCACCAGGCCGACCATCGCGAGACCGACGAGCATGACCACGCCGAACTCGACCCAGCCGTCCGCGATCTTGCCCTGCTCCTTGATGGCCCAGAGGGCGCCGATGAAGCCGGCGGCGATGGAGATGAACATCAGGATCGACATGCCGTTGCCGATGCCGCGGTCCGTGATGAGCTCACCGAGCCACATGACGACACAGGTACCGGCCGTCATGGTGACGACCATGACGACGGTGGTGAAGATCGAACGGTTGGGGACGATCTGGCTGGCGACCTGGCAGCCCTGGAACAGGGCACCGGTGCGGGCGGTGGCGACGAGGCCCGTGCCCTGGAGGATCGCGAGCGCGACCGTCAGATAGCGCGTGTACTGAGTGATCTTCGCCGTGCCGGACTGGCCCTCTTTCTTGAGGGTCTCCAGCTTCGGGATGACCACGGTCAGCAGCTGCAGGATGATGCTCGCCGTGATGTACGGCATGATGCCGAGCGCGAAGATCGTGATCTGCAGCAGCGCACCGCCGCTGAACATGTTGACGAGACCGAACAGCCCGTTGCTGCTGCCTGCCTGGTCGACACAGATCTGAACGTTCTTGTAGCTCACGCCGGGTACCGGGATGTGGGACCCGAGCCGGAACAGCACGATGATGCCGAGCGTGAAGAGCAGCTTCTTGCGCAGGTCGGGCGTCTTGAACGCCCGGGCGAACGCGGTGAGCACGGTGCCTCCTGCGACCCCCGCGCTACTGCGTCAGAGGTGACGGTCTGAGGGATCGACGAATACGACAAAGCAAAGGTGCACGCCACCTTACCGGCGAGTGCGCCTCCCGTGGAACGACCAACCGGGGATGCCCCATATGTGAGGCATCCCCGGTCGGGTTTCGAGCTATTTAGCCACTGAATTCGTCTTAGACGAGCTCGGTGACAGTGCCGCCCGCGGCAGCGATCTTCTCCTTGGCGGAGCCGGAGACGGCGTCAACCGAAACCTGCAGCGCCACGGAGATCTCGCCCTGGCCCAGGACCTTGACGAGGCTGTTCTTGCGCACCGCGCCCTTGGCGACCAGGTCGGCCACCGTGACCTCTCCACCCTCGGGGTAGAGAGCGCCGAGCTTGTCCAGGTTCACGACCTGGTACTCGGTGCGGAACGGGTTCTTGAAGCCCTTGAGCTTCGGGAGACGCATGTGGAGGGGCATCTGCCCGCCCTCGAAGCGCTCCGGGATCTGGTAGCGGGCCTTCTGGCCCTTCGTACCACGACCGGCCGTCTTACCCTTCGACGCCTCACCACGACCGACACGGGTCTTCGCGGTCTTGGCGCCGGGGGCGGGACGGAGGTTGTGGGCCTTCAGCGGGCTGTTCTCAGCCATGATTAGTCAACCTCCTCAACCGTCACGAGGTGGCGGACGGTGTGAACCATTCCGCGGAACTCGGGGCGGTCCTCCTTGACGACCACGTCGTTCAGGCGCTTGAGCCCGAGCGAACGCAGAGTGTCACGGTGGTTCTGCTTGCTGCCGATGTACGACTTCGTCTGCGTGATCTTGAGGCGAGCCATTACGCAGCCCCCGCCCCGGCACGCGCACGAAGCAGGGCCGCGGGAGCGACGTCCTCGAGGGGCAGACCACGGCGAGCCGCGATCTCCTCGGGACGCTGCAGGCCCTTGAGCGCTGCCACGGTCGCGTGCACGATGTTGATCGCGTTCGACGAGCCGAGCGACTTCGACAGGATGTCGTGGACGCCGGCGCACTCCAGAACGGCGCGCACCGGACCACCGGCGATAACACCGGTACCGGGGGAAGCCGGCTTCAGGAGCACGACGCCCGCGGCACGCTCACCCGTGATCGGGTGAGGGATCGTGCCCTGGATGCGCGGAACCTTGAAGAAGTTCTTCTTGGCTTCCTCGACACCCTTGGCAATGGCCGCGGGAACTTCCTTGGCCTTGCCGTAACCGACACCTACAGTGCCGTCACCGTCGCCCACCACGACCAGCGCGGTGAAGCTGAAGCGGCGACCACCCTTGACAACCTTGGCGACGCGGTTGATCGCGACAACGCGCTCAACGTAAGCGGTCTTCTCGGCGGCAGGGCCACCGTCGCGACCCTTCCGGTCCCGCCGCTCGCCGCCACCGGCACCGCTTCCGCGGCGCTGGGGTCCAGCCATTGGATTACCTCTCTCTGTTACGTCCGTGAGTCCCGGAACCGGGGCTTAGAACTTCAGCCCGGCTTCGCGGGCGGCGTCAGCCAGAGCGGCAATGCGCCCGGCGTATCGGTTGCCACCGCGGTCGAACACGACGGTCTCGACACCCGCAGCCTTGGCACGCTCGGCGACGAGCGCGCCGACAGCCTGGGCCTGGGCGCTCTTGTCGCCTTCGCCACCGCGGATCGAAGCGTCCAGGGTCGACGCCGACGCCAGGGTGTGACCCTGGAGGTCGTCGATGACCTGAGCAACGATGTTGCGGTTGGAACGCGTCACGACGAGGCGCGGACGCTCCGCCGTACCCGAGACGTTCTTGCGGATGCGGATGTGGCGGCGAGCCTTGGCAGCGCGCTTGTACGCGTCGCCCTTGGCGATCTTCACACCGTATGCCATGGCTACTTACCAGCCTTTCCGACCTTGCGGCGGATGACTTCGCCGGCGTACTTGACACCCTTGGCCTTGTACGGGTCGGGCTTCCGCAGCTTGCGGATGTTGGCGGCGACCTCGCCGACCTTCTGCTTGTCGATGCCCTCGACCGAGAACTTGGTCGGCGACTCGACCTTGAAGGAGATGCCCTCGGGCGCCTCCACCAGGATCGGGTGGCTGTAGCCGAGCTGGAACTCCAGGTTGGAGCCCTTCGCGGCCACGCGGTAACCGACACCGCTGATCTCGAGAGCCTTGACGTATCCCGTGGTCACACCGGTGATCATGTTCGCCACCAGCGTGCGGGACAGGCCGTGCAGGGCCTTGTTCTGACGCTCGTCGTTCGGGCGGGTGACGTTCAGAACGCCAGCCTCGTCCTTGACGACTGCGATGGGCGCCTTAACGGTGTGCGCGAGGGAACCCTTGGGGCCCTTCACGTTGACCGTCTGGCCATCGATGGTGACGTCCACACCGGCGGGAACCTGGATGGGGAGCTTGCCGATTCGCGACATTGCTTTTCCTCCGTTCCCGACTACCAGACGTAGGCGAGGACTTCCCCACCTACGCCCTTCTTGCCTGCCTGCTGACCGGTCAGGAGACCGTGGGACGTGGAGATGATCGCCACGCCCAGGCCGCCGAGGACCTTCGGCAGGTTGGTGGACTTCGCGTACACGCGCAGACCGGGCTTCGAGATCCGCTTGATGCCCGCGATGGAGCGCTCACGGTTCGGCCCGAACTTCAGCTCGAGGACGAGGTTCTTGCCGACCTCGGCGTCCTCGACCTTCCAGCCGGTGATGAAACCCTCTTGCTTGAGGATCTCCGCGATGTGCGACTTGATCTTGCTGTGCGGCATCACGACGGTGTCGTGGTACGCCGAGTTAGCGTTGCGCAGACGAGTGAGCATGTCTGCGATCGGGTCAGTCATGGTCATGAAGTGGCCTTCGGCCTCTCTCGCCGGGGTTTCCTGTATGCGCCATCCCTCTCCCCACTCAGTGGCGGGACGGGTGCGGTGCGGGGACCTACGGCGTAGTAAGTCGTTATGGGCGGCGGACGCCCAACCACACAAGCCTAAGGCATGCGCGGCCGGGCACCCACCGTCCAGATGCTTACCGAGAGTGCCTGGTAGCGCCCAAGTCCTTGCGGACGAGGGTGATTACCAGGAGCTCTTGGTCACGCCCGGCAGCTCGCCACGGTGAGCCATCTCACGAAGGCACACGCGGCACAGGCCGAACTTGCGGTACACGGAGTGGGGACGACCGCAGCGCTGGCAGCGGGTGTACGCACGCACACCGAACTTGGGCTTGCGGGCAGCCTTCGCGATGAGAGCCTTCTTCGCCATCTCGCTTACGCCTCCTTGAAGGGGAAGCCGAGGTGACGAAGGAGCGCGCGGCCCTCAGCGTCGTTGGTCGCCGTGGTGACCACGGTGATGTCCATACCCCGGGTACGGTCGATCTTGTCCTGGTCGATCTCGTGGAACATGACCTGCTCCGTGAGACCGAAGGTGTAGTTGCCACGGCCGTCGAACTGCTTCGGCGACAGACCACGGAAGTCACGGATACGCGGCAGCGCGAGCGACAGCGTACGGTCCAGGAACTCCCACATGCGGTCACCACGGAGGGTGACGTGGCAGCCGATCGGCTGACCCTCGCGCAGCTTGAACTGCGCGATGGACTTGCGGGCCTTCGTGACGGCCGGCTTCTGACCGGTGATCGTCGTCAGGTCGCGGATGGCGCCGTCGATCAGCTTGGAGTCGCGGGCGGCGTCGCCCACACCCATGTTGACCACGATCTTCACGAGGCCGGGGATCTGCATGACGTTCTCGTAGGAGAACTCCTCACGCAGCTTGCCCGCGATGTCCTCGCGGTACTTCGTCTTGAGACGCGGAGTGGTAGCCATCAGATGTCCTCACCCGTCCGCTTGGCAACGCGGATCTTGTTGCCCTCGTCGTCGAAGCGGTAGCCGACGCGGGTGACGACCTTCTTGCCGTCCTTCTCCACAACCAGCTGAACGTTGCTGACGTGGACCGGGGCCTCGGTGATCACAATGCCACCGGCCTGGTTCTGCGCAGCCTTGGTGTGCTTCTTGACCCGGTTGACACCCTCGACGAGGACGCGGTTGTCAGCGGGGAAGGCGACGATGACCTTGCCCTGCTTGCCCTTGTCCTTACCGGTGATGACCTGAACCAGGTCGCCCTTCTTGATCTTCATGCTTACAGCACCTCCGGCGCGAGCGAGATGATCTTCATGAACTTCTTCTCGCGCAGCTCACGGCCCACCGGGCCGAAGATACGGGTGCCGCGAGGGTCGCCGTCGTTCTTCAGAATGACGGCGGCGTTCTCGTCAAAGCGGATGTACGAGCCGTCCTGGCGGCGACGCTCCTTGACGGTGCGAACGATGACCGCCTTGACGACGTCACCCTTCTTCACGTTGCCACCGGGGATCGCGTCCTTGACGGTGGCGACGATGACGTCACCGATGCCCGCGTAGCGGCGACCGGAACCACCGAGAACACGGATGCAAAGGATTTCCTTGGCACCAGTGTTGTCGGCGATACGCAGTCGCGACTCCTGCTGGATCACGTGTATCTCCTGTTTGTCTGCCGGTTCCCGGCGGGGGCTTCACTCCGGAGAGCTGAGCCCCCACCGAGCCTGGCGGAACGAACCTGAGGGAAACCCCTCAGGTGCTTACTTGGCCTTCTCGAGGATCTCGACGATGCGCCAGCGCTTGCTCGCCGACAGCGGACGCGTCTCCATGATGAGGACGCGGTCGCCGACGCCGGCAGCGTTCTGCTCGTCGTGCGCCTTGAGCTTGTTCGTACGGCGGATGACCTTGCCGTACAGGGCGTGCTTGACGCGGTCCTCGACGGCGACGACGACGGTCTTGTCCATCTTGTCGCTGACGACCAGACCCTCACGGGTCTTGCGGAAACCGCGCTCGGTCTTCTCAGTCACGTTGTTCTCGCTCATCAGGCGCTCTCCACCGTCTCGATACCGAGCTCACGCTCGTGCATCAGCGTGTAGATGCGAGCGATGTCCTTACGGACGGACTTGAGCCGGCCGTTGTTCTCCAGCTGACCCGTGGCCGCCTGGAAGCGGAGCTTGAACAGCTCCTCCTTGGCCTCGCGCAGCTTGCCAACGAGCTCCTCGTTGCCGAGCTCACGCAGCTCGGACGCCTTGGTTCCCGTCGCCATCACGACTCACCTGCCTCGCGCCGAACAATCCGGCACTTCATCGGAAGCTTGTGAGCAGCGCGGGTGAGCGCCTCACGAGCAATCTTCTCGTTCGGGTAGGACAGCTCGAACATGACCCGGCCCGGGTGCACGTTGGCGATCCACCACTCGGGAGAACCCTTACCGGAACCCATGCGGGTCTCGGCAGGCTTCTTCGTCAGCGGGCGGTCCGGGTAGATGTTGATCCAGACCTTGCCGCCACGCTTGATGTGGCGGGTCATCGCAATACGAGCCGCCTCGATCTGGCGGTTCGTCACGTAGGCCGGGGTCAGCGCCTGGATGCCGTACTCACCGAACGTGACCTCAGTACCGCCCTTCGCCATGCCACTGCGCTTGGGGTGGTGCTGCTTGCGGTGCTTGACCCTACGAGGGATCAGCATGTCGGTCAGGCCTCCGTTCCGGTGCTCTCGGCCGGAGCGGCGGCGGGAGCGTCGGCCTTGGGGGCCTCGGCACCAGCAGCCTGCTGCGGCTTGCGGCCACCACGGCCGCCGCGCTCGCCACCACGGCCACCACGGCCGGCGGGACGGTCGCCTGCGCCCTGCGCGCCACGGGCCGGGCGGTTACCCGCACGGGCCGCAGCGTTCTCGGCGCGAACCTCGGCGATGTTCTTGACGTCGCCCTTGTAGATCCAGACCTTCACACCGATACGGCCGAAGGTGGTCTTGGCCTCGAAGAAGCCGTAGTCCACGTTCGCGCGCAGCGTGTGCAGCGGCACACGGCCTTCGCGGTAGAACTCGGAGCGGGACATCTCGGCGCCGCCGAGACGGCCGCCACACTGGATCTTGATGCCCTTGGCGCCGGCCTTCATCGTGCCCTGCATGCTCTTGCGCATGGCACGACGGAAGGAGACGCGGGAGGAGAGCTGCTCGGCAACGGCCTGGGCAACCAGCTGAGCGTCGACCTCGGGGTTCTTGACCTCGAGGATGTTCAGCTGGACCTGCTTGCCCGTGAGCTTCTCGAGGTCGCCGCGGATGCGGTCGGCCTCGGCGCCACGGCGGCCGATGACGATGCCCGGACGAGCGGTGTGGATGTCCACACGCACGCGGTCACGGGTGCGCTCGATCTCAACCTTCGAGATGCCGGCGCGCTCCATGCCGGACGTCATCATCCGACGGATGGCGACGTCTTCCTTGACGTAGTCCTTGTACAGCTTGTCGGCGTACCAACGCGACTTGAAGTCGGTGGTGATGCCGAGCCGGAACCCGTGCGGGTTTACCTTCTGGCCCATTACCGGGAACCTTCCTTGCTGCTGACGACCACGGTGATGTGGCTGGTCCGCTTGCGGATCCGGTAGGCACGGCCCTGCGCACGCGGACGGAACCGCTTCAGGGTCGGGCCCTCGTCCACGAACGCCTCGCTGATGACCAGCGTGGAGGCGTCCGGGTGGTTGTAGTTGTGTGCGGCATTGGCAATGGCGCTGTCCAGCACCTTGCCAACCGGCACGCTCGCGGCCTGCGGGGCGAAACGCAGGACCGCCTGAGCCTCCGTGGCATCCATGCCACGGATAAGGTCCACCACTCGGCGGGCCTTCATGGGCGTGACGCGGATGTACCGCGCCTGGGCCCTGGCTTCCATGGTTGTCCCTTCGGTGTAAGTCATAGTCGTAACCACCCCGCCTTTAGCGGCGCTTCGACTTCCGGTCGTCCTTGACGTGGCCGCGGAAGGTGCGAGTCGGCGAGAACTCGCCGAGCTTGTGGCCGACCATCGACTCGGTGACGAACACCGGGACGTGGGTCTTGCCGTTGTGCACCGCGATGGTGTGACCCAGCATGCTGGGGATGATCATCGAGCGACGGGACCAGGTCTTGATGACGTTCTTGGTGCCCGCTTCGTTCTGGACGTCCACCTTCTTTACGAGGTGGTCGTCGACGAAGGGCCCCTTCTTGAGACTGCGCGGCATCTAAACCCGCTCCTAGCGCTTCTTGTTCGTCTTGCGGCGGCGGACGATGTACTTGCTCGAAGCCTTCTTCGGCGAGCGAGTACGACCCTCCTTCTGACCCCACGGGGAGACCGGGTGGCGACCACCACTGGTCTTGCCCTCACCACCACCGTGCGGGTGGTCAACCGGGTTCATCGCGACACCGCGGACGGACGGGCGAACGCCCTTCCAGCGCATGCGGCCGGCCTTGCCCCAGTTGATGTTCGACTGCTCGGCGTTGCCGACCTCGCCGACCGTGGCGCGGCAGCGCGCGTCGACGAGACGGATCTCGCCGGACGGCATGCGGAGGTGGGCCATGGTGCCCTCCTTCGCCAGCAGCTGCACGGAGGCACCGGCGGAGCGGGCGAACTTGGCGCCGCCACCGGGACGGAGCTCGATCGCGTGGATCGTGGTACCGACCGGGATGTTGCGGAGTGCCAGGTTGTTGCCGGGCTTGATGTCGGCCGTGGGGCCGTTCTCAATCCGGTCGCCCTGCTTCAGGCTCTTCGGCGCGATGATGTAGCGCTTCTCGCCGTCGGCGTAGTGCAGCAGCGCGATGCGCGCCGTGCGGTTGGGGTCGTACTCGATGTGCGCGACCTTGGCCGGCACGCCGTCCTTGTCGTGACGACGGAAGTCGATCACCCGGTAGGCGCGCTTGTGACCGCCACCCTGGTGGCGAACAGTGATCCGACCGGTGTTGTTACGGCCGCCCTTGCTGTGCAGCGGGCGAACCAGCGACTTCTCCGGCGTGGACCGCGTGATCTCGACAAAGTCGGCGACGCTGGAGCCACGACGGCCCGGGGTCGTCGGCTTGTACTTGCGGATACCCATTTCTCAGTCCTCGTCCGATTCCGGACGACTAGACCTCCGTTAGGAGGCCTGGCCGCCGAAGATGTCGATTCGGTCGCCCTCAGCGAGGGTCACGATGGCGCGCTTGGTGTTCGCGCGCTTGCCGAAACCGGTCTTGGTGCGCTTGCGCTTACCCTGACGGTTGATCGTGTTGACCCCGGTGACCTTGACCGAGAAGACCGCCTCGACGGCCTGCTTGATCTGGGTCTTGTTGGCGCCAGGCGCGACGATGAACGTGTACTTGTTCTCGTCCAGCAGCGCGTAGCTCTTCTCCGAGACAACCGGCTTGATCAGCAGGTCGCGCGGGTCAGTGAAGGTCTTGCTGGTAACGGTCGCCTCAGACATCAGGCGTCGCTCCCTTCGGTCTCATCGGCCTTGGGGCCAGACACGAAGGACTCGAAAGCGGCCTGGGTGAAGACCACGTCGTCAGAGACGATCACGTCGTACGTGTTCAGCTGGCCCGGCTCCAGGATGTGGACCTGGGGCAGGTTGCGGGCGGACAGCCACGCGGCCTCGTCGGCACGCTCGACGACCAGGAGCAGGTTCTTGCGCTCCGAGATCTTGCCGAACAGCGTCTTGGCGGCCTTCGTGGAGGCGGCACCCTCGACCACGCCGGTGACGACGTGGATGCGGGAGTGACGCGCACGGTCCGAGAGGGCACCGCGGAGGGCGGCGGCCTTCATCTTCTTGGGGGTCCGCTGGGAGTAGTCACGCGGCTGCGGGCCGTGGACGACGCCACCGCCGACGAACTGCGGCGCACGGGTCGAACCCTGGCGCGCGCGGCCGGTGCCCTTCTGGCGGTACGGCTTGCGGCCACCACCACGGACTTCGCCACGACGCTTGGTCTTGTGCGTGCCCTGACGGGCAGCTGCCAGCTGGGCGACAACGACCTGGTGGATCAGCGGAACGCTGGTCTTCGCGTCGAAGATCTCCGCGGGGAGCTCGACGGTACCGGCCTTGTCGCCTGCCGGCGAAAGGATGTCAATGGTGCTCATTACCTCAAGCCCCCTTGGCCGCGGTACGGACCAGGACGAGGCCGCCGTTCGGACCGGGGACCGCGCCCTTGATGAGGAGCAGACCCTTCTCCGCGTCAACCGCGTGGATGGTCAGGTTCTGGGTGGTGACACGCTCGTTGCCCATGCGACCGGCCATGCGCATGCCCTTGAAGACACGCCCAGGGGTGGCGCAGCCACCGATCGAACCGGGGGAGCGGTGCTTGCGCTGCACACCGTGACCGGCGCCGAGGCCCCGGAAGTTGTGCCGCTTCATGACACCGGCGAAGCCCTTGCCCTTGCTGTTGCCCGTGACGTCGACCTTGACGCCGGACTCGAACACCTCAGCAGTGATCTCCTGGCCGAGCGTGTACTCGCTGGCGTCGGAGGTGCGGAGCTCCACCAGGTGGCGGCGGGGGGTCACGTCGGCCTTGGCGAAGTGGCCCTTGAGGGGCTTGTTCACCTTGCGCGGGTCGATCTCGCCGAAGGCGATCTGGACCGACTCGTAGCCGTCGATGTCGTTGGTACGGACCTGGGTCACGACGTTCGGGCCGGCCTTGACGACGGTGACGGGAACAACACGGTTGTTCTCGTCCCACACCTGCGTCATGCCGAGCTTCTCGCCCAGGATGCCCTTGATCTGCTTTGCCATCTCTCAGATCACCGGCCCTTAGAGCTTGATCTCGATGTCGACACCGGCCGGGAGGTCGAGTCGCATCAGGGAGTCAACGGTCTTCGGCGTCGGGTCGAGGATGTCGATCAGGCGCTTGTGCGTGCGCATCTCGAAGTGCTCGCGCGAGTCCTTGTACTTGTGCGGCGACTTGATGACGCAGTACACGTTCTTCTCAGTGGGCAGCGGCACCGGGCCCGCGACCGACGCACCAGTGCGCGTCACCGTCTCGACGATCTTCTTCGCCGAGGAGTCGATGACCTCGTGGTCGTAGGCCTTGAGCCGGATGCGGATCTTCTGTCCCGCCATGGCTACTCCGTAGTCCTGTCTGTATGTGGAACGCTCTGGCCCTCGGGCGGCTGCGGGACGGATCCCGCGGTTCTTCCTCCGACCCACGCGGTCGGGCGTGTCGCACTCCCTCTACAGAAAATTCCCATACGGAAATTCCCTCGTCCAAGGGGGTGCGGTCCCTGAGACCGCGTGTCGGGGGAGAAACACCCACCGAGCGCCTGGTGGGCACCGTGCTGACACTTCCCAGAAGATTCCCGTACGTCCGCCCCCATTGCTGCCCCGGAAGGCAGATTAAGGACGACGAGTACTGTGGGACTCGCTTCCGGTCCTCCCGGCGGGAGGCGCGCAGCATCGGCACTCAGCCGAGCAACTTGAGTAGTCTGCCATACGAGGCACGTACCTGGCCAATCGGGCGGAAGACAATACCCCGCAACGCTGCGTGGTCAAACCACCGCACCCATGGCGCCCGGCGGGCATCTCCCCCGGTCAGGACCGGGACACGCTCCCGCAGCCTTCCTGGCCGCCCGCGTCGATGCTCTTGCTCCGGTCGTACGGGTCCTCCGGTGTCCCGGACGGCGTCACTCCGGTCACCGGGTCCGCGTCGAAGGCCGGGTGCACGTACCCGTCGTACACCTCGCACGCGCTGTTCGCGAGGTCGACGCGGTAGGACTCCAGCCAGAGCCGGCCGGCCGTGGCCTCCCACTTGCGCCGGTCGGCGATCGACAGGGTGACCTCGCGGCGCACGACGGTGCGCTCGACCTGGTCGGAGCCGGGCGCGGCCTTCACGAACGGGTAGACGAAGGTGTAGTCGGCCCGCACCCGGGCCTGGCCGGACTGGGCGCCGGGCTCGACCCACATCCGGCCGCGCACCTTGACCACCTCGCCCACGAGCGCCAGCTCGGCCGGGTCGTACCGGGTGAACAGGTTCAGCGGGTCCTGCTCCCGGTCCGGCTTCGCCAGGGACTTGTCCAGGAGCGCCGCCGTCTCGCCGTCCTTGGGGTCCAGCAGGGCCAGCGCGGCCTTGGGCCGCTCCCCCCGCAGGGTCGCCGGGTCCAGGTTGGCGGCGACCAGGAACTGCTTGGTCTTCTCCAGCGCGTCCGCGACCTGCTCCTTGGTCATCCCGCCCACGGCCTCGGCCGCGGGCAGTTCGATGCCGGCGGCGCCGTCCGCCCACTGGAGGGCCGGAGAGCCGCGGAAAGGTTCCCGCAAGGTCGGGCGGTCCGGGTCGACCGCCGGCGGCGCCCCGGTCGGGGGCGCGGTCTCCGCCGCCAGCGGGGGCGCGTTCCGCGCGTCTTGGCGGGCCTGCGCCGTGCCCGTGAGGCGGTCGATGAGCAGCTCCGGCCGTACGGCGATCAGCGCGACCCCCGCGATGGCGACGACGCCCAGGACGGCCCCCAGCCGCCGCCCCCGCCTCCCCCGGCCCTCCATCTCCCGCCAGGCCGGGCCGGTGCGCCAGCCCGGCGGGTCCTGCGCGCGGCGCAGCCGCTCGGTCACCATCCGCTGGCGCGCGGACGGCTCCTTCGGCGCGTCCCCCGCCCCTTCGGCGGCCCGCTCCGTGAAGCGGGCCCACTCCTCGTCGCCGGCGCCCGCTCTGTTCTCGTCGTTCTTCCCCATGCCCCTGTTCCCGTCCCCTGCCCCGAGATGCGGGAGAGGCCCCGCACCCTGTGGTGCGGAGCCTCTCACGTGCGGAAAGACCAGTTCAGGCCACTAGCTGAAATAGCCCGTGATGTCCGCGATGAGATCCACGGACCCCGCGTTGTTGTAGAAGCTGACCTTCCCGTCGACGACCGGTACGACCACCAGGTTGGGGATCGTGAGACCGGCGGTGAAGTTCAGGTTCGAGGCGCTCGTGCGGGTCGTACCGCTCGGGAACACCGACACGAAGCTCGCCTCGGTCGGGTTCGTCGCCGTCACGTTCAGCACCACGGCCTTCACACCGCCGGCCGGGATGCCGCCGACGCCCGCCACCGGCAGGGTGACGACGCTGCCGCCGGCCACCGGGCCCTGGCGGACGCCCAGGCCCGCACGGGTGTCCATCAGGCGCTTCGGGCCGAAGTTCGCCTGCAGGGCGCCCGCGTCGCCGTCCGAGAAGTAGCCCGTGATGTCGGCGATGAGGTCGACGGCGCCCTGGTTGTTGTAGAAGCTGACCTTCCCGTCCACGACCGGAACGACCACCAGGTTGGGGATCGTCTGGCCCGGGGTGAAGTTCAGGTTCGAGGCGCTGGAGCGGGTCGTACCGCTCGGGTACACGGACACGAAGCTGGGCTGCGTCGGGTTCGTCGCCGTCACGTTCAGCACCACGGCCTTGACGCCGGTGGCCGGGACGCCGTCGACGCCCGCCACGGGCAGGGTGACCACACCGCCGGTACCGACCGGGCCCTTCGGGACGCCCAGGCCCTCACGGGTGTCCATCAGGCGCTTGGGGCCGAAGTTGGTCTGCGTGGCGCCCGCACCGCTCGCGGTGAAGTAGCCGGTGATGTCCGCGATCAGGTCGACGTTGCCCTGGTTGTTGTAGAAGCTGACCGTCCCGTTGATGACCGGCACGACCACCAGGTTGGGGATCGTCTTGTCCGGGGTGAAGTTCAGGTTCGACGCGCTGGAGCGGGTCGTACCGCCCGGGTACACCGACACGAAGCTCGGCTCCGTCGGGTTCGTCGCCGTCACGTTCAGCACGACAGCGGTGGGCGTGCCACCGGTCGCGGCGGCCACCGGCAGGGTGACCACGCCGCCCGAACCGACCGGGCCCTTGCGGACGCCGAGACCCTCACGGGTGTCCATGAGGCGCTTCGGGGACATCGGGACGAACTTGGCGCCCGGGACGTTCGCCTCGACGGTGACCGGCAGGCTCGTGGAGACCTTGCCGTTCGCGGCGGTCGCCCTGACCCGGACCTCGTGGCGGCCGTGGGTGACCGCCGCCAGCGCCTTGCGGTCCGCGGCGCCGGCGACCGCGACGGACTCGCCGTCGACCAGCAGCTCGAACTTGTTCAGCTGGCCGCTCGCGGTGCCGGTGGTCCAGTCGACCGTGAGGGCCGCGCCGCTGGGCAGGGTGGCGCCGGGCGCGGCCGCCGCCCCGTTCACCGAGGCGATCTTCAGCTGGGCCGCGGGGCCCGACTTCCGCAGGGAGTCCAGCTGCGGGTAGAGCTGGTTGCCCGGGCACTGGGTGTTGAAGCCGTCGCGGTGGCCCGAGACGGTCTTGAAGGTGTACTGCTGGCCCTGGACGAAGCTGGTGCCGAAGAAGTTCGTCTGGGAGGCGCCGGCGGTCAGCGTGGTGGTGCCGTTCATGTCGCCGTCGTACTGGCCCAGCTTGTACGCCGCGACCTTGGAGATGCCCTCGAGCGCCGCGGCCGAGGCCCCGCCGTTCGTGTAGTCGCCGAGGACGGCGACGCTCGTCGACTCCTGGTTCCAGCCGTAGGTGTGCGCGCCCAGGACGGGCTGGTCCACACCGCCCTGGCGGCCCTCGAAGAGGTTGCCGCACTTGTCGACGAGGAAGTTGTAGCCGAGGTCCCGCCAGCCGTTGGTCTTCACGTGGTAGACGTGCAGGCCGCGCACGATGGCCGCGGACTCGGAGCACTCGTACGGCGCGGTGGACGCGGTGTGGTGGACGAAGAACGCCTTGATCTTCGCGCCCGGGAGGTAGATCGGGCCCTCGTTGTTCAAGGACTCGTCGGCGCCCCACTGCACGCGCGAGACCACGTCCGGCCGCGGGGCGGTCGACTCCGGTCCCGGTCCCGGCGCCGTCGGCGCCGGGTCCGCCGCGGGAAGCGCGAGGGAGACCGGCCCGAGGCCCAGGGAGCCCTTCTTCTTGGCCTTCGCGGCGCCCGCGCCGGGGTCCACCAGGTTCAGCTCCATGCCGGCGGGCAGGTCGGCGGCGCCGCCGCCCACCCGTACCTCGGCCCCGTCCGACGGGCCGACCCAGACGGGCTCGGTCGCGCCCCGCAGGCCGGGGCGCTTGCCGTCGAGGCCGGACTCGGCCTGCTCCAGCACCTTCCACTTCGACCACTTGCCGGTGGCGGCGTCCCGGGTGCGGGCCTCGATCTTGCCCTTCACCTCGGCCTCGGGGTCGGTCCAGGAGACGCCGAGGAGCCCGAAGGGCTCGGTGTCCTGCTGGGTCAGGACGGCCTCGCCCTTGCCCTTCGGCTTCAGCGCGAGCTTGTGCAGCTCCCCCTCGACCGGGCCCTTCTCGCGGGCGCCCGCGCTGTACGGCGACACCTCGCCGTCGCCGTCGACCCCGTTCGCGACGCCCTGGATGCCGAAGACCGCCACGACACCGAGCGCGGCGGCCAGAGCCGTACCGCGCACACGACCTAGTTTCAAGTTGTCCCCAACCCCTGTTGTGTGTCCGTCAGAAGACATGCCTGACCGGCCGGATGCTACTGGCCTCCGGTGACGGCTCGAACAGGGGGGGGGGTGTACGGGGAACAGGGGTGCACACGCGCGAGGACCCCCGGTCCGCGGCGAACTGCGGTACGGGGGTCCTCGGTTGGGGCGGAGGCTACTGCTTCGCCTTCTGCTCCTGCTCTTCCTTCTTCAGCTCCGAGGCCGGAGCCTTGCGGCCGCACACGGTCTTCCAGTTCAGCGGGCCGATGCCGCCGCACCACAGCTCGCCGTCGTCGGGGTTCTGCCGCCAGTCGTTGGTGACGATGTCGGCACAGTTCTTCTTGTTCGGCGCGTAGCGCGGGCAGGTGCCGTCCGCCTTCTTGATGGTGTGGGCCCGCCAGGCGTCGATGCCCATCGTCATGTTGTCGGACTGCGGCATGTACCGGTTGACCGACCAGGACGCGCCCATCGTGGCGAACAGCGCGATCGCGCACACCATGCCGGCCGCGAGCTGCGCGACCACCCGCCGGGGAACGACCCGGGCGGCCGGGGCGGCGCCGCTCGGCCGCAGGGTGCGCTCGGCCCAGCCGGAGCCCCGGTTGACCACGGCCATCATGCCGAGGACGGCAAGGATCATCAGGCAGTACATGATGATCCAGGTGGTGCGCGGATAGAGCTGCACGGCCTTGTCGTGCGCCATGTGCGAGGCGAACCAGAAGCGGGCCAGCCAGGCGCCGGCCAGCGTGGCGGCGGCGGTCAGCACCATGATGTTGCGCAGCGCCAGACCGACGCCCAGGCCCACGGCGAACAGCAGCAACAGGGCGAAGCCGCTCTGGCCCGCCATCTCGCCGGCCGCCGGCCAGGTCTGGTACTCCAGCTTCCCGGACCGGTCGGACACCCAGCCCAGCACGTAGGCCGGGTCGACGTACACGGCCAGGAAGGCGTAGCGGTCCGGGGTCTGGGAACCGAGCCGGGCCATCTGGTAGATCAGCGGGGCGCCGACGACACCGGCCGTGAGCAGGGTGACGCCGACGAACACGCCGGCCCGCTTGACCGCCGTCCTCCCCGCGCGCCAGGGGAAGAGGAACAGGGCGAGCACGAACACCCCGGGCGCGGCCCAGACGTACCAGCCGGAGTACCAGAGGAAGACCACGCCGAAGACCAGGCCGAGGACCGCGCCGCGCAGCAGCGACCGGCGCAGCGGGCGCTCGGCGGAGCGGCGCATCTCGCGCAGGCAGTAAGCGAGCAGGGGCAGCAGGACGAGCATGCTGCCGTGGCTGTACGGGCGGATCGGGTCCATGCAGAGGAGGGCCGACGGTACGGCGATGAGCAGCGCCCAGAACGGCCGGAGCAGCAGCCGCCAGGCCAGGTACGTCATCGGGCCCGCGATCGCGGTGAAGAAGATCTGGAAGTCCTTCAGCGCGAACCCGGTGCCGCCGGGCACGTCGTAGCGGATCTTCGCCCAGACGGCCATCAGGCCGGGGAACAAGGGCGGGTAGATCCCCGACATGCTCTCGCCGTGCAGGAACGAGTTCGCCATGGCGATCAGGGCGCTCGGGTCGCCCTCCTGGCCGCCGAGCCCCCAGGGCGTACCGCGCAGGGCCACGACCACGCCGCCGGCCAGCACGCCGGTGGCGAGTCCGGCCAGCGCGGCGCACACCAGGCGCTTGGCGACCTGGTGGCGCAGGAGCGAGCCGCGGTGGGCGGTGTACAGCAGCACCGCGAGCAGCGGCAGGCCGAGGACGGCCACGTACTGCTGGAGCTTGGCCAGACCGCTGACCTGGCCGACCCGGATCAGCGGGTTCACGCTGATGTGCGTGCTGAGCAGCGTGAACCCGAGGGCGGCCACGAGGCTGACGACAGCCTCCGCCAGCGGGAGCACCCAGCGCCGGGAGAGCCACGCCGGGCCCCATGAGGAGGACAGGCGGTTCTTTCCTTCCGCTGTCGGGGCGGGGCGGGGCGCCGGAGCGCCGGCCTCACCGACCTCCTCGGGGGCCAGGTGTGTCATCTCAGTCCGTTTCGTGGTGTGCGGTGCCGGCCGGGCTCAGTTCTGGCCGGAGGTGAAGGCGTGCTTCGCCAGGGTGCGGGCGCCCTCCCGGTGCCCGCGGCGCAGTGCGCCGGGGAGCATGGTGAGCGCGTGCAGGCGGGAGGCGCTGTGGAAGCGCGCCGCGCGGGCGGCCTTGGACCAGCCGCGGGCGTCCATGCGCGCGGCGACCGCGGCGAAGTACCGCTCCGCCTCGGCGAACCGGGTGCCGGAGAAGGCCTGCACCGAGGACTCGCTGACCGCGTGGCGGCGGTACTGGAAGACGGTGGTCGACTGGTCGATCACCATCTCCTCACCGGCCTCCAGGAGGTCGACCACCAGCGCGAGGTCCTGGATCACCGAGTAGTCGTCGCGGAAGTTCACCTTGCGCAGCGCCTCGCCGCGCCAGGCGATGGAGGGGAAGTACAGCCAGTTCCCGCGCAGCACGCTGGCGGCCAGCTCCTCCCCGCCCATCAGGCGGCGGCCCTTCACCTGCGGCGCGTACAGCCGCTTCTTGGTGTTGTCGGCCAGGCCGCCCTGCATGACCCGGCCCGAGCCGTCGATGACCTCGACGCCGGGCTGGACCATGCCGACGCCCGCGTGGGCGCCGACGATCCCGCGGACGGTCTCCAGGTAGTGCGGGTGCAGGAGGTCGTCGCAGCCCATGATGGCCACGTAGTCGGCCTCGGAGAGCTCCACGCACTTCTGGAAGTTCTTGGTGATGCCGAGGTTCCGCTCGTTGCGGGTGTAGTGGACCCGCTCGTCGCCGAGCTGCTCGAACCAGCCGGGTACGTCCGGCTCCTTGCCGTCGTCGATGACGACGAGCCGGAAGTCCCGGTCGGTCTGCGCCAGGACGCTGCGCACCGCGTCCTGCATCAGCCGCACGTCCCCGTAGTAGGGGAGCATGAAGTCGAAGGTCGCCATGGAGCGTCAGGCCTTCACGGAGTCGGAGTCGGCGTCGGCGGCCGCGCCGGAACCCGCGGCGGCGTCCTGCCCGAGGCGCTCGTCGTTGTGCCGGACGCCCTCGTTGATGGCGACGGTCCGCGCCAGGTCGGTGATCTTCTTCTCCAGCGACCGGAAGCGCAGGAAGGTGTTGAGCGTGAGGAAGCCCATCGCGAGCACCATCACGTAGAGCACCAGGTCGGTGCCTCGGCCGACGCCGAGCTGCTGGGCGAGCCAGGTGACGTCCGTCGGGCGGAGCACCGCGTAGACGTTGACGACCACGAACACGGAGAACGCTATGCGCTTCCACGCCCGGTTCTTCGCCTGGCCCCAGGTCCGGATGAACATGAGGGCCATGGACACCGAGCCGAGGATCAGCAGCAGCTGGATCCAGAAGTACTTCATCGACGCCCACGCTCCCGCAGCGAAATGTCAAAAAGGATGTTGACGCCGTTGATCAGGGACTGACCCTTGGCGCGTGAGTAATCGGTGTAGAGGATGTCCACCGGAACCTCGGTGACCCGCAGGTCGGAGCCGGCCAGGAAGCCGACGAGCTCGGACGCGTGCGCCATGCCGTTCATGGTGATGTTCAGCTGCTCGGCGGCCTCACGGCCCAGGACGCGCAGGCCGTTGTGCGCGTCGGTGAGCTTGAGCTTGCGTGCGGTGGGGCTGACCGCGGCGGCGGTGCGCAGCACCACCTGCTTGATCCACGGCACTTGGCCGTTCTGCTCGATGAAGCGGGAGCCGAGTACGACGTCGGCCTCGCCGCGGCGGAGCACCGCAACCATCGTCTCGACGTCCTTGGTCTGGTGCTGGCCGTCGGCGTCGAAGGTGGCGAAGTAGCGGGCGCCGGGCTGGGCGAGCGCGTACGTGAGGCCGGTCTGCAGGGCCGCGCCCTGGCCGAGGTTGACCGGGTGGCGCACCAGGTGCGCACCGGTGGTGGCTATGTGCCGGGCCGAGTCGTCGGTGCTGCCGTCGTCGACGACGACGATGTTGGGGAACGTCTTGCGGGCCCCCTCGACCACGTCGGCGATCACCTGGCCCTCGTTATAGGCCGGTATGACCAGCCAGACATCGTCGTAATCGGACACGGTAGCTCCAGCGGAACGGGGCACAAACGAGTGCTCGGTGATCGGTGTGACGTCGTGGGCAGGCATGGTCATTTTCCGACCGCGCCCACGCCCAGGCGGCCTGTGTCGGCCTTCTGCCCGGGCCCTTCGGTGGCTGCCGCAGCCGCTCCGGGGAAGCTCAGCCTCAGCGCAGCCAGCATAGCGAGCACGGTGGCGAGGGAGCCGACTGCGTAGGCAACGATCACGCGCACGGCCACGTCCCCCGGAAGCAGGGTGATGCCCACCAGGACCGCGGTACCGAGGGCCCAGCACAGCAGTTGCAGGTTGTGCCGCTTGAATACCATGAGCGCCTGTCCGAGGACCATCGCGAACATGTACGCCACGGTGCCCGCGGACATCAGGAAGAAGTCGAAGCAGCCCAGCCGCGGCTTGGCGCCGAACAGCACCTCGATCAGCCACGGGCCGAACGCGGTGGCGGGCACCCCGCCGAGCAGGCCGAGCCCGCCGACGACCAGCGCGATCCGGCGCAGCATCGCCCAGAACGCGACCCGGTCCCCGGCCGTGAAGGCCGCGGTGAGGCCGCTCAGCAGGGAGGCCTGGAGCGAGCCGAAGACGAAGAGCGGCACCCGCGCCAGGACCAGCGCGCTCAGCAGCGCGGCGATCAGCACGCTGTCGGCCGGGGCCAGCAGCTTGGTGCTCACGACCGCCGCGTTGACGACGGCCTGCGACAGCAGGGTCGCGCAGATCAGCAGGCCCAGGCCGTTGCACAGCTCGCGCCAGGCGATCGGCTCGCCGGGGCCGACCGCGCGCAGCAGCGCGGGCAGGGTGACGAGCGTCGCGATGACGGGTGCGACGGCGAGGACCAGGCTGAAGGCGAGCGCGGAGTGCGGTCCGAACAGGGCGCAGCCGAAGGCGAGTACGATCCGCAGGCCGCCGTCGACGGCGAGCTGCGTGCCGTACGCGGCGAAGCGGCCGAGCCCGGCCAGCACTCCGCGGGTGAGGTAGCAGACGGCCATGCCGGCGAAGGCCCCGCCGAGCGCCGCGACCAATGCGCGGTCGCCCTGGAAGAGCAGGTCGGCGATCGGGCCGGCGCCGAGGCCGAGGACGAGCAGGGTCACGCCGAGCATCCCCGCGGTCAGCAGGGTGGCGCGGCGCAGCACGGGGGCGGTGCCCTGGCCCAGGACCACACGGGCGGAGACGATCCGGGTGAGCTCCTGCTCGACGGGGAAGAACACACCGATGCCGATGGACATCACGATCGTCCACAGCACCGAGACGTTCGCCATGTCCTGCTCGGACAGGCTGTGGCCGGCGACGCCCAGGTGGACGTAGGAGGCCGCGCCGAGCACGACGGTGCCGCCGGCCACCGCGACGGTGCCCGGCGGCAGCGCCGCGGTCAGCTTGTTCAGCAGGGTCCTCATCCCGCCCGGCCGTCCCGGGCCCGCGTGGCCAGTGCGGCGAACACCGGCGTACGGAGTGCTTCGGCGAGCTGCTCCCGCCAGTCGGCGAGGGGCGCCAGGCCCGCTGCGGCCCAGCGGTCGTGCGCGAGCACGCTGAAGGCCGGGCGGGCGGCGGGGCGCACGAACGCCTCGGAGGTGGTCGGGCGGATCCGCTCCGGGTCCAGCCCGCCGAGCCGGTAGGCCTCGCGGGCCAGGCCCATCCAGGTCGTCCGGCCGCTCGCGGTGCCGTGGTAGACGCCGCCGGGGGCGCGGCCCGCCAGCGCGGCCTGCCCCAGCTCGACGAGCCGGCGGGCGAGGGCGTACGACCAGGTGGGCTGGCCGTGCTGGTCGTCGACGACGTCCAGGGTGTCCCGCTGGGCGGCCAGCTTCAGCATGGTGGCGACGAAGTTCGGCCCGTGCTCGCCGTACAGCCAGGCGGTGCGCACGACGTAGCCGTCGTGCGGCAGCAGCTCGGCGACGGCCTGCTCGCCGACCAGCTTGGTCCGCCCGTAGGCGTTGACCGGGCCGGTCTCGGCGTCCTCGCGGTACGGCTGCGCGGCGTCGCCGGGCAGCACGTAGTCGGTGGAGACGTGCAGCAGGCGGGCCCCGACCGCGGCGCAGGCCTCGGCGAGGACCCGTACGCCGGTGCCGTTGACGGCGGTTGCGGCCTCCTCGGCCGTCTCCGCTCCGTCGACGTCGGTCCAGGCGGCGCAGTTGACGACCACGGCGACGCCCTCGACGGCGGCCCGGACGGCTGCCGGGTCGGTGATGTCGAGGTCGGCGCGGCCGAGGCCGCGGGCGTCGATGCCGGAGTCCTTCAGGACGGCCAGGAGGTCCTGGCCGAGCATCCCGGCGGCGCCGGTGACGAGCCAGCGCGTGGCCACGGGGCTGGGGGTCACTTCTGCAGCGCCGCCTTCACCTTGAGGGGCTCCCACCAGGCGCGATTCTCGCGGTACCACTCGATCGTGGCCTTGATGCCGTCCTCGAAGGTGACCTGCGGGGCGTAGCCCAGCTCGGCGCCGATCTTGCTGATGTCGATGGAGTAGCGGAGGTCGTGGCCCTTGCGGTCCTCGACCTGCTCGACCATCTCCCAGCCGAGGCCCGCGGCCTCGAGCAGGACACCGGTGAGCTCCTTGTTGGTGAGCTCGGTGCCGCCGCCGATGTTGTAGACCTCGCCGGCGCGGCCCTTGCGCATGGCCAGGTCGATGCCGCGGCAGTGGTCGGAGACGTGCAGCCAGTCGCGGACGTTGCCGCCGTCGCCGTACAGCGGGACCTTCTTGCCGTCCATCAGGTTCGAGACGAACAGCGGGATGACCTTCTCCGGGAACTGGTAGTGCCCGTAGTTGTTGGAGCAGCGGGTGACCACCACGTCCATGCCGTGGGTGCGGTGGTAGGCCAGCGCGAGCAGGTCGGACGACGCCTTGGAGGCGGAGTACGGGGAGTTCGGCACCAGCGGCCACTCCTCCGTCCAGGAGCCCTCGGTGATCGAGCCGTAGACCTCGTCGGTGGAGATGTGGACGAAGCGGCCGACGCCGTGCTTGCGGGCGGCGTCCAGCAGGACCTGGGTGCCCACCACGTTGGTCATCACGAAGGGGCCCGCACCCGCGATGGAGCGGTCCACGTGGGACTCGGCGGCGAAGTGCACGACGACGTCATGGCCGGCCATCACCTGGTCGACGGCCTCGGCGTCGCAGATGTCGCCCTTGACGAAGGTGTATCCGGGGTGGTCCGCGACCGGCGTCAGATTCTCCTCGACTCCGGAGTAGGTCAGCTTGTCGAAGACCGTGATCCGGGCCGAGGCATCTGCACCGAGCTGCTGGCGGACGAATTCTGAACCGATGAAGCCGGCGCCGCCGGTCACGAGGATGCGCATAATACGAAGAGTCTAGCCGCCCGCCGAACGTCACATGCCCTGGGCTCGGCTCCCCCACGCCCTCTCGCATAGGGTTCTCCCCATGCGTGGAATCCTCTTGGCCGGTGGTACCGGATCCCGACTCTGGCCGCTGACCCGGGCAGTCTCGAAGCAGTTGCTGCCCGTCTTCGACAAGCCGATGATCTACTACCCCCTCTCCACCCTGGTGATGGCGGGTATCAGCGAGATCCTGATCATCACCACTCCGGAAGACCGCGACCAGTTCGAGCGGCTGCTCGGCGACGGCTCGCAGTTCGGCCTGCGGCTGGAGTACGCCGTCCAGGAGCGCCCGGAGGGCATCGCCCAGGCCTTCGTCCTCGGCGCCGACTTCATCGGTGACGAGTCCGTCGCGCTCATCCTCGGCGACAACATCTTCCACGGCAGCGGCCTCGGCACGCGCCTGGCCCAGCACACCGGCGCCAAGGGCGGCCGGGTGTTCGCGTACCCGGTGGCGGACCCGACGGCGTACGGCGTCGTGGAGTTCGACGAGAAGGGCCAGGCCATCTCCATCGAGGAGAAGCCGGTCAAGCCCAAGTCCCGCTACGCGGTGCCGGGTCTGTACTTCTACGACAACCAGGTCGTCGAGATCGCCCGCGGCCTGAAGCCCAGCGCCCGCGGCGAGCTGGAGATCACCGCCGTCAACGACGCCTACCTCCAGGCCGGTGAGCTGAACGTCACCATCCTCGACCGCGGTACCGCGTGGCTGGACACCGGCACCTTCGTCTCGATGGTGCAGGCCTCCGAGTTCGTCCGCGTGATCGAGGAGCGCCAGGGCTTCAAGATCGGCTGCATCGAGGAGGCGGCCTGGCGGGCCGGCCTGATCGATTCCGCGCAGCTGCGCGCGCTCGCCGAGCCCCTCACCAAGAGCGGTTACGGCAACTACCTGCTGACCCTGCTCGACGAGGAGGCCGCGCGATGAAGTTCCGCGAACTCTCCATCGAGGGCGCCTTCGAGGTCACCCCGCAGCTGCACGGCGACCCGCGCGGCCTGTTCACCGAGTGGTACCGCTTCGACCGCCTCGCCGAGGTCGTCGGCCACCCGCTGAACCTGGCGCAGGCCAACCTCTCGGTCTCCTCCGCCGGCGTGGTCCGCGGCATCCACTTCGCCGACGTGCCGCGCGGCCAGGCCAAGTACGTGACCTGCGTGCGCGGCGCCGTGCTGGACGTCATCGTCGACCTCCGGGTGGGCTCCCCCACCTTCGGCCGGTGGGAGGGCGTCCGCCTCGACGACGTGGACCGCCGCGCGGTCTACATCCCCGAGGGCCTGGGCCACGGCTTCTGCGCGCTGAGCGACGACGCGACGCTTTCTTACCTCTGCTCGGAGACGTACAACCCGACCGGCGAGCACTCGGTCCACCCGCTCGACGCCGACCTCGGCATCGAGTGGCCGGCCGACGTCCCGCAGCTGTCGGCCCGCGACGAGGCCGCGCCCTCGCTGGCCGAGGCCGTCGCGTCCGGGCTGCTGCCCGACTACGCGGCATGCAAGGAGTTCACCGAGTCGCTCCGCGTGAGCTGACCGGCCTCCGCCCCGCCCCGTCGTACGCGAGAGGGCCGCACCCCGACCAGGGGTGCGGCCCTCTCGCGTCGTCCGCGGCGGTCCGGGAAACCGGGGGAACGCCGAAGGGCCCCGCCCCTCCGCCGGAGCGGGGGGACGGGGCCCTTCAGTGCAACTTGGTGCTCGGTGACCGAGCTACCAGGTCAGAACACGAATTACTTCGTGATCTTGGTGACCTGGCCGGCGCCCACGGTACGACCACCCTCACGGATGGCGAACTTCAGGCCCTCCTCCATGGCGACCGGCTGGATCAGCGCGACCGTCATCTCGGTGTTGTCGCCCGGCATGACCATCTCCGTGCCGGCCGGCAGGGTGACGACACCCGTGACGTCCGTGGTACGGAAGTAGAACTGCGGACGGTAGTTGTTGAAGAAGGGGGTGTGACGGCCACCCTCGTCCTTCGACAGGATGTAGGCCTGGGCCTCGAACTCGGTGTGCGGGGTGACCGAACCGGGCTTGATGATGACCTGGCCGCGCTCGACGTCCTCGCGCTTGATGCCACGGAGGAGCAGACCGACGTTCTCGCCCGCCTGGCCCTCGTCGAGGAGCTTGCGGAACATCTCGATACCGGTGACCGTGGTGGTGGTCTTCTCTTCCTTGATACCGATGATGTCGACGGTCTCGTTGACCTTCAGGACACCACGCTCGATACGGCCGGTGACGACCGTACCGCGACCGGTGATCGTGAAGACGTCCTCGACGGGCATGAGGAACGGCTTCTCGGTGTCACGCGGCGGGGTCGGGATGGCCTCGTCGACGGCGTCCATCAGGCCGAGGAGCTTGTCGCCCCACTCCTTGTCGCCCTCGAGCGCCTTCAGCGCGGAGACGCGGACGACCGGCAGGTCGTCGCCCGGGAACTCGTACTCGGAGAGCAGCTCACGGACCTCGAGCTCGACGAGCTCCAGGATCTCCTCGTCGTCCACCATGTCGGCCTTGTTCAGGGCGACGACGATGTACGGAACGCCGACCTGGCGGGCCAGGAGCACGTGCTCCTTGGTCTGCGGCATCGGGCCGTCGGTGGCGGCGACCACGAGGATGGCACCGTCCATCTGCGCGGCACCGGTGATCATGTTCTTGATGTAGTCCGCGTGACCCGGGCAGTCGACGTGGGCGTAGTGACGCGCCTCGGTCTGGTACTCGACGTGCGCGATCGAGATGGTGATACCGCGCTGGCGCTCCTCAGGAGCCTTGTCGATCTGATCGAAGGCCGAAGCCGCGTTCAGGTCCGGGTACTTGTCGTGCAGCACCTTGGTAATGGCGGCCGTGAGGGTCGTCTTACCGTGGTCAATGTGACCGATGGTGCCGATGTTGACGTGCGGCTTAGTCCGCTCGAACTTCGCCTTCGCCACGGGGGTCCTCCTGAGAGTGGTTCTGTACGCCTTACAGATCGGCGCCAGGTGATCTTTGCTGGATAGCCGGTTCCCCGGGGCAACGGGAGGGTACTCCTGTTGCCCCAGAGGTTCCGGTGGCAAGCCTAAAGCGTGAACTCGGAAGAGTTACTCGCCCTTGGCCTTCGCGATGATCTCCTCGGCGACGTTCCGGGGAACCTCGGCGTAGGAGTCGAACTGCATCGAGTAGCTGGCGCGACCCGAGGTCTTGCTGCGGAGGTCTCCGACGTAGCCGAACATCTCCGAAAGCGGCACGAGGCCCTTCACGACGCGAGCGCCGTGACGCTCCTCCATGGCCTGGATCTGGCCACGGCGGGAGTTGATGTCGCCGATGACGTCACCCATGTAGTCCTCGGGCGTGGTGACCTCGACGGCCATCATCGGCTCAAGGAGCACGGGAGAAGCCTTGCGCGCGGCCTCCTTGAAGGCCTGCGAACCGGCGATCTTGAACGCGAGCTCGGAGGAGTCGACCTCGTGGTAGCCACCGTCGAGAAGCGTGACGCGAACGCCCGTCATCTCGTAGCCGGCCAGGATGCCGAACTGCATGGCCTCCTGCGCACCGGCGTCGACCGAAGGGATGTACTCCTTCGGGACGCGTCCACCGGTGACCTTGTTCACGAACTCGTACGCCGGACCGTCGGTCTCGGTGATGGGCTCGATCGCGATCTGCACCTTGGCGAACTGACCGGTGCCACCGGTCTGCTTCTTGTGGGTGTAGTCGTGACGCTCGACGGCCTTGCGGATCGTCTCGCGGTACGCGACCTGCGGCTTGCCGACGTTGGCCTCGACCTTGAACTCGCGCTTCATACGGTCGACCAGCACCTCGAGGTGCAGCTCGCCCATACCGCCGAGGATGGTCTGGCCCGTCTCCTCGTCCGAGTGAACGTGGAAGGAGGGGTCCTCCTCCGCGAGACGCTGGATGGCGACACCCAGCTTCTCCTGGTCACCCTTGGACTTGGGCTCGATGGCGACCTGGATGACCGGAGCCGGGAAGTCCATGGACTCCAGGATCACGGGCTGCTTGTCGTCGCACAGCGTCTCACCGGTGGTGGTCTGCTTCAGGCCCATGACGGCGACGATGTCGCCGGCGCCCACCGAGTCGATCTCCTCACGCTTGTTCGCGTGCATGCGGTAGATCTTGCCGATGCGCTCCTTCTTGCCCTTGACGGAGTTCAGCACCGCGGTGCCGGCCTCCAGGCGGCCCGAGTAAACCCGGACGAAGGTGAGCTTGCCGAGGTGCGGGTCGCTCATGATCTTGAACGCGAGCGCGGCGAGGGGCTCCTCGTCGGACGGCTTGCGCTTCACGACCACCTCGGCGTCGCGGACGTCGTGGCCCTCGATGGCCTCGATGTCCAGCGGCGACGGCAGGTAGCGGACGACGGCGTCGAGCAGGGGCTGGACGCCCTTGTTCTTGAACGCCGTGCCACAGAACACCGCGGTGATCGTGGGCTCGCCCTTGCCCTTGCCGGAGCCGAGGATGATGCGACGGACGGCGGCGTGCAGCTGCTCCGCGGACGGCTCGTCGCCGTTCAGGAAGAGCTCCATGATCTCGTCGTCGTTCTCGGCGACGGTCTCGACGAGCTTCCCGCGCCACTCTTCAGCGGCCTCGGTGTGCGTGTCGGGGATGTCGACGATGTCGTACATCTCGCCCTTGGTCGCCTCGGCGGACCAGACGAACGCCTTCATGGTGACCAGGTCGACGACACCCTGGAAGTCGGCCTCGGCACCGATCGGGAGCTGCATGACGATCGGAACCGCGCCCAGGCGGTCCTTGATCATCTCGACGCAGCGGTGGAACTCGGCGCCGGTGCGGTCCAGCTTGTTGACGAAGCAGATGCGCGGGACGCCGTAGCGGTCCGCCTGACGCCAAACGGTCTCGGACTGCGGCTCCACACCGGCGACACCGTCGAACACGGTGACAGCGCCGTCGAGGACGCGGAGCGAACGCTCCACCTCGACGGTGAAGTCCACGTGGCCCGGGGTGTCGATGATGTTGATGGTGTGGTCGACGTCCTCGAGCGGCCAGTGGCAGGTCGTCGCGGCGGACGTGATCGTGATGCCGCGCTCCTGCTCCTGCTCCATCCAGTCCATCGTGGCAGCGCCGTCGTGGACTTCACCGATCTTGTACGACACACCGGTGTAGAACAGGATGCGCTCGGTGGTGGTCGTCTTGCCCGCGTCGATGTGGGCCATGATGCCGATGTTGCGCACCTTGGCCAGGTCAAGCGAAGTGGTAGCCATATCGGCTCAGTCTTCTCTCGGTCTCGATGTGGGTTGGGACTACCAGCGGTAGTGCGCGAAGGCCTTGTTGGACTCGGCCATCTTGTGCGTGTCCTCGCGCTTCTTGACGGCAGCGCCAAGACCGTTGGAGGCGTCGAGCAGCTCGTTCATGAGGCGCTCGGTCATGGTCTTCTCACGACGGGCGCGGGAGTAACCCACGAGCCAGCGGAGGGCCAGGGTCGACTGGCGACCCGGCTTGACCTCGACGGGGACCTGGTAGGTCGCGCCACCGACACGGCGGGACTTGACCTCGAGGGACGGCTTGACGTTCTCCAGCGCGCGCTTCAGCGTGATGACCGGGTCGTTGCCGGTCTTCTCGCGGAGGCCTTCCATGGCACCGTAGACGATGCGCTCGGCGGTGGAGCGCTTGCCGTTCAGGAGGATCTTGTTGATGAGCGAGGTCACCAGAGGAGATGCGTAGACCGGGTCGATGATGACCGGGCGCTTCGGGGCGGGGCCCTTACGAGGCATTCTTACTTCTCCTTCTTGGCGCCGTAGCGGCTGCGGGCCTGCTTGCGGTTCTTGACAGCCTGGGTGTCAAGCGCACCGCGGATGATCTTGTAACGAACACCCGGCAGGTCCTTCACACGGCCACCACGCACGAGCACGATCGAGTGCTCCTGCAGGTTGTGTCCCTCACCCGGAATGTAAGCGGTGACCTCGATGCCAGAGGTCAGACGCACACGCGCGACCTTACGCAGCGCCGAGTTCGGCTTCTTCGGGGTGGTCGTGAACACACGCGTGCAGACGCCGCGACGCTGGGGCGAAGCCTCGAGCGCGGGGGTCTTTGTCTTCTCGACCTTGTCCTGCCGGCCCTTACGGACCAGCTGCTGGATCGTAGGCACTACTTCTCCGGTTTCTGTGTGCCGTGTAGTGAAGCTAACCTGGAACTTTGCCGACCCACGCGGTCGGGTGTGTCGGATCCGGCGGACCTCCGCGCAAGCACGGAAACGCATGGATCGCGGTGGCCGATACGGGCTCTCCTGCGGTTGATGGACACGCACGGGAGCCCAGGCACACCCCAGGCACAAGGTCTGAGCGTACCTACCGCAACCACTCCGGTCAAAACAAAAGCCCGGGCGGGCGACCCGGTGGATCCCCACGGCCCATGCGCCGCACGGGCGACACCCCCGCGCGACCCGGCCGATTCGCGGATGTGGTAGAGGGCTGCTACGGACGGCCGGGTCAACACGCGTACGAGCGTGTGCGCGAGAGGTCGGCCCGCGGCGGCCGCCCACCGCCCCGGCGAACTAAACTTCCGGGGATTCAGCCCAAACGGCACGACCACCAGGGAGCGGGACATTGGGGATGGTCACCTCGGAGCCGGCGACGCAGGACGGCCCGCCCCCCGACGGCGGCCACGCCCCCTCCCCGCCCCGCCGCCGCAGGCACCCGCGCCTCGCCCGCCTGTACGGGCCGCTGCTCGCCTTCCTCGTCACCTCGGGCGCCTTCTGCGCGGCCTGGGCCGCCCGCGGCACCTTCCCCTTCGGCGACACCGGCCGGGCCATCAACGACCAGGCCCACCAGTACGTGCCCTTCCACCGCGCGCTGTGGGACCTGGCCCACGGGCAGGCCGCCGGCGACCTGCTCTTCACCTGGCGCGGCGGCTTCGGACAGCAGTTCCTGTCCGACTACTACACCTACCTCGGCAACCCCTTCTCGTGGCTGGCCGTCCTGGTCCCCCGCGCCCACGTCGACCTCGCCGTCTTCGCGATCACCCCGATCACGATGGGCACCGCCGCCGCCCTGATGACGGTCTACCTCGGCAAGCTGCACCCCGGCCCCTGGTGGCAGCGCGGCGTCCTCGGCTCCTGCTACGGCCTGTGCGGCTGGGCCCTCAGCGACGCCTCGTACATCCCCATGTGGCTGTGGGGGCTGGTCGCCCTCCCGATGCTCGGCATCGCCGTGGAGTGGTCCTTGGAGGGGCGCCGTCGGCCGGGCGCGGCCCTGCTGGTCGCGCTCGCCTGGTACGGGAACTTCTACACGGCGATGATGGCGACGATGGCGGCCTGCGTGCTGCTCGCCATCCGCCTGATCACTCTCGACATGACCGGCGCACAGCGGGTGCGCGCGCTGTGGCGGGCCGCCACGGCCGCCGCGATCGGGATCCTGCTCACGCTGCCCCTGCTCCTGCCGTCCTTCCTGTCCAGCGGCTCGGCGCAGCCCACCCGGGCGGCCGCCTTCGACCCGGTCCGGATCGAGGTCTTCCTCGCCGGCATGCTCCCGGCCACCCACCTGTGGGGCGGCCGCCCGCGCCTGTACGTGGCCTCGCTCGGCCTGATCCTGGCCGCCACCTTCCTCTTCAACACGGCCATCGCGAAGAGGACCCGCCTGGTGTGGGCGGCCGCGACCCTGCTCGTGGTCGTCTCGTTCCAGTTCCCGCCCACGCAGTACGTGTGGCACGGGCTGGCGGTGCCGAACGGCAACCCGTACCGCGAGGCCTTCGTCTTCAGCGGGATGGTGGTCGTCCTGGCCTGGCTGGCCCTGGCCCACCGGCCGCGCCCGCCGCACCTGGCCCTGGCCGCCGCACTGCTGGTGGCCGCCACCTTCCTGCTCCGGCACACCGACGACTTCGGCGGCTGGACCTGGCCCGCCGTGCTCGGCGGCGGGGCCGTGTCCCTGCTGGCCCTGGTCCTGCTCGGGCTGAGCGGGAAGCGCCGCGCCCTGCTGCCGGTGGCGGCCGTGCTGATGGTCGGCGTCGTCTTCGCCGAGTCCACCGTGGCCGCGGCCAACGCGGACGCCCGCCGGGCCCGCGAGCGCTGGGCCAAGCCCGCCGCGACCTCCGGCAAGTCGATCAACGAGCACTTCGACGCCGTCCGGGGCGTGGACGGCTGGCCCGCGTACCGGACCGACTCCGGCGCGCCGCAGACCTCGTACAACGACGCCCTCGCGCTGCGGGGCGAGGGGCCGCAGTACTACAGCAGCTACCTCCCCGAGGCCACGTACCGGGCGCTGGAGCCCCTCGGCTACGGCTACAAGAACGACGGCCGGACCTTCTTCGGCGCCGACAACCCGGTCCTGGACGCGATCTTCTCGATCGGCGCACGGGTCCGCCCCGGCGCCGCCCGGGACAGCTGGTCGGCCTCCACCTTCCCGGCGCCGCCCCTCGTCACGGTGCGCAGCGCCCCGTACACCTCGCCCAACCCGGCGGGCAGCGTCTACGCCCGCCAGGAGAAGGTCCTGGGCGCCACCGTCTACCAGGTCCCGCCGGCCACCCGCGGGGGCAGCGCCACCGAGCAGACCTACGCGGCCACCTGCGCCCCCGGCTCCGAGGCCTACTGGTACTCCCCCGCCCTCTACGGCACCCTCGCCTCCGGCGGCACGCAGCGGCCCCTGGAGGACCTGGTGACGGGCGTCGTCCCCCTGGGCAAGGTGCCAGCCTCGGGCCGGGTCGAGGTCACCGTGAGCACCCGCACCCAGGGCGCCACCGCCGGCGAGCACCCCGTCGGCTGCCTGGACCGCGCGGCCCTCGACCGCCAGGTCGCCCACCTGAAGGCCACCGGCGCCACCCGGGTCACCACGGGCGGCCACTCCCTCGAGGCCACCCTCCCCCAGGGCTCCACCGGCACCGCGGTCCTCGCGGTGACGGCGATCCCCGGCTGGCGGTGCTCGGCCCCGGTCCAGAACTTCCACGGCCTGCTCGCCCTGCCCCTCACCCCCGGCACGGACAAGCTCTCCTGCACCTTCACCCCCAAGGGCCTCACCCCCGGCCTGGCAGGCGGCACCCTCGGCCTCCTGCTCCTCCTGGCAGCCACCACGACCACCACCCTGCGCCGGCGGCGCGGGTAGCGGGGGCCGGCGGCGCCGCGCCCCCGCCCCTCCGCGGAAACGAGGAAACCCCCCGTCGCTCCGAGAGGAGCGACGGGGGGTTTCTCTTACGAGCCTCAGCCGTTGTACGGGCCGTAGTCGTAGTCCTCCAGCGGGACAGCCTGGCCGGAGCCGGTGCCGAAGGGCGAGTAGTCGATGTCGTCGTAGCCGACGGCCGAGTACATCGCGGCCTTGGCCTCCTCGGTCGGCTCCACCCGGATGTTGCGGTAGCGGGCGAGGCCCGTACCGGCCGGGATGAGCTTACCGATGATGACGTTCTCCTTGAGGCCGATGAGGCTGTCGGACTTGGCGTTGATCGCCGCATCCGTCAGGACTCGGGTCGTCTCCTGGAAGGAGGCGGCCGACAGCCAGGATTCCGTCGCCAGCGAGGCCTTGGTGATACCCATCAGCTGCGGACGGCCGGAGGCGGGGTGACCGCCCTCGGTGACCACACGACGGTTCTCGGTCTCGAACTTCGACCGCTCGACCAGCTCGCCCGGCAGGAGCTCCGCGTCGCCGGACTCGATGATCGTCACGCGGCGCAGCATCTGCCGGATGATGATCTCGATGTGCTTGTCGTGGATCGACACGCCCTGCGAGTTGTAGACCTTCTGGACTTCGCCGACCAGGTGGACCTGGACGGCACGCTGGCCGAGGATGCGCAGCACGTCGTGCGGGTTGGTGGCACCCATGGTGAGCTTCTGGCCCACCTCGACGTGCTCGCCCTCGGTCACGATGACCTTGGCGCGCTTCGAGATCGGGAAGGCCGTCTCGTCACTGCCGTCGTCCGGAGTGATGACGATCTTCTTCGTCTTCTCGGTCTCCTCGATCCGCACGCGGCCGGCGGCCTCGGAGATCGGGGCGACACCCTTCGGGGTACGGGCCTCGAAGAGCTCGACGACACGCGGCAGACCCTGCGTGATGTCGTCACCGGCCACACCACCGGTGTGGAAGGTACGCATCGTCAGCTGGGTACCGGGCTCACCGATGGACTGGGCGGCGATGATGCCGACCGCCTCACCGATGTCGACCAGCTTGCCGGTGGCGAGCGAGCGTCCGTAGCAGAAGGCACAGGTGCCGACCGCGGACTCACAGGTCAGGACCGAGCGGGTCTTGACCTCCTCGACGCCGTTGGCGACCAGGGCGTCGATGAGCACGTCACCGAGGTCGACGTTGGCCGGCGCGATGACCTTGCCGTCGATGACGACGTCCTCGGCCAGCATGCGGGCGTAGATCGAGGTCTCGACGTCGTCGGCCTTGCGCAGCACGCCGTCCTCGCCGCGGACGGCGATCTTCAGCTTCAGGCCGCGCTCGGTGCCGCAGTCCTCCTCGCGGATGATCACGTCCTGCGAGACGTCCACCAGACGACGGGTCAGGTAACCCGAGTCGGCGGTACGCAGGGCGGTGTCCGCCAGACCCTTACGGGCACCGTGCGTGGAGATGAAGTACTCCAGAACGGTGAGGCCCTCACGGAAGGACGCCTTGATCGGACGCGGGATGGTCTCGTTCTTCGCGTTCGACACCAGACCACGCATACCGGCGATCTGTCGCATCTGCATCATGTTTCCTCGGGCACCCGAGTCAACCATCATGAAGATGGGGTTCGTCTTGGGGAAGTTCGCGTTCATCGCCTCGGCAACCTCGTTGGTCGCCTTGGTCCAGATCGCGATGAGCTCCTGCGTGCGCTCGTCCTTGGTGATCAGACCGCGCTCGTACTGCTTCTGGACCTTCTCGTCCATCGCCTCGTAGCCCGCGACGATGGCCTTCTTGGCCTCGGGCACGACGACGTCGGAGATGGCCACGGTGACGCCCGAACGGGTCGCCCAGTGGAAGCCGGCCGCCTTCAGGTTGTCGAGCGTCGCCGCCACGATGACCTTGGGGTAGCGCTCCGCCAGGTCGTTGACGATCTCGGAGAGCTGCTTCTTGCCCACCGAGTAGTCGACGAACGGGTAGTCCTCGGGCAGCAGCTCGTTGAAGAGCGCGCGGCCCAGGGAGGTGCGCAGACGGAAGCTGTCGCCCGGCTGGAACTCCTGCTCGCCCTCTTCGGCGACCGGCGGCACCCAGCCGCGCGGCGGGATGGTGCCCACCGGGAAGCGGATGTCGACGGTCGACTGCAGCGCGAGCTCGCCGGCGTCGAACGCCATGATCGCCTCGGCCGTGGAGCCGAACGCGCGGCCCTCGCCCTTGGTGTCACGGAGCTCACCGTCGGTGGTCAGGAAGAACAGACCGAGGACCATGTCCTGGGTCGGCATCGTGACCGGACGGCCGTCGGCCGGCTTCAGGATGTTGTTCGAGGACAGCATCAGGATGCGGGCCTCGGCCTGCGCCTCCGCGGAGAGCGGCAGGTGCACGGCCATCTGGTCACCGTCGAAGTCCGCGTTGAACGCGGTGCAGACGAGCGGGTGGATCTGGATGGCCTTGCCTTCGACCAGCTGGGGCTCGAAGGCCTGGATGCCGAGGCGGTGCAGCGTGGGCGCACGGTTCAGCAGGACCGGGTGCTCGGCGATGACCTCTTCGAGCACGTCGTACACGACCGTGCGGCCGCGCTCGACCATGCGCTTGGCCGACTTGATGTTCTGCGCGTGGTTCAGGTCGACCAGGCGCTTCATCACGAACGGCTTGAAGAGCTCCAGCGCCATGGCCTTGGGCAGGCCGCACTGGTGCAGCTTCAGCTGCGGACCGACGACGATCACGGAACGCGCGGAGTAGTCCACGCGCTTGCCGAGGAGGTTCTGGCGGAATCGACCCTGCTTGCCCTTCAGCATGTCGCTGAGGGACTTCAGGGGACGGTTGCCGGGACCGGTGACCGGACGACCGCGACGACCGTTGTCGAAGAGGGCGTCCACGGCCTCCTGAAGCATGCGCTTCTCGTTGTTCACGATGATCTCGGGGGCACCGAGGTCGAGGAGGCGCTTCAGACGGTTGTTGCGGTTGATCACGCGGCGGTACAGGTCGTTCAGGTCGGAGGTCGCGAAGCGGCCACCGTCCAGCTGCACCATCGGACGCAGGTCCGGCGGGATCACCGGCACGCAGTCCAGCACCATGCCCTTGGGGCTGTTGCTGGTCTGCAGGAACGCGGAGACGACCTTGAGGCGCTTGAGCGCACGGGTCTTCTTCTGGCCCTTGCCGGTACGGATGATCTCGCGGAGGCGCTCGGCCTCCTCTTCGAGGTCGAAGGACTCCAGGCGCTTCTGCAGCGCCGCGGCACCCATCGAACCGTCGAAGTACGTACCGAAGCGGTCGCGCAGCTCGCGGTAGAGCAGCTCGTCGCCCTCGAGGTCCTGGACCTTGAGGTTCTTGAAGCGGGTCCACACCTCGTCGAGGCGGTCGATCTCGCGCTGGGCGCGGTCTCGGAGCTGCTTCATCTCGCGCTCGGCGCCTTCGCGCACCTTGCGGCGCACGTCGGCCTTGGCGCCCTCGGCCTCGAGCTCGGCCAGGTCGGTCTCGAGCTTCTTGGCACGGCCTTCGAGGTCCGCGTCACGGCGGTTCTCGATCTGCTGGCGCTCGACGGAGACGTGGGCCTCCAGCGACGGGAGGTCGCGGGTGCGGCGCTCGTCGTCCACGAACGTGATCATGTACGCGGCGAAGTAGATGACCTTCTCGAGGTCCTTCGGCGCGAGGTCCAGCAGGTAGCCCAGGCGCGACGGGACGCCCTTGAAGTACCAGATGTGGGTGACGGGAGCGGCAAGCTCGATGTGGCCCATCCGCTCACGGCGCACCTTGGCGCGCGTGACCTCGACGCCACAGCGCTCACAGATGATGCCCTTGAAGCGGACACGCTTGTACTTGCCGCAGTAGCACTCCCAGTCCCGGGTCGGACCGAAGATCTTCTCGCAGAAGAGTCCGTCCTTCTCGGGCTTGAGGGTGCGGTAGTTGATGGTCTCCGGCTTCTTGACCTCGCCGTGCGACCAGGTTCGGATGTCGTCCGCGGTGGCAAGGCCGATCCGCAGCTCGTCGAAGAAGTTGACGTCGAGCACTGTGCGTCAATCCCTCTTTCGGGGTCGAGTCTCAATCATGGTCTGAACGGTCCCGGGGATGACGGGGGCTCTTGAGCGAGCCCCCGTCAGGCCCGTCAGACCTCTTCGACGCTGCTCGGCTCGCGCCGGGACAGGTCGATACCGAGCTCCTCCGCCGCGCGGAAGACGTCCTCGTCGGTGTCGCGCATCTCGATGGACATGCCGTCCGAGGACAGCACCTCCACGTTGAGGCAGAGCGACTGCATTTCCTTGATGAGCACCTTGAAGGACTCGGGAATGCCCGGCTCGGGGATGTTCTCGCCCTTGACGATGGCCTCGTAGACCTTCACGCGGCCGGTGACGTCGTCGGACTTGATGGTCAGCAGCTCCTGGAGGGCGTAAGCGGCGCCATAAGCCTCGAGCGCCCACACCTCCATCTCACCGAAGCGCTGGCCACCGAACTGCGCCTTACCACCCAGCGGCTGCTGCGTGATCATCGAGTACGGACCGGTCGACCGCGCGTGGAGCTTGTCGTCGACCAGGTGGTGGAGCTTGAGGATGTACATGTACCCGACCGAGATCGGGTCCGGGAACGGCTCGCCGGAGCGGCCGTCGAACAGACGCGCCTTACCGGTCGGGAGCACCATGCGCTCGCCGTCGCGGTTCGGGATGGTGTGCTGCAGCAGGCCGGCCAGCTCGTCCTCGCGGGCACCGTCGAACACCGGGGTGGCGACGTTGGTACCGGGAGCGACCTGGTCGGCGCCGATCGCCTGGAGGCGCTGCGCCCACTCGTCCGCCAGACCGGAGACGTCCCAGCCGCGGCTGGCGAGCCAGCCGAGGTGGATCTCCAGGACCTGTCCCGGGTTCATTCGGGACGGGACACCCAGCGGGTTCAGGATGATGTCGACCGGCGTGCCGTCCTCAAGGAAGGGCATGTCCTCGATCGGAAGGATCTTGGAGATGACACCCTTGTTGCCGTGGCGGCCGGCGAGCTTGTCACCATCGGTGATCTTGCGCTTCTGGGCGACGTAGACGCGGACCAGCTGGTTCACGCCCGGAGGAAGCTCGTCGCCCTCCTCGCGGTCGAAGACGCGGACACCGATGACCTTGCCGATCTCACCGTGAGGGACCTTGAGCGAGGTGTCACGCACCTCGCGGGCCTTCTCACCGAAGATCGCGCGGAGCAGGCGCTCCTCCGGGGTCAGCTCGGTCTCACCCTTGGGCGTGACCTTGCCGACCAGGATGTCGCCGGCGACGACGTCCGCACCGATGCGGATGATGCCGCGCTCGTCGAGGTCCGCCAGGACCTCCTCGGAGACGTTCGGGATGTCCCGGGTGATCTCCTCGGGGCCCAGCTTGGTGTCGCGGGCGTCGACCTCGTGCTCCTCGATGTGGATCGAGGAGAGGACGTCGTCCTGCACGAGGCGCTGCGACAGGATGATCGCGTCCTCGTAGTTGTGGCCTTCCCACGGCATGAACGCGACGAGCAGGTTCTTGCCGAGGGCCATCTCGCCCTCTTCGGTGGCCGGGCCGTCGGCGAGGACCTGGGCCTCGACGATCCGGTCGCCCTCGTTGACGATCACCTTCTGGTTGACCGACGTGCCCTGGTTCGAGCGGGAGAACTTCGAGACGCGGTACGTGGTGTACGTGCCGTCGTCGTTGGCGACGGTGATGTAGTCGGCCGAGACCTCCTGGACGACACCGTCCTTCTCCGCCTTGATCGAGTCACCGGCGTCGACCGCACAGCGGTACTCCATGCCGGTGCCGACGAGCGGCGCCTCCGCCTTGATGAGCGGAACGGCCTGGCGCATCATGTTCGCGCCCATGAGGGCGCGGTTGGCGTCGTCGTGCTCGAGGAAGGGGATCATCGCGGTCGCGACGGACACCATCTGGCGCGGGGAGACGTCCATGTAGTCGACGTCGTCGCCGGCGATGTAGTCGATCTCGCCGCCACGACGGCGGACCAGTACGCGGTTCTCGGAGAAGCGCATCTCGTCGTTCAGGCGGGCGTTCGCCTGGGCGATGACGAAGCGGTCTTCCTCGTCGGCCGTCAGGTAGTCGACCTCGTCGGTGACGACACCGTCGACGACCTTGCGGTACGGGGTCTCGATGAAACCGAACGGGTTGATCCGGCCGTAGGAGGCCAGCGAGCCGATCAGACCGATGTTCGGGCCTTCAGGGGTCTCGATGGGGCACATGCGGCCGTAGTGCGACGGGTGGACGTCACGGACCTCGAAGCCGGCCCGCTCACGGGACAGACCACCCGGGCCGAGGGCGTTGAGACGACGCTTGTGCGTCAGGCCCGACAGCGGGTTGTTCTGGTCCATGAACTGCGACAGCTGGCTGGTGCCGAAGAACTCCTTGATGGAGGCGACGACCGGCCGGATGTTGATCAGGGTCTGCGGCGTGATCGCCTCGACGTCCTGGGTCGTCATGCGCTCGCGCACGACGCGCTCCATACGGGCGAGACCCGTACGGACCTGGTTCTGGATGAGCTCGCCGACGTTGCGGATACGGCGGTTGCCGAAGTGGTCGATGTCGTCGGTCTCGACGACGATCTCCCGGCCCGACTCGCCGACCGTCTCGGTCTCACCGGCGTGCAGCTTCACCAGGTACTTGATGGTGGCGATGATGTCGTCGGTGGTGAGCACACCGGCGTCGAGCGGCTCGTCGGCGCCGAGCTTCTTGTTCACCTTGTAGCGGCCGACCTTCGCGAGGTCGTAGCGCTTCGGGTTGAAGTAGAGGTTCTCGAGCAGCGTCTGAGCGGCCTCGCGGGTCGGCGGCTCGCCCGGGCGCAGCTTGCGGTAGATGTCGAGCAGCGCGTCGTCCTGACCCTGGGTGTGGTCCTTCTCCAGGGTGGCGCGCATGGACTCGTACTCGCCGAACTCCTCGAGGATCTGCTCGGTGGTCCAACCGAGAGCCTTCAGGAGGACGGTGACGGACTGCTTGCGCTTGCGGTCGATGCGGACACCGACCATGTCGCGCTTGTCGATCTCCATCTCCAGCCAGGCACCCCGGGACGGGATGATCTTGGCGGAGAAGATGTCCTTGTCGGACGTCTTGTCGATGGAGGAGTCGAAGTAGACACCGGGGGAGCGGACAAGCTGCGACACGACGACACGCTCGGTGCCGTTGATGACGAAGGTGCCCTTGTTGGTCATGAGCGGGAAATCGCCCATGAAGACCGTCTGAGACTTGATCTCTCCGGTCTCGTTGTTCGTGAACTCGGCAGTGACGAACAGCGGAGCCGCGTACGTGAAGTCGCGCTCCTTGCACTCGTCGACGGAGTTCTTCGCCGGCTCGAAACGGTGGTCGCGGAAGGTCAGCGACATCGACCCGGAGAAGTCCTCGATCGGCGAGATCTCCTCGAAGATCTCTTCCAGACCGGACTTGGTGGGGACGTCCTGTCCACTCTCAAGAGCCGACTCGACGCGAGCCTTCCAGGCAGCGTTGCCGAGCAGCCAGTCAAAGCTCTCGGTCTGCAGCGCCAGGAGGTTCGGAACCTCGAGGGGCTCCTTGATCTTTGCAAAGGAGATGCGCAGCGGGGCGGTGCTGGCACCGTTGTTCGTATTGGTCGAGGCGTTGCGCGAGGCGGCCAAGAGGGGGTCCTTCCGAGGGCTCGGACTCACTACGCGCGTACCGGTCCCAGCCGACACAGAAGACAGACCCCTCCCGAACTGGCCAAAGACCAGGTCGGGCGTATCAATCAAGTGTGCTCAAGCGTGGGCATGCCCCTGGCGACGGGCAGGGGGCAGCTAACAGGCAGCGCAAAGGGTCAGTGTAGCCACTTGGCTCACTGATGTCCAGACCGCGTTCCGGCAACCGGCAACAGGCCTTCCCCACGTCTCTTCACAACATCAACACTGCGTCCCGCGCTCGGCTCTCGCACACAGAGCGCGTATGAGTACTGCCCGCTTCGTAGCCGATCCATACCTCGGATCTCGGATCGGGCCGGATCGCATGGGATCGAGCCGATTCGAGCTGGCGACGGGACTGAGAATTGCGCGCCGCGTCCCGTTCGTCAAGGCCCCCTGCTCCGAGCGGATCATCTCCGGACCCTGCTTCGAGGCAACGAAGATCACCCTACTCCCCAACGAGACCAGGGCAAGTCAGGCACTGCCGGTACGCCAAAGGGCGACCACCCTTACGGGTGATCGCCCTTGGTCGGGGCCCTGGAGGGCCCCGGAGGTGTTACTTGCCCTCGACAGCCGCGCCGGCGCCCTTGAGGGCCTCGGCGGCCTTCTCGGCGGCGTCCTTGGCGACCTTCTCGAGGACCGGCTTCGGGGCGCCGTCCACGAGGTCCTTGGCCTCCTTCAGACCCAGGGAGGTCAGCTCGCGCACGACCTTGATGACCTGGATCTTCTTGTCGCCGGCACCGGTGAGGATGACGTCGAACTCGTCCTTCTCCTCCTCGGCCTCGCCAGCGCCACCGGCACCACCGGCGGGGGCGGCAACGGCGACGGCCGCGGCGGCGGTGACGTCGAACTTCTCCTCGAAGGCCTTCACGAACTCGGAGAGCTCGATGAGGGTCATCTCCTCGAACTGGGCGAGGAGGTCGTCCTGAGAGAGCTTCGCCATGATGGGCGATCCTTCCACTAATTCGGCAGGTGCCGGATGTATATAGAGGCGGGCGTAACGGCCCGCTACGACCCACGCACTAGGCGGCGTGGATCAGTGCGCGAGCCGAATTACTCGGCACCGCCCTGCTCGGCGAGCTTGACGCGAAGGGCGTCCGCGGTGCGGACGAACTTCGACGGCAGCGCCTGGAAGAGCGAGGCAGCCTGAGACTGCTTGCCCTTGAACGCGCCGGCCAGCTTGCTGAGCAGAACCTCGCGGGACTCGAGGTCCGCAAGCTTCTTGATCTCATCGGCGGTGAGCGCCTTACCATCAAGGACACCCGCCTTGATGATGAGGTTGGGGTTCTCCTTGGCGAAGTCACGCAGGCTCTTCGCCGACTCCACCGGGTCACCGGTGATGAAGGCGACCGCGGTCGGACCAGCGAAGTGCTCGTCCAGCGCGGTGATCCCGGCCTGGTTGGCCGCAATCTTGGTCAGCGTGTTCTTCACCACGGCGTACTGGGCGTTCTCACCGAGCGAACGACGCAGCGTCTTGAGCTGCGCGACGGTGAGACCCCGGTACTCGGTCAGCACGGCGGCGTTCGAGCTCTGGAACTGGTCCGTGAGCTCGGCTACCGCGGCAGCCTTGTCGGGCCTTGCCATAGAGCGTCGGCCTCCTTCCGGGTGATGAGGACCGCTCAGAAGGGGCTGAACAAAACGAAACGCCCCGGCGCAAGCGCACGGGGCGTAAGCTCGACCGAATCACTCCGGGAGCTTGTCCACGAACACCTGCGCAGGACGTCCGCGTCAACGGATCCTTCGGCCACCGCGCTCTTGCGGGCACGGCAACGACCAGCGGTCTTTGGCTTCTGGTGAAGCGTACGTGAAGGGGTCGACCCAAGGCAAATCGCCCCTGAGGGGCCTGAAAAGCGCCGTACCGGAGCCGGAGGCCTTCGGTGCTGCCGCAGCCGACCACCGGCGGTCAGGCGGCGCCCTCGTCAGGCTCTTGCGGCCCTCGGCCTGAGCGCCTTGGTGTTCTTCTCCTGGCGCTTCTCCGGGGAGTCCAGTCGCACAGGGTTCGCACACGTGAAAAAACGGGCCCCCCGCCACCCCGTGCGGGGGGCGAGGGGCCCGTTCAGCCACTCAGCGAGCCGTCAGGCTCAGACAGCAGCCGGGTCTTCCTCGACGAGGAGATTCCGGGTGCGGTTCGGGTCCAGCTGGATGCCGGGGCCCATGGTGGTGCTCAGGGCGGCCTTCTTGATGTAGCGGCCCTTCGCGGCGGACGGCTTCAGACGCAGGATCTCGTCCAGAGCGGCGCCGTAGTTCTCGACCAGCTTGTCATCGGAGAAGGAGACCTTGCCGATGATGAAGTGCAGGTTCGAGTGCTTGTCGACGCGGAACTCGATCTTGCCACCCTTGATCTCGGTGACAGCCTTGGCGACGTCCATGGTGACGGTGCCGGTCTTCGGGTTCGGCATCAGGCCACGGGGACCGAGCACGCGGCCGAGGCGGCCGACCTTGCCCATGAGGTCCGGGGTGGCGACAACCGCGTCGAACTCGTTCAGGCGGTTGCCCTTGGCGATCTCGTTGATCAGCTCGTCGTCGCCGACGATGTCGGCGCCGGCGGCTTCCGCGGCCGCAGCACGGTCACCGGTCGCGAAGACCAGGACCCGGGCGGTCTTACCGGTGCCGTGCGGGAGGTTCACGGTGCCGCGGACCATCTGGTCGGCCTTGCGCGGGTCGACACCCAGGCGGAAGGCGACCTCGACGGTACCGTCGAACTTGGTCGTGGAGGTCTCCTTGGCGAGACGGACGGCCTCGAGCGGGGCGTACAGCTTCTCCCGGTCGACCTTGGCGTCCGCAGCGCGGAGAGTCTTGCTGCGCTTCACTTCTGCTCCTGTGTTGATTCTTCAGGCGTGGAGTCGTGGTGCGGACCAGCGCTTGGTCCTACCACTGGTGGTACTGGAGGGGGCTGGATCAGCCTTCGACGGTGATGCCCATCGAGCGCGCGGTACCGGAAATGATCTTCACGGCGGCGTCGATGTCGTTGGCGTTCAGGTCGGGCATCTTCAGCTCGGCGATCTCCTTGACCTGGGCGGCCGTGAGCTTGGCGACCTTGGTCTTGTGGGGCTCGCCGGAGCCCTTCTCCACGCCCGCGTGCTTCAGGATGAGGCGCGCGGCCGGCGGAGTCTTGGTGATGAAGGTGAAGGAGCGGTCCTCGTAGACCGTGATCTCCACCGGCACGACCATGCCACGCTGCGACTCGGTCGCGGCGTTGTAGGCCTTGCAGAACTCCATGATGTTGACGCCGTGCTGACCGAGCGCGGGGCCGACCGGCGGAGCCGGGTTGGCCGCACCGGCCTTGATCTGGAGCTTGATAAGCCCCGTGACCTTCTTCTTCTTGGGAGGCATTGCTCTCTCCGGGTCCTAGTGAGAGTTTTCAGCCGCCGATCCGGTCATCCGGATGGAGGCATACCGCACCACGATAACGGGTATCGGTGCGGGGCTAAAAACCGAGCAGGTCAGACCGCCCTTTACGGGGCGATCTGACCTGTCCGGAAGCTTTCGCGCAGAAGATCAGTTCTTCTGGATCTGGTCGAAGCTGAGCTCGACCGGGGTCTCGCGGCCGAAGATCTCGACGAGGCCCTTGACCTTCTTCGAGTCCGGGTTGATCTCGTTGATCGTCGCCTGGAGCGTGGCGAACGGACCGTCGGTGACGGTGACCGAGTCGCCGACCTCGAAGTCGAGCACCTCGATCGTGCGCTTGACGGCGGGCGCGGGCAGGCCGGCCTCTTCCGCGGCGGCCTTGGCGGCCTTCTCCTGCGCCTCCGGGGCGAGCATCTTGACGATCTCGTCCAGCGTCAGCGGGTACGGGTCGTACGCGTTGCCGACGAAGCCGGTGACACCAGGCGTGTTGCGGACGACGCCCCAGGACTCGTTCGTCAGATCCATGCGGACGAGCACGTAGCCGGGCAGCTTGTTCTGCCGGACGTTCTTGCGCTCGCCGTTCTTGATCTGGACGATCTCTTCCTCGGGCACCTCGGCCTGGTAGATGAACTCCTCGACGTTCAGCGAGACGGCGCGCTGCTCCAGGTTGGCCTTCACGCGCTTCTCGTAGCCGGCGTAGGTGTGGATCACGTACCACTCGCCGGGCAGGAGGCGCAGCTCGTCGCGCAGAGCCTGGACCGGGTCCACGGGCTCGGCCTCGGCGGCCTCTTCGGCTTCCTCGCCGGCCTCGGCCTCGACCTCGGTGGCGCCCTCTTCGTCAGCGTCGTCGGCAGCCGCCTCGACCTCGGCGTCGTCCTCGAGCTCGGCGTCGGCGTCGACCTCGTCCTGGACGTGCAGCGCGGCCTCTTCGGCGGCGCCGCCCGCCTCGGCGTCGGCGAGCTCGGCCTCGTCGGGGTCCACAGCGTCTGCCGCCTCGACGATGTCGAGCTCGTCCTCGACGGACTCGACGGAGTCGTGGCTCGCGTTCAGGTTCGGGTCAGACACGGTGGCTGCTTCTTCCTGGATACAAAAGGTGGTGGAACATGCGAAAACGGGCGGCACCCATCAAGGCGCCGCCCTCCGCGGGGATCAGCCGAAGACGAACTTGATGGCTTCCTGGAACCCATAGTCAATCACGGTCACCAGACCGATCATGATGACCACGAAGACAATCACCACGGTGGTGTACGTCGTGAGCTGGTTGCGAGTGGGCCATACGACCTTGCGGAGTTCCGCGACAATCTGGCGGTAGAACAGCGCGAGCCGGCCCAGAGGACCCTTCTTGCCGCGCTTGCCGCCCTTGCGGGCCTTCTTCTCGCGGGTCTCGTCCTCGGCGTCAGGCATGTCGATGGAGCCCAGGGCGTCCGTCACGTCTCTCACCTGAATCCGGGTCGTGGCCGTACCGCGCCCGGTTGCGCCGCACGGCGTTGCATCGAAGTACGTACCTGCGCACACACATCCGAGAAGGAGTGTGGAGCAGGGCCGGAGGGACTCGAACCCCCAACCGCTGGTTTTGGAGACCAGTGCTCTACCAATTGAGCTACGACCCTTTGCGTCCCCCAACCTACCGCATCCGGGCGAGTGCACGGAGTGCGCACGCTCTGGGCGATCGGCGAGGTCCAACGACAGGTGAGTGTACGTGAACCACGCCCTGACGTCGAACAGGATCCCGTCGAGCTGCCCCTGCGGCGTCCCGCGGTCCGGTGACTGAAACGTTGTGCGGCAGCTGTTTGCCGTCTGGGACGATTGCTCGCATGACCTCTGCAACGCCTTCTTCCGAGCGCCGGGTGTCCGCCCGTATCGGCGCCATTTCCGAGTCCGCCACCCTCGCCGTGGACGCCAAGGCCAAGGCCCTCAAGGCCGCCGGACGCCCGGTGATCGGCTTCGGCGCGGGCGAGCCCGACTTCCCGACCCCGGACTACATCGTCGAGGCCGCGGTCGAGGCCTGCCGCAACCCCAAGTACCACCGCTACACGCCGGCCGGCGGTCTGCCCGAGCTCAAGGCCGCGATCGCCGCCAAGACCCTGCGGGACTCCGGCTACGAGGTCGACGCGTCGCAGGTGCTGGTGACCAACGGCGGCAAGCAGGCGATCTACGAGGCCTTCGCGGCCATCCTGGACCCGGGCGACGAGGTCATCGTCCCGGCTCCGTACTGGACCACCTACCCGGAGTCCATCCGTCTCGCCGGCGGTGTCCCGGTCGAGGTCGTCGCCGACGAGACCACCGGCTACCGGGTCTCCGTCGAGCAGCTGGAGGCCGCGCGCACCGAGCGCACCAAGGTCGTCCTGTTCGTCTCGCCCTCCAACCCGACGGGCGCCGTCTACACCGAGGCCGACGCCGAGGCGATCGGCCGCTGGGCCGCCGAGAAGGGCCTGTGGGTCCTGACCGACGAGATCTACGAGCACCTGGTCTACGGCGACGCGAAGTTCGTCTCGCTCCCCGCGATCGTCCCCGAGCTGGCCGACCGCTGCATCGTCGTCAACGGCGTCGCGAAGACGTACGCGATGACCGGCTGGCGGGTGGGCTGGATCATCGGGCCGAGGGACGTGGTCAAGGCCGCGACGAACCTGCAGTCGCACGCCACCTCCAACGTCTCCAACGTGGCCCAGGTCGCGGCGCTGGCCGCCGTCTCCGGCAACCTGGACGCGGTCCACGAGATGCGCACCGCCTTCGACCGCCGCCGCCAGACGATCGTGCGGATGCTGAACGAGATCGACGGCGTCGTCTGCCCGACCCCCGAGGGCGCGTTCTACGTGTATCCGTCGGTCAAGGAGCTCCTCGGCAAGGAGATCCGCGGCAAGCGCCCGCAGACCTCCGTCGAGCTCGCGGCCCTGATCCTGGACGAGGTCGAGGTCGCGGTCGTCCCCGGCGAGGCCTTCGGCACCCCGGGCTACCTGCGCCTGTCCTACGCCCTGGGCGACGAGGACCTGGTGGAGGGCATCTCCCGAGTCCAGAAGCTCCTCGCGGAGGCCAAGGCCTAGAGCGGCCCGCCGTCAGGCCCGAAGCGGCGCGACCCTGCCGGGTCGCGCCGCTTCGGCATTCCCCCAGCCGAATCCAGCCCCGGCGACGCTCAATACGCGGGGTCCCGGGCGGAGCCCGACCTCGGCTCCGGGCCCCCGCTCGGGCACATCCGGCCCTGCCGGCGTTCGAGGCGCGGGGTCCGGGGCGGAGCCCCGATCTTGCAGCCGCGGCCCGCTCACGCGTACGGGCGAGCCCCCGATCGGTAAAACCCCCTCCCGCCGGGCGCGGCGGTACGGCAGGATCACCAGATGGAGCACGCACGCGATCTCACGCTTCTGCCGAAGGCACACCTCCACCTGCACTTCACCGGCTCGATGCGGCCATCGACCCTGCTGGAGCTCGCCGACAAGTACGGCGTCCGGCTCCCGGACGCCCTGACCGCCGGTGAGCCGCCCAAGCTCCGCGCGACCGACGAGCGCGGCTGGTTCCGCTTCCAGCGGCTCTACGACGCCGCCCGCTCCTGCCTGCGCGAGCCCGACGACATCCGCCGGCTGGTCCGCGAGGCGGCGGAGGAGGACGTACGGGACGGCAGCGGCTGGCTGGAGATCCAGGTGGATCCCACCTCCTACGCCCCCCTCCTCGGCGGGATGATCCCGGCCGTCGAGATCATCCTCGACGCCGTGGACACCGCGTCCCGCGAGACCGGCCTCGGGATGCGCGTCCTGATCGCCGCGAACCGAATGAAGCACCCCCTCGACGCCCGGACCCTGGCCCGCCTGGCCGTCCGCTACGCCGACCGCGGGATCGTCGGCTTCGGCCTGTCCAACGACGAGCGCCGCGGCTTGGCCCGCGACTTCGACCGGGCCTTCGCCATCGCCCGCGAGGGCGGCCTGCTGGCCGCCCCGCACGGCGGCGAGCTCGCCGGCCCGGCCTCCGTGCGCGACTGCCTCGACGATCTGCACGCCTCCCGCATCGGGCACGGCGTGCGGGCAGCCGAGGATCCGCGCCTGCTCAAGCGGCTCGCGGACCGGCAGATCACCTGCGAGGTCTGCCCGGCCTCCAACGTCGCCCTGGGGGTCTACGAGCGGCCCGAGGACGTCCCGCTGCGCACCCTCTTCGAGGCCGGGGTGCCGATGGCGCTGGGCGCCGACGACCCGCTGCTCTTCGGCTCCCGGCTCGCCGCCCAGTACGAGATCGCCCGCCGCCACCACGCCTTCACGGACGCGGAGCTCGCCGAGCTGGCCCGCCAGTCGGTGCGCGGCAGTGCCGCGCCGGCCGACGTACAGGAGAAGCTGCTCGCGGGGATCGACCACTGGCTCACCTCGTGAGCCGCAGGTCCCCCTCGTAGCAGTCGGCCCGCACCCGGTGCCCGCCCTGGAAGCCGATCTCCAGATGGGTGCGGCCCTGCTCGGGCACGGCGAACTCGGCGACCGAGGCGACGGACTCGCCGACGTGCCGCAGGAAGGGGTGGTCTCCGAGGTCCTCGCCGACCTCGACGCGCCCCCACTCCCCCATGTCGTACGGCTCGTGCGGCGCGGCCGACTCGACGATCAGGCACTGGTCGGAGCCAGTGGTGATGCGGATGGAATCGCCGAGGCTGTCGATCAGCCAGACGTCGAGGGGAGCCTCGGAGCGCTCGCCGTCGCTGATGTGCCAGGACGCGACGACTCTGCTGAGCGTGCGCCCCACGAGGCGGGTGGGGTCCGTACCGGCCCCGTGCCGGGGACAGAGCATGGGCGGCCGGGGCTCCTCAGATGCTGACGCCGACCGTCACCGGTTCGTTGACCAGGGTGACGCCGAAGGCCGCGTGGACGCCCGCGACGACCTCGCGGGCCAGGGTGAGGAGGTCCTCGGTGGTGGCCTCGCCTCGGTTGGTGAGGGCGAGGGTGTGCTTGGTGGAGATGCGTGCGGGGCCGGTGCCGTAGCCCTTGGTGAAACCGGCCTTGTCGATCAGCCAGGCCGCGCTGGTCTTCGTACGGCCTTCGCCGGCGGGGTAGGCGGGCGGGGCGGTGTCGGGGCCGAGGCGGTCCTGGACGCGGGCGAGGAACGCGGCGTAGGCCTCGTCGGTCAGGATCGGGTTGTGGAAGAAGGAGCCGGCCGACCAGGTGTCGTGGTCGGCGGGGTCGAGGACCATGCCCTTGCCGGCGCGCAGGCGCAGCACGGTGTCGCGGGCGGTGGCGGCGGGGACCCGGTCGCCGGCCTCGACGCCGAGGGCGCGGGCGGTCTCGGGGTACTTGATCGGCGCGGAGAGCCCGCCGGCGTCCTCCAGGGCGAAGCGCACGCGCAGGACCACGTACCGCTCGGGCTGGTGCTTGAAGAGGCTGTCGCGGTACGAGAACGCGCACTCGGCGGCGGACAGCGTGACCGTCTCGCGGCGGGTGCGGTCGTAGGCGACGACCTCGGTGATGGTGTCGCAGACCTCCTGGCCGTACGCCCCGACGTTCTGGATCGGGGTGGCGCCCGCGGAGCCGGGGATTCCGGCGAGGCACTCGATGCCGGCCAGGCCGGCTTCGACGGCGCGGGTGACGGCGTCGCTCCAGTTCTCGCCGGCGGCGAGCTCCAGGGTGGTGCCGGTCAGGGTGAAGCCGGTGGTCGCGATGCGCAGGGCGGTGCCGTCGAATCCCTGGTCGCCGATGACCAGATTGCTGCCGCCGCCGATGACGAGCAGCGGGGTTCCGCTCTCGTCCGCGGCTCGGACGGCGGCGACCACCTCGGCGTCGGTGGTCGCGGTGACCAGACGGGTGGCGGGCCCACCGAGGCGGAAGGTGGTCAGCGGGGCGAGGGGGGCGTCGTGGAGTTCCTGCACGTGGACAAGAGTACGGTCCGTGCCCCTCGCGTCCCGGCGGGGCCACGGACCGTGACTCAGTAGGCGGTGCGCTGCTCGGCCAGACGGCGCTCCGCTTCGGCCCAGCCGATGGGGAGCTCGCCGGCCCGTACGGTCCACCGGGTGAAGGTCGACTCCTTCATGAAGGCGGTGGCGGCGCGGGCGCTGGAGCGGTGCGGCTCGCTGCGGGCGAACCGGTGGAGCGCGTCGCGGTCCTCCCAGGCGGAGAGGGTGAGGAAGGTGCGGCTGAAGACGCGGGCCCGGAGGGCGACGCCGTGCGCGCCGGGGGCCTTGCGCATCTGGCCGATGATGCCGGGGGCCTTGAGGAGGAACCGGAAGGCGCCGGCGAGGGTGGCGGTCTCGAAGCGGGAGGCCATGACGTAGACCTCGGCGTCGGGGGCTGCCCGGGTGGGGGTGGACCAGGGGATGTCGGGCATGACGGGGACTCCTTCTGGTTCTGGGGTGGGTGCCTGGACGGTGTCAGCGGGCTACGGGGACCTTCGCCGGGCCGGGCGTCGCGGCCGCGGCGGGGGCTGTGCCGGCGTCTGTGCCGGCGTCTGTGCCGCCGTCTGTGCCGCCGTCGTGAGCGCGGGAGCGCTTCGGCCGGCCCGGGAGCAGCAGGGCGAAGGCGGCGGCCAGGGCGACCGCGGCGGCGCCGATCCACAGGGCGGGGATGGTGCCGTCGGTGAAGGCCTGCGGGGACGCGTAGCCGCCCTGTGCGGCGAAGACCGAGGCGAGGACGGCGACGCCGAGGGCTCCGCCGACCTCCCGCAGGGCGTTGTTGGTGCCGGAGGCCCTGCCCTGGTCGGCGGGGGTCACGGTGGACATCAGCACGTGGGAGGCGGGGGCGAAGTACAGCCCCATGCCGATGCCGCTGATGATCAGCGCCGGGAGCTGGGCGGCGTACGAGACGTCCGCGCTCAGGATCGCCGCGAACCAGCCGAGGCCGAGGGCCTGGAGTGCGAGCCCCACGGCGATGACGGGGCGGCCGCCGATCCGGTCGGAGAGGATGCCGGAGATCGGCGCGACGATCATCGGCATGCCGGTCCAGGGGAGCATGCGCAGGCCCGCTTCGGTGGGCGAGTAGCCGGCGACGCCCTGGAGGAACTGGGCGAGCAGGAAGATCGAGCCGAACATGCCCAGGAACATCAGCAGGCTGGCCGCGTTGATCCCCAGGAAGCCCCGGTTCCGGAAGAGCCTCATGGGGAGCATCGGGTTCGCGCTGCGGATGCCGTGGCGGACGAAGGCGCCGACGAGCGCGGTTCCGGCGATCAGGCCGGTGAGCACGGGGGCGCTGGTCCAGCCCTCGGCGTTCGCGTTGACCAGGGCGTAGACGATGCCGAACAGGCCGGCGCTGATGAGCAGGGTGCCGGGGAGGTCGAGGCGGGAGCCGGGGGCGGTGGACTCGGCCAGGCGCAGGCGGGCGAGCGGGATCAGGGCCAGGCCTATCGGCACGTTCAGCCAGAAGATCCACTGCCAGGAGATGTGCTCGGTGAGGCTGCCGCCGATGAGGGGCCCGCTGGCGACGGCGAGGCCGGTGACGGCTCCGTAGATGCCGAGGGCCATGCCGCGGCGGGCGGCGGGGACGGCGGCGGTGAGGAGGGTCAGGGTGAGCGGCATCATGATCGCGGCGCCGACGCCCTGGACGGCGCGGGCGGCGATGAGCGCGTCGATGCCGGGCGAGAGGGCGGCCGCGGCGGAGGCGCCGGTGAAGATCGCGAGGCCTGTGACGAACAGCCGGCGGCGCCCGAAGCGGTCTCCGAGGGCGGCGCCGAACATGAGGAGGACGGCGAAGGTGAGCGTGTAGGCGTTCACCGTCCACTCGAGGTCCTCCAGCCGGCCGCCGAGGTCCTCGCGGATGGCGGGCAGGGCCGTGGTGACGACGAGGTTGTCGAGGGCGGCCATGAAGCTGGCGACGCCGGTCAGTACGAGGGCCCAGACGGCCGGCCCGCGGAGCTTGGTGTCCGTATCCGTGCCCGTGTTCGTACCCATAGTCGTGCCTTGCGTGTTCACGATCCCCCCTGAGGATTGTTAGTTATCAATGACTAACTTTGGTGCGCATGAGTGAACCGCCGGACGGGCGGCGTCGCACTCAGCTCTCCAGGCGACCCTTGGCGCGGGCCGCGGGATACAGCCCCTCCCAGACGCGGTGCTCGGGCGGGAAGCCCATGGCGGCGAGGGTGTTGATCAGCATCCCGTACGCCATGAAGGTCGTGGTCTCCTTCGCGTCCCCGCCGAACGGCACGCGGACCGTGTCCCAGAGCTCCATCCAGCCCTTGCGGACGAGCTCGCCGAGCTCGTGGTCCCCGGCGGCTTCGGCGGCGGCGACGGAGACGTACATCTGCAGCTGCATCTGGAGCTTGTCGGGGTCCTCGGCGATGAGCCGGGTGTAGGCGTTCGCCATGGACTGCGTGGCCTCTTCACCGTGCAGCCCCTCGCCGGCGGCGGCCATCACCTCACGCGTCTCCCGCAGGCAGCGCTCCGCGGCGGCGAGGAAGATGGCCAGTTTGTTCGGGAAGAGCCGGAAGAGGTACGGCTGGGAGACCCCGACCCGCTTGGCGATCGCCTCGGTGGAGGTCCCGTAGTAGCCCCCGCGGGCGAACTCGTGCACGGCGGCCCGAACGACACTCTCGCGCCGCTCTTCCGCGCTCATCCTTGGCATGGCTCTCAAGTTAGTACTCAATCACTAACCATGCAAGGGCGAATCGCGGGTCGCGGTTGCTGTGCGGTGGTGCGGGACGCCGTGCGAGGACGGCCGGAGCGCGGTCCGAGGGCGAGGGCGTTGTGCGAGGCGCGGTGCAGAGCGCGGGCGCAGCCCGGACAGCGAGCGCGGGCCGCTGCGGGGGGGGCAGGCGGCGAGGCTGCGCTGGGCGACGTGCGGGACGAGCGCGAAGCCGGCCTCACCCTCGCCGGTGCGGGCGGGGCCAATCCGCGGGGGCCGATGCGCAGGGGGCTGCCACCCGGGGGCGGAGGCGAGCATGCAGCCGAGGCAGGGGGCGGAAGCTCCCACGCCGTACGGGCCGCGGCGCGGACGGCGGGGACGCTGCCCAGGGGTGGTAGCGCGAGGGGCGGGGGCGCGAGGGGCGGGGGCGCGAGGGCGCGAGCACGGCCCGAGGAGGCGGACGCGGCGCCGACGCGGGCCCGTGGGCACAGAGAGCCCGAGGACGGCCCGGTGCCGGGGAGGCGGCCCGAGATTGGGGAGACGGCCCGAGGTCGGGGTACAACCCGAGGCCGGGGGCGTCGCCCGAGGGCGGAGAAGCGGCCTGAGGCCGGGGTACAGCCCGAGGCCGGGGGCATGGCCCGAGGGCGGAGAAGCGGCCTGAGGCCGGGGTACAGCCCGAGGCCGGGGGCATGGCCCGAGGCGGGGACGCGACCCAACGCGGGGATAGGACCCGACGCCTAGCACGCGGCCTGAGACCGGAGGGCATGGCCCGAGGCCGGGGGGCGTGGCGAGGGCGAGGCTGGGGCCCGAGGCCGAGGTACAGCCCGAAAGCGGGGCCGCGGCCCGAGGCGGGGACGCGGCCGGAGGCCGGGGGCATGGCCCGGGGCGGGGACTCAACCCAAGGGCGGGGACGGGACCCACGCCGGATACGCGGCCCGAGGCCGGGGCATGGCCCGAGACCAGGGGGCGTGGCGAGGGCGAGGCTGGGGCCCGAAGCCGGGGTACAGCCCGAAAGCGGGGCCGCGGCCCGAGGCGGGGACGCGGCCGGAGGCCGGGGGCATAACCCGAGGCGGGGGCGTGGCCCAAGGGCGGGGATGGGACCCGACGCCGGGTACGCGGCCCGAGGCCGGGGGCATAAGCCGAGGCGGGGGCGTGGCCCACGGCCGGGGCGTGGCCCGAGGCCGGGGGCATGGCCCGAGGCGAGGACGCGGCTCCAGGCCGGGTGCAAGCCGAGGCCGGGGACGGGGCCAAGCCCAGGCAGCCGGGAGCGCCCCCGTCCACCGCCGTCAGGCGAGTGCGACCACCGCGCGGGACATGCCCAGGACCTTCTGGCCGGCGCTCATGGCCGTCAGGTCGACGCGGACGCGGTTGTCCTCCAGCTTGGCCGCGACCTTGGCCGTGACCTCGATCAGGCCGCCCCGCTCGTCGTTCGGGACCACCACCGGCTTGGTGAAGCGCACGCCGTACTCGACCACCGCGCCCGGGTCGCCGACCCAGTCGGTGACCACGCGGATCGCCTCGGCCATGGTGAACATGCCGTGCGCGATCACGTCCGGCAGTCCGACCTCCTTGGCGAACTTCTCGTTCCAGTGGATCGGGTTGAAGTCGCCCGAGGCACCGGCGTACCGGACCAGCGTGGCGCGCGTCACGGAGAAGGAGGCCGCGGGCAGCTCGGTGCCCACCTCGACGTCCGCGTACTGGATCTGCGCTGCCATGTCAGGCCTCCTCGGGGGCGCGGGAGACGAGCTTCGTCCACGCCGTCACCACGTGCTCGCCGGTCTCGTCGTGGACCTCGCCGCGGATGTCGATGATGTCGTTGCCCGCGAGGGACTTCACGGCCTCGATCGTCGAGGTCACGGAGAGCCGGTCACCGGCCCGCACGGGGCGTGCGTACGCGAACTTCTGGTCGCCGTGCACGACGCGGCTGTAGTCCAGCCCCAGCTGCGGGTCCTCGACGACCTGACCCGCCGCCGCGAAAGTGATCGCGAACACGAAAGTCGGCGGAGCGATCACATCGGGGTAGCCGTACCCCTTGGCGGCTTCGGGGTCGGTGTACACGGGATTGGCGTCACCCACGGCGACCGCGAATTCGCGGATCTTCTCCCGGCCGACCTCGTACGGATCGGTGGGGGGGTAACTCCGCCCCACGAAGGACTGGTCGAGAGCCATGACTCACTTCCTCCTGATGAAGGGACACGAAAAAACGACACGAGGCCGCCCCCCAAAGAAGGGGACGACCTCATGACGGTGCCTGTTATTCGAGACTTCGCTGGGGTCAGCGGGTCTCGCGGTGCGCGGTGTGCGAGTTGCAACGCGGGCAGTGCTTCTTCATCTCAAGACGGTCCGGGTTGTTACGCCGGTTCTTCTTGGTGATGTAGTTCCGCTCCTTGCACTCCACGCAGGCCAGCGTGATCTTCGGGCGGACGTCGGTGGCAGCCACGTGAGTGCTCCTTGACGGACTATGGGACGGATGAACGCATAAAAGAGTAGCCGATCGGGAGACCGACCCCGCAATCGGCTACTGTGTGTAGCGGCGACCGGACTTGAACCGGTGACACAGCGATTATGAGCCGCTTGCTCTACCGACTGAGCTACGCCGCTTTGATGTGATCAGTTCCCCACCCGAGGGTGGGGGACCTCTCTCACCAGAGCCCCAATGCGGAATCGAACCGCAGACCTTCTCCTTACCATGGAGACGCTCTACCGACTGAGCTATTGGGGCGAGCGATGAAGACATTACACGGTTGCCCGCCGATCGCCCAAATCCTTTGCGGGGACCGGGCTCCGAGGGGGTCCGGTCGCCTTTCTCGATCAGCCCGCCGAGGGCTCACACGCCACTTCGGGCACGGAATGTGTGCGGGCTCACACGCCGTCACCCGCGTACGGGCCCCGCTCACGCCCGGCCGGCTCCGCCGGAGCGCGCGCCCGTCCGCTCAGGCGCACGGGCACCACACCGGTACGACTATTGCGCTCTTCCGCGAAGCGGGGTGCACCGCGCCCTAGGCTCTGAGCACGCTGCGTGATCTTGGGCCGCGGACCGCGGCCATGGCCCAGGACCGCCCGAGCCACCGCAGGAGCGCGATGTCCGACAGCCAGCCGCAGCAGCCGTTCCAGTCCCCGCGCAGCGGCCGCGGCGAGGGCGGAGGACACGGACCCGCACCCGGCCCCTCCCAGAGCCCCTCCCGCGGCCGGAGCCACCTCCCCGGCCACGCCCAGGACCGGCCCCAGGACGAAGGCCGGGCACGGAGTCAGAGCAACGGCCCGATCCAGGGCCGGCGCCACGACGACGGCCCGCACCACAGTCGCTCCGAGGGGCACTCCCCCGCTCTCGGCCACGCCGCCGCCGAGGCCACCACCCTGCTGCTCGCCGGGGCCCGCCTCACCGACGGCCGGACCGTGGACGTCCGTCTCAGCGGCGGCCGGATCCAGGCCGTCGGTACCGCGGGCAGCCTCCCCGCCCCCGCCCTGTCCCGGGTGGACCTCGGCGGGTACCTGCTGCTGCCCGCCCCCGCCGAACCCCACGCCCACGGCGACACCGCCCTGACCGCCGACGCCGAGGGCCCCGTCTCGTACACCCCCGACGAGGTCCAGCGCCGGGCCACCGAAGCCGCCCTGCTCCAGCTCGGCCACGGCGCCACCGCCGTGCGCTCTCACGTCCGGATCGGCGACGTGCACGGTCTCGGCCCCATGGAGGCCGTGCTCCAGGCCCGCCGCTCGCTGCGCGGGCTCACCGACCTGACCACCGTCGCCGTACCCCGCCTGCTGACCGGGGTGGCCGGCGCCGACGGGCTCGCGATGCTCCGGGACGCGGTCAAGATGGGCGCCTCCGTGATCGGCGGCTGCCCCGACCTGGACCCCGATCCGACCGGCTTCCTGGAAGCGGTCCTGGAACTCGCCGACGAGCACGGCTGCCCCGTGGACCTGCACACGGACGGTGACGACCCGGGCCGCCTGGCCCGGCTCGCCGCGATGGCCGGCGGGCTGCGCCCCGGGGTGAGCATCGGCCCCTGCGGCGGCCTCTCCCGGCTCCCGCTGGACGTGGCGGCCCGCGCCGCCGACCAGTTGGCCGCCGCCGGGGTACGGGTCACCTGCCTGCCCCAGGGCGACTGCGCGGCCCTGGAACGCCGCGGCCTGCGCACCGCCCCCGTGCGCCTGCTCCGGGCCGCCGGGGTGCGCGTCACGGCCGGCAGCGGGGCCCTGCGGGACGCCGGGAACCCGGTCGGCCGCGGCGACCCCCTGGAGGCCGCCTACCTGCTGGCCTCCCAGGGCGGCCTGCGGCCGGGCGAGGCCTACGAGTCGGTCAGCACCGCCGCCCGGGAGGCCATGGGGCTGCCGGAGGTCCGGGTGGAGGCCGGTTTCCCGGCGGAGCTGCTCGCCGTGCGCGGCGACCGGATCGCGGGCGTGCTGTCCCTCGCGTACAGCCGGATCGTGATCCACCGGGGTCGGGTGGTGGCCCGTACGAGTGCCGTGCGGGAGTACTGCGACTCGGCCGTCGCCGTGGCCCTGGACCTGCCCCGGCAGGGCCGTACGGAGCCCGGTCCGTGAAGTCCGCCGGGCGGGCGCCGCGGCCCGGCTCGTCGTACGGTCGGGACATGCGCATCGTCATCGCGGGTGGACACGGTCAGATCGCGCTGCGGCTGGAGCGACTGCTCGCCGCGCGCGGGTACGAGGTCGCGGGGATCATCCGCGACCGGGCGCAGGGCGACGACCTCAGGGAGGCGGGCGCCGAACCGGTGCTGTGCGATCTGGAGTCGGCCTCGGTGGAGCACGTGGCGGGGATCCTGCAGGGCGCGGAGGTGGCGGTGTTCGCCGCCGGCGCGGGTCCGGGCAGCGGGATCGGGCGCAAGGACACCGTGGACCGGGGCGCGGCGGTGCTGTTCGCCGACGCGGCCGAACGGGCCGGTGTGCGGCGCTTCCTGATGGTCTCTTCGATGGGCGCGGACGCCCGGCACGAGGGCGACGAGGTCTTCGACACCTACCTCCGGGCGAAGGGCGAGGCCGACGACCACGTCCGCACCCGGCTGGGCCTCGAGTGGACGGTCCTGCGGCCCGGTTCGCTGGTCGACGACGCGGGGACGGGCCAGGTCCGCCTGGAGGTGCGGACGGGCCGCGGCTCCGTCCCGCGCGACGACGTGGCGGCGGTGCTCGCCGAACTGGTCGAGACGCCGGCGACGGCCGGCCTGACCCTGGAGCTGGTCTCCGGTTCGACCCCGGTCGCGGTGGCCGTCAAGGACGTCGCGGGCAACTGACGCCGAGCCGTCGTCGACTGCCCGCCCCGCTCTTCCTCCCCCTCAGAATTCGGCGGTCAGCTTGTCGTCGGACCGTCCCACGGAGTCCTGCTGGTACTGGTCCTCATAGGCCTGGCGGATCCGCTCGATGCGCCCGCTGCGCTCGCCGGCGTCCTTCTCGGGGTACAGCAGCACCACCTCGTACGAGGTCTCGCGGACGGCCTTGCCGTCCTGCCCGCGCCACTGGCCGTACCCGTCGTGGACGGTCAGCCCCTCGGGGAAGGCCGGGGTGATCTCGCGGTCCAGGAACCGCATGAACTCCGCCTCCCCGACCGGGTCGCGGCCGTCGGACCGCTCGGTGCCGAAGTACAGCCGGGTCTCCTGGTAGGGCTCCCCCACGTCCGCGTGGAGCGCCGCCCCGACCAGAGCCGGCAGCCCGGCGCCGAGCAGGGCGATGAGCACCCCGCCGCCTACTTTCCCCCGCATGTCAGATGTCCATGTCACTCAAGGTGAACGAACAGAAGACCCCGACGATGCGGCCGACCACACCCCCCGCCCACCGAACGGACGGACCGCATGACGACAGAACCCCCGTCCACTGCGATTCCGCAGATGAACGGGGGTTCCACTCGCGTGGCGGCGCCAGGGTTCGAACCTGGGTAGGCTGAGCCGGCAGATTTACAGTCTGCTCCCTTTGGCCACTCGGGCACACCGCCATGATCGCTGCCATTTTTCCGCTTTTCGGCGGCGCTCCCTGGCAACGACGTAAACGATACCTGATGACCGGGGGTGCTTCGCCACCGGATTGATCAGCGCCGGGGGTGGGTGCGGTGGCTAGGCTTTGCCGCGCGGGCCGGGGATGTACGGCCGTGCCCTTCGGGGCGATCACCACCGACTTCAAGGAGCCACTGCACATGGCCGACTCCAGTTTCGACATCGTCTCGAAGGTCGAGCGGCAGGAGGTCGACAACGCCCTCAACCAGGCCGCCAAGGAACTGTCGCAGCGCTACGACTTCAAGGGCACCGGCGCCACGATCGCCTGGTCCGGCGACAAGATCCTGATGGAGGCGAACTCCGAGGAGCGGGTCAAGGCCGTCCTCGACGTGTTCGAGACCAAGCTGGTCAAGCGTGGAATCTCGCTCAAGGCGCTGGACGCCGGCGAGCCGCAGCTGTCCGGCAAGGAGTACAAGATCTTCGCCACGATCGAGGAGGGCATCTCCCAGGAGAACGCCAAGAAGGTGGCGAAGATCATCCGGGACGAGGGTCCCAAGGGCGTCAAGGCCCAGGTCCAGGGTGAGGAGCTGCGCGTCAGCTCCAAGAGCCGTGACGACCTCCAGGAGGTCCAGGCGCTGCTCAAGGGCAAGGACCTCGACTTCGCGATCCAGTTCGTGAACTACCGCTGATCCAGGTCTCCGACCTGCCCGCACGCCGGCCCGGCGGTCCTGACGGACCGCCGGGCCGCGGCGGTTGCGCGGAGTGTGTGCGGGGCGTGAGCGGCGCGTGCGCCACCGCGGACTTCTGTGGGCACTTGGGCGGCGGGGGTGCGCCCCACAGGCTGGTGGCATCCATCACCGCTTGGCAGGGGGTTCTCGCATGCCTGGGGCCGGCACGTTTCGCGAAGACGTCTGGGCGTCCGTGGTCGTCGCCCTGGTCGCGCTGCCCCTGTGCGTGGGGGTGGCCGTCGCCTCGGGGGCGCCGGCCGAGCTGGGGATCGTCACCGGGGTGGTCGGCGGGCTGGTCACCGGCTGGTTCCGGGGCAGCTCGCTCCAGGTGAGCGGGCCCGCGGCCGGGCTCACCGTGCTGGTCTACGAGGCGGTGCAGGTGTACGGTCTGCCCGCGCTCGGGGTACTGGTGCTGGCAGCCGGGGTGCTGCAGCTGGGCATGGGGGTGCTGCGGCTCGGGCGGTGGTTCCGGGCGATCTCCGTCGCCGTCGTGCACGGGATGCTGGCGGGGATCGGGCTGGTGCTGATCTGCGGGCAGCTCTACGCCCTGGGCGGGGTGGAGGCGCCGGGGCACACCCTGGCCAAGCTGGGCGGGCTGCACGGACTGGCGGCGCGGGCGGACTGGGCCGCCGTGGCGCTCGGCGCCGGGACCATCGCCGTCATGGTGCTCTGGCGCCGCATGCCGGCGCGGCTGCGCCTGGTGCCCGGGGCGCTGGTGGCAGTGGCGGCCGCCACCGCGGCGGCGCTCCTGCTGCGGCTGCCCGTGGACAAGGTGCGGGTGACGGGGGTGCTGGACGCCCTGTCCCCGCCCGGCTGGGGCGACTTCGATGTGCTGGCGTCCGTCGGGGCGGCCGGGACCGTCATCGCACTGGCGCTGATCGCCTCCGCCGAGACCCTCTTCAGCGCCGCCGCCGTGGATCGGATGCACGACGGTCCCCGGACCGACTACGACCGCGAGCTCGTCGCCCAGGGCGTCGGCAACAGCGTCTGCGGGCTGCTCGGGGCACTGCCGATGACCGCCGTCATCGTGCGCAGCTCCGCCAATGTGGAGGCCGGGGCCCGCACCCGGGCCTCCCGGATCATGCACGGCGGCTGGCTGCTGCTCTTCGCCGCGGCCTTCCCGCAGGCTCTGCAGGCCGTGCCGCTGGCCGCGCTCGCCGGGGTGCTCCTGCACGCCGGATGGAAGCTCCTCCCGGCCCGGGCGGTGGCGGGGCTGTGGCGCACGCACCGGGGCGAGGCGGTGGTCCTGCTGGTCACCGCCACCGCGATCGTCGTCACCAACCTCTTCGAGGGCGTACTGATCGGCCTGGGGCTCGCCATCGCCAAGGCGGCCTGGGAAACCTCCCACGTGCACATCGAGGAGGTCTGGGAGGACGGCGAGCTGTCCGTCCGGGTCGTGGGCAACGCGAGCTTCCTGCGGCTGCCCAAACTGCTCGACGCCCTGGACGCGCTGCCGCACGGCAAACCCGTACGGCTCGACCTGAGCGGACTGCGCCACCTCGACCACGCCTGCCTGACCGCACTGGAGGGGTGGGAGCGCCAACGGCTGCCGGCGCCCGGCCGTGAGGGCGTCATCCGGCCCGGATAGCCTCCGCGCGTGGACAACCAGTTGAAGCGCACGCTCGGGGTGTCCGACGCCGTCGTCGTCGGACTCGGCGCGATGATCGGCGCCGGCATCTTCGCCGCCCTCGCCCCGGCGGCCCGCGCGGCGGGCGGGGCGCTCCTCGCCGCTCTCGCCCTGGCGGCGCTGGTGGCCTACTGCAACGCGCACTCCTCGGCGCGGCTCGCCGCCCGGTACCCGGCCTCCGGCGGCACGTACGTCTACGGGCGCGAGCGGCTCGGGCCCTTCTGGGGATATCTGGCCGGCTGGGGCTTCGTGGTCGGCAAGACGGCCTCCTGCGCGGCGATGGCGCTGACGGTCGGCGCGTACGCCTGGCCCGGGCAGCAGCACGCGGTGGCCGTCGCGGCGGTGGTGGCGCTGACCGCCGCGAACTACGGGGGCGTGCAGAAGTCCGCCCGGATCGCCCGGCTGATCGTGGCGGTGGTGCTGGCGGTGCTGGCCGGGGTGGTCGTGGCGTGCCTGTCCTCGGACGCCGCCGACGCCGGGCGGCTGGGCACCGCGGACTGGGGGGCGCCCGGGCTGTTGCAGGGGGCGGGCCTGCTGTTCTTCGCCTTCGCGGGCTACGCCCGGATCACCACCCTGGGCGAGGAGGTGCGCGACCCGGAGCGGACGATCCCGCGGGCGGTGCCGCTGGCGCTGGGGATCGCGCTGCTGGTGTACGCCCTGGTGGCGGTTGCGGCGCTGTCGGTGCTCGGCGCCGACGGGCTGGCGGGGGCGGCGGCCCCGCTCGCCGACGCGGTCCGGGCGGCCGGGTGGCCCGGACTGACCCCGGTCGTCCGGGTGGGCGCGGCCCTGGCCGCGCTGGGCTCGCTGCTCGCCCTCGTCCTCGGGGTCTCGCGGACCACGCTGGCGATGGCCCGGGACGGCCATCTCCCCCGCTTGCTGGCCGCCGTACACCCCCGGCGCCGGGTTCCGCACCATGCGGAGCTCGCCGTGGGCGCGGTGGTGGCGGTGCTCGCGGCCACCACCGATCTGCGGGGCGCGATCGGCTTCTCCTCCTTCGGAGTGCTGGTCTACTACGCGATCGCGAACGCCTCCGCGTGGACTCTCGGTTCAGGTGTCAAGGGACGGGCCGTGGCAGCGGTCGGGCTGTCCGGCTGTGTGGTGCTGGCCTGCTCGCTGCCCCTCGCGTCGGCGGTCGCGGGGGCGGGCGTACTGGCGCTGGGCGCGCTGGTCTACGGGGTGCGCGGGTGGATCAGATCCGGGACCTGAACTCGGTCCAGGCGACCAGCTCCAGCTCGATCTCCTCGCCCAGGGCCGACTCCTCGCAGAACCAGGCGGTGCCGTCCAGCCAGCCGCGGAGCCAGCCCGCGAGGCCCGGGGCGTCGATGGACCAGGCGAGGTCCGGTTCCCCGGGGTTGGGGTCGAACAGCAGGACCTGGGCGTTCTCGGAGCGGCAGTCCACGCAGGCGTACATGCCGCAGCCGAAGTCGGCTACGGGCAGCACGCCCTCCGGCCAGCGCCATCCGGACGCGCGCTGCGCCCCGTAGGTCCGGACCGCCTGCCCCAGCGGCAGCAGTCCTTGCCCGGGGCCGAATCCGCCGTCGCCGACGCGGGTGTGGAGCGCGGCGAGCAGCGGCGGCAGGGCGAAGCCGAGTATGCCCTCGGCCCGGGCGATCTCCTCGCGGCCCAGCGGCGCGGGCCGGGCCCTTCCGTGCGCGCGCACGGAGGTGCGTACGCGGTCTGCGACTTGCTCCGGCAACTGCTCGGTCTCGTTCATGCGTTCATGGTGGCGCACCCCACCGACAGTCCGCTCAGCCTGTGGAAAACTCCGTCGGCGACGAGGTCAGCGGGAGGCGAACGGAGCGTCCGTGGGGACGATTTCGCGGCCCAGCGGGAGCAGCGAGAGCGGGACCATCTTGAAGTTGGCGATGCCGAACGGGATGCCGATGATCGTGACGCACAGCGCGATGCCGGTGAAGATGTGGCCGAGGGCCAGCCACCAGCCCGCGAGGACCAGCCACAGGACGTTGCCGATGGCGGATCCGGCCCCCGAGTCACGGCGCTCGACGGCGGTGTAGCCGAACGGCCAGAGGGCGTACACCGCGATGCGGAAGGCGGCGATGCCGAAGGGGATGCCGATGATGGTGACGCAGAGCAGCACGCCCGCGAGGCAGTAGCCGAGGAACAGCCAGATGCCGCTGAGGATGAGCCATATGACGTTCAGGATTGTCTTCACTGCCTACGGCCTGCCATCTGTTCGAGCCGGGCGATGCGCTCGGCCATCGGAGGGTGTGTGGAGAACATCTTAGAAAGGCCCTGACCCGGACGGAACGGGTTCGCGATCATCATGTGGCTGGCGGTCTCCAGCCGGGGCTCCGGGGGCAGCGGGAGCTGCTTGGTGCCCGCGTCGAGCTTGCGCAGGGCGCTGGCCAGGGCGAGCGGGTCGCCGGTGAGCTGGGCGCCGGAGGCGTCGGCCTCGTACTCGCGCGAGCGGCTGACGGCCAGCTGGATCACGGAGGCGGCCAGGGGGCCGAGGATCATGATGAGCAGCATCCCGAAGAGGCCCGGCCCTTCGTCGTCGCTCGATCGACCGACCGGTATCAGCCAGGCGAAGTTCACGAGGAACATGATCACCGAGGCGAGTGCGCCGGCGACCGACGAGATCAGGATGTCGCGGTTGTAGACGTGGCTGAGCTCGTGGCCGATGACCCCGCGCAGTTCGCGCTCGTCGAGGATGCGCAGGATGCCCTCGGTGCAGCAGACCGCCGCGTTGCGCGGGTTGCGGCCGGTGGCGAAGGCGTTGGGGGCCTCGGTGGGTGAGATGTAGAGACGGGGCATGGGCTGGCGAGCGGAGGTGGAGAGCTCGCGCACCATGCGGTAGAGCTCGGGGGCCTCGAACTCGCTGACGGGTCGGGCGCGCATCGCGCGTAGAGCCAGCTTGTCGCTGTTCCAGTACGCGTACGCGTTCGTCCCGAGGGCGATGACGACGGCGACGATCAGGCCGCCCCGGCCGAAGAAGCTCCCGATGAGGATGATGAGTGCCGACAGACCGCCGAGGAGTACGGCGGTCTTCAGCCCGTTGTGCCGGCGGTGCACGGTACGCCCTCCTAGTGGTGCGGCAGGGGGACCCGAAGCGAGGGTCTACGGTCCAGTGGACCCTCCCTTCCTGGTCAACGCGAGGTGGGCGCGTCTGGTTCCCAGGGCACACGGGGCCGCCGCCCCTGCGGCCGGGGCGGCGGGGCGGCGGCGGGCGTTGCTCCGTACGGGTGGTGCGTGCGGGATGCGCGTACGGGCTCGTGGCGTGCGGGATGCGCGTACGGGCTCGTGGCGTACGGGATGCGCGTACGGGCTCGTGGCGTACGGGATGCGCGTACCCCCCGTCCCCGCGCGGGGACGGGGGGTGGAGCTCACTGCGGGAAGAGGCTGCCCGTCGCGAAGCGCAGGACCAGCTGCGGGGCGCCCGAGAGGACGACGGCCGTGACGGCGGTGACGGCGATGGCCGCCGTGACCGGCCAGGGGGCCTTCGCGAGAATCCGGCCCTCCGTGCCGCCTTCGGCGCCCTCGACGGCCTCCGGCGTGCGGAAGAGCAGCGCGGTCCACCGCAGGTAGTAGTAGAGGGCGATGACGACGTTGACGGCCATGACCACGGCCAGCCAGCCCAGGCCCGCGTCGACCGCGGACCGGAAGACGGTGACCTTGGCGAAGAGGCCGATGATGCCCGGCGGCAGACCGGCCAGGCAGAGCAGGAAGAAGGCCAGCGAGAGCGCGGCCGCCGGGCGCTGCGCGTACAGGCCCCGGTAGTCGCTGATCCGGTGCAGCGGCTTGGTGCGGGCGACCAGGGCGGCCACGGCGAAGGCGCCCAGGTTCACGGCGGCGTACATGAGGGCGTAGGCGACCGTGGAGCCGATCTGGTCGCGCTCGGAGTACGCGGCCGCGGCGATCGGGACCAGCAGGTAGCCTGCCTGGCCGACCGAGGACCAGGCGAGCAGCCGTACGGCGCTGTTCGGGCGGTCGGCGGACTGGCGCAGGGCGGCGGCGTTGCCGAGGGTCATGGTGAGCGCGGCCAGGACGGCCAGTGCGGGGCCCCAGATGTCGGAGTACGCGGGGAAGGCGATCACCGTGACGAGGATGAGGCCGGTGAATCCGACGGCCTTGCCGATCACCGAGAGGTAGCCGGCGATGGGCAGCGGGGCGCCGACGTAGGTGTCGGGGACCCAGAAGTGGAAGGGGACGGCCGCCGTCTTGAAGGCGAAGCCGACGAGGGTGAGCGCGACGCCGGCCATGGCGAGGGTGTCGAGCTGTCCGGGGACGTCTTCGAGGCGGTCGGCGACCTGGGTGAGGTGCATGGAGCCGGTGGCGGCGTAGACGAAGCTGACGCCCATCAGCGACACGGCGGTGGCGGTGACGGAGGAGAGGAAGAACTTGAGGGCGGCCTCGGAGGAGAGCCGGTCGCCGCGGCGCATGCCGACGAGGGCGAAGGCGGGCAGCGAGGCCACCTCGAGGGCGACGATCAGGGTGGCGAGGTCGCGGGAGGCGGGCAGCAGGGCGGCGCCGGCGGCGGAGGAGAGCAGCAGGAACCAGTACTCGCCGGCGGGCAGGCGCGTGTCGCGGACGGCGGTGACCGACAGCAGGGCGGTGACCAGGGCGCCGGCCAGGACCAGGAACTGCACGACGAGCGTGAAGTGGTCCGCGGTGTAGCTGCAGGCGCCCGGGTCGCTGAGGAGGCAGAAGGTGCTGCGGTCGCCGGCGCGCAGCGGCAGCAGGGAGGCCGTCGCGACCGCGAGGCCGGCGACGGAGATCCAGCCGAGGGCGGGCTTGGCGCGCTCGGGTACGAAGAGGTCGGCGACCAGGACCGCCAGGCCGACGGCGGCGGTGATCACGACCGGCGCGATGGCGAGCCAGTCGACGGACTGGACCAGGCTGGGGGTGTCGGCGGCCAGGACCGTGAGGGCCGTCATGCGTTGCCTCCTGCGAGGAGCTTCTGGACGGCCGGGTCGGTGAGGCCGAGGAGGACCGCGGGCCACAGGCCGGCGAGGACGGTGAGGGCGGCGAGCGGGGTCCAGGCGGCGAACTCGTAGCGCTGGATGTCCGCGACGGCGAGCTCCGGGCCGGCCTTCGGGTCGCCCATGCAGACGCGTCGTACGACGATCAGCAGGTAGGCGGCGGTGAGCAGGGTGCCGAACGCGCCGAGGGCCGTGTAGGTGAGGAAGGCGGGGCGGGAGAGCCCCTCGGCGGGGTCGAACGCGCCGAGGAGGGCCAGCATCTCGCCCCAGAACCCGGCGAGGCCGGGCAGGCCCAGGGAGGCGACGGCGGCGAAGGCGAGGAGGGCGCCGAGGCGGGGGGCGCGGCCGTAGAGGGCGGCGCCGGTGGCCCCGGCGAGGGTGTCGAGGTCGGCGGTGCCGTAGCGGTCCTTGAGGGCGCCGACCAGGAAGAAGAGCAGGCCGGTGATCAGGCCGTGGGCGATGTTGGCGAAGAGCGCGCCGTTGACGCCGGTGGGGGTCATGGACGCGATGCCGAGGAGCACGAAGCCCATGTGGCCGACGGAGGAGTAGGCGATGAGGCGCTTGAGGTCGCCCTTGCTGCCCTTGCGGGCGAGCGCGAGGCAGGCGAGGGATCCGTAGACGATGCCGATGGCGGCGAGCGCGCCCAGGTAGGGGGCGAAGGTGGCCATGCCGTCGGGGGTGACGGGGAGCAGGATGCGGACGAACCCGTACGTGCCCATCTTGAGCAGGACGCCGGCCAGCAGGACGGAGCCGACGGTGGGGGCGGCGGTGTGGGCGTCCGGGAGCCAGCTGTGCAGGGGCCACATCGGGGTCTTCACGGCGAGGCCGATGCCGATGGCGAGGACGGCCAGGAGCTGGGTGGTGTGGGTGAGTTCGCGGCCGTTGTCAGTGGCGAGTGCCACCATGTCGAAGGTGCCGCTCTTCAGTCCGATGAGCAGCAGACCGAGCAGCATGACGACGGAGCCGAGGAGGGTGTAGAGGATGAACTTCCAGGCGGCGGCCTGCCGCTGAGCACCGCCCCAGCGGGCGATGAGGAAGTACATCGGGATGAGGACCATCTCGAAGGCGAGGAAGAAGAGCAGCAGGTCGAGGACGGCGAAGGTCGCGAGGGTGCCGGACTCGAGGACGAGCAGCAGGGCGACGAAGGCCTTCGGGGAGGGGCCTTCGGGGAGCTTGAAGTAGCTGTAGAGCGCGCACAGGAAGAACAGCAGCGCGGTCATCAGGAGGAGGGGGAGCGAGATGCCGTCGATGCCGAGGTGGATCCGGACGTTCAGCGCCTGGATCCAGCTGATGTCCGTCGTCGCCTGGAAGCGGGACGGGGCGTCGTGGTCGAAGCCCAGGGTGAGGGCGATCGCCGCGGCGAGGATGACGCCGGTGACGGTCACGCCGTGGCGGAGCACGGCCTGTTCGGGGCTGCGGCCCTTGAGCCCGGGCGGGGGCGGCAGGAGCGCCGCGGCCGCGCCGAGGAGCGGTGCGGCCACGATGAACGCCAGAAGGAACTGCATCACGGACGGGCTGATATCAATCACGGCTGACTCACGGCTCACGATCCGGCGTTGACGTTGGCGAGGACGGCGGTGGCGATCGCCAGGACCACGGCGCCGGCGAGCAGGGCGCTCAGGTAGCTCTGCACGTTGCCGGTCTGGGCGCGGCGTACGAGGGTGCCGAGCAGGCGGGTGCCGCCGCCCGCGCCGCGGACGTACGTGTCCACGACCTCGCGGTCGAGGAAGCGGACCAGGCCGGCGGCCGCGCGGACGGGGCGGACGAACAGCCGGTCGTAGACGGCGTCGAGGTGGAAGCCGTCTGCCGCGTGGCGGTGCAGCGGGCCGAGGAACGCCTTGCCGGGGTCGGGGGCGGAGCCGGCCGGGACGGCGGGGTGGTCGTGGGTGACCTCGGCGACCTCGGGGGTCTCGGCGGCGGATTCCGCGGCGGCGACGGAGGCGGACGGGCCGGCTCCGTATCCGGCGGCGACGGCCTGCGCCGTGGCGCGCTGCCACAGGGCGTAGGTGAGCACCCCGCCGACGACGGCGGCGCCGGTGCCGAGGAGCGAGGTGGTCAGGGTCGGGGTGAGTTCCCTGCCGTCGAACCAGTCGGCCAGGGGGCCCGCAGCCAGACCGAAAGCGAGGGACGGGATCGCCAGCAGCCACAGCACGCCGGTCATGGCGACGGGCTCCTTGCCGTGGTCGGGGGCGGCGGCGCCCCGGCCGCGGAAGGCCATCAGCCACAGCCGGGTGGCGTAGGCGGCGGTGAGCAGGGCGGTCAGCAGGCCGGCGGTCAGGACCAGCCAGCCGGCGGCGCCGGGGGCGGACTCCGAGTGGCCGGTGGCGGTGTGCTCGGCGGCCACGAGGACGGCTTCCTTGGAGAAGAAGCCGGCGAACGGCGGGATCGCGGCGAGCGCGAGCAGCGCGATCGTCATCGTCCAGAAGGCGTCGGGGACGCGCTTGGCCAGGCCGTCCATACGGGACATGGCGGCCAGGGAGTTCGTACCGGCGGCGTGGATGATCACGCCCGCGCCGAGGAACAGGAGCGCCTTGAAGGCGCCGTGGGACAGGAGGTGGAAGACGGCGGCACCGCGGTCGCCGACGGCCAGGGCCCCGGTCATGTAGCCGAGCTGGCCGACCGTGGAGTAGGCGAGCACCCGCTTGATGTCGTCCTGAGCCAGGGCGGCGAGGGCGGAGCCGACCATCGTGACGGCCGCCATGGCGGCCATGACCACCAGCGCGGCGCGGGAGGCCGCGAAGACGGGGAGGAGGCGGGCGATGAAGTAGACACCGGCGGCGACCATCGTCGCGGCGTGGATCAGCGCGGAGACCGGGGTGGGGCCCGCCATGGCGTCGGGGAGCCAGGTGTGCAGCGGGAACTGCGCGGACTTGCCCGCGACGCCGGCGAGCAGCAGCAGGGCGATCAGCGTCGGGTGGTCGAGCCCGCCCGCGGCGACGGTGCCGAGGATCTTGGTGATCCGGAAGGAGCCGGCGTCGGTGGCGAGCGCGAACAGGCCGATCAGGAAGGGGACGTCGCCGAGCTTGGTGACGAGGAAGGCCTTCAGGGAGGCGGACCGGGCCGCCTCGGTCTCCCAGTAGTGGCCGACGAGGAAGTACGAGCAGATGCCCATGACCTCCCAGCCGACCAGCAGCACCATCAGGTCGCCGGAGTAGACGACGAGCAGCATGGCGGAGGTGAACAGTGAGACCAGAGCGGCATACGACGGGTAGCGCGGGTCGTCGCGGAGGTACGCCGTCGAGTAGAGCTGTACGCACGTGGCGACGACTCCGACCAGGACGGCGACCAGCACGGCGAAGCCGTCCAGGTGGAGCGACAGCTCGATCGGCACCGAGCCGGTCGGGGTCAGTTCGGTCGCGGTGTCGATCGCCTTGCCTCCGCCGTGGCGGACGGCGACGAGGACGGCCAGTACGGCGGCGCCCAGCGTCGGCAGGATGGCGAGCGGCCGGACGAAGCCGGGGGCGGTGCGGCCGAAGAGCAGTCCCGCGACCGCGCCCAGGAAGGGCAGGACGGGGACCAGGACGGCGAGGGTCGTGGTGCTCACGCGGTGACCTCGCTCTGATCGTTCAAGGTGGGCTCGTGGCCCTCGGCGGTGTCGCGGAGCCGGTCTACGTCCGAGGTGCCCCGGTTGCGGTACACCATCAGCACGATCGCGAGACCGATGCCGATCTCGGCGGCGGCGATGGCGATGGTGAAGAGGGTGAGGGCCTGGCCGGCGTGCAGGGTGTCGCGCAGCCAGACGTCGAAGGCCACCAGGTTGAGGTTGACGGCGTTGAGCATCAGCTCGACGGACATCAGGACCAGGATGGCGTTGCGGCGGGCGAGCACTCCGTACAGGCCCGTGCAGAAGAGCAGCGCCGCGAGGACGGCGGGGTAGGCGAGGTGCATCAGTGCTGCCCCTTGTCACTGGCGACGCCGTCTTCGGCGGGAGTGTTCCTGCGTGACAGCACGATGGCGCCGATCAGGGCGGCGAGGAGGAGGACGGAGAGCGCCTCGAAGGGCAGCACCCAGTGCTGGAAGAGCATCTCGCCGGAGACCTTCGTGGAGCCCTGGACCGGGCCGTCGAGGTCGATCCAGGTCGTGCGGAAGGCGTCGACGACGACCCAGACGAGGGAGACGGCGGCGACGACGGCGACGGCGAGGGCGATCCGGCGGTTGCCGGAGTCGGCGTCCGGGGAGCGGCCGATGGGGGCCTTGGTGAGCATCAGCCCGAAGAGGAGGAGGACGACCACGGAGCCGAGGTAGATCAGGACCTGGACCCAGGCGATGAACTCGGCGGTCAGCAGCAGGTACTCGACGGCGATGCCGCCGAGCGCGACGACCAGCCAGAGGGCGGCGTGCACGAGCTGCTTGGTGGTGACCGTGACGAGGGCCGCGCCGAGGGTGGCGAGGCCGACGAGGACGAAGGCGATCTCGACGCCGGTCGGGGAGAGGAAACCCTGGCCTCCGGCCGCGGCGAGAGTGGCGGCGGGACTCACGCGTCTGCCTCCGGGGTGGTCGGCGGCTGGGTGGCGGCGGCTCCGGCGGCTTCAGCAGCGGCGGCGGCTGCCGCTGCCGCGGCCTCGGCCTTCTCCACGGCCTTGCGCGCGGCGGCGATCTCCTTGGGCTCCTCGGCGGCCGGGTCCAGGGCGGGCGGAGCCGGGACGGTCCACATCCACTCGCGGAGCTTGTCGCGCTCGTGGGTCAGCTCGTGGATGTCGGTCTCCGCGTACTCGAACTCCGGTGACCAGAAGAGGGCGTCGAAGGGGCACACCTCGATGCAGATGCCGCAGTACATGCACAGGGAGAAGTCGATGGCGAAGCGGTCGAGGACGTTGCGGCTGCGCTCGCGGCCGCCGGGGGCGGCGGCCGGGACCGTCTCCTTGTGGGAGTCGATGTAGATGCACCAGTCGGGGCACTCGCGGGCGCAGAGCATGCAGACCGTGCAGTTCTCCTCGAACAGTCCGATGACCCCGCGGCTGCGCGGCGGCAGCTGGGGCTGGACCTCGGGGTACTGGGCGGTGTGCGAGCGCTTCGTCATGGTGCGCAGCGTGACCGCGAGGCCCTTGGCGAGGCCGGATCCGGGGATGGGCATTACTGGATCGCCACCTTCACGATGCCGGTGAGCGCGATCTGGGCGAGCGCGAGCGGGATGAGCGTGGTCCAGGCGAGCTTCTGGAGCTGGTCCTCGCGCAGGCGGGGGTACGTCACGCGGAGCCAGATCACGACGAAGGCGAGGATCGCGGTCTTGAGCAGGGTCCAGACCCAGCCGAGACCGTCGGCGCCGAAGGGGCCCTGCCAGCCGCCGAGGAAGAGGACGGTGGTGAGGGCGCACAGGACGACGATGCCGGCGTACTCGGCAAGGAGGAACAGGGCGAAGCGCAGGCCGGTGTACTCGGTGTACGCGCCGAAGATGATCTCGGAGTCGGCGACGGGCATGTCGAAGGGGGGCCGCTGGAGTTCGGCGAGGCCGGCGGTGAAGAAGACGAGCGCGCCGACGATCTGCCAGGGCAGCCACCACCACTCGAAGCTCTCGACGATGCCGGGGAGGGAGACCGTCCCGGCGGCCATGGCCACGGACGCGGCGGCCAGCAGCATCGGGAGCTCGTAGGCGAGCAGCTGGGCGGCGGTGCGGAGGCCGCCGAGCAGGGAGAACTTGTTCGCGGAGGCCCAGCCGGCCATGAGCGAGCCGAGGACTCCGACGCCCATGACGGCCAGCACGAAGAACACGCCGGCGTCGATGACCTGTCCGACGGCGCCCTCGCCGGGGCCGATCGGGATCGCGAGGAGGACGAGGAGGTACGGGAGCAGGGCGACGGCGGGGGCCAGCTGGAAGATCCGGCGGTCGGCGTTGGCCGGGACGATGTCTTCCTTCTGCGCGAACTTCACGCCGTCGGCGACGAGCTGGGCCCAGCCGTGGAAGCCGCCGGCGTACATCGGGCCGAGGCGGCCCTGCATGTGCGCCATCACCTTGTGCTCGGTCTGCCCGACGACGAGCGGGAGCACGAGGAAGACGGCGAAGACGATGATCAGCCGCAGGGCGACGTCGAGGACCTCGTTCACGCGTCTCCCTCCGGGGTGGTCGGCGGCTGCTGGGCGGCGCGGCGCGGGCGCGGCTGCCCGCCGGGGCCGGTGCGGGGCTGCGCCTGCGGCGCGGGCTGCGCCTGCGGCGCGGGCTCGGGCTGGGCCTGCGGCTCGGGCTGAGCCTCGGGCTCGGGCTCGGGCATCGGCGCGGGCTGAGCCTGCGGCTCGGCAACGGGGTCGGCCTGCGGGCCGGGCTGGGGCCGAGCCTGCGGCTCGGCGTCAGCCTGCTGCTCGGGCTCGGCCGCTGTCTCGGGCTTCGCCGACGGGGCGGGCACGGGCTCCGGCTTTGTCTGCGGCTCGGCAGCAGGATCGGCCTGCGGGCCGGGCTCCGGCTTCGCCTGGGGCGCGGGCTCGGGCTTCGCCTGCGGCGTCGGGTCGGGCTCGGCGTCCTGGAAAGCGGGCTTGGGGTTGTGCCAGGGGGCGTCGGGGCTGCTGGGGGCCCGGCGGGCGGCGGGCTGAGGCCCCGGAGCCGGGGTGGCCTGGCTGGCCGAGCCATCCGCGGCCGAGCGGGTGCGGCGCGGCGGGCGGGGCGGGGTCACCGGGGCATCCGAGGCCGCCTGAGCAGCCCGGGTCGCCGGCGTCGCCTGGGCGTCGTCCGAGGTCCCTGGGCTGACCGGGGTGACCGGGGTCCCCGGCGTCGCCTGGGCAGCCGGAGTCCCTGGGGTGTCCGGGGTTGCCGGGGTGTCCGGGGTCGCCGGGGTGACCGGCGTCCCCGGGGTGACCGGGAGCGCGGGAGCGGTCGGCTGGGGCGCGGCCGGGGTCGCCTGGCTGGCCGAGCCCTCCGAGGCCGAGCGGGTGCGGCGCGGCGAGCGGGGCGGGGTTGCCGGGGCGTCCGGAGTCGCCGGGGCAACCGGCGTCGCCTCGGGGGCCGGTGCGGCCTCCGGGGCCGTCGCCTGGCTGGCCGAGCCCTCCGCGGCCGAGCGGGTGCGGCGGGGCGGGGTTGCCGGGGCGTCCGGGGGCGTCGGGGCGTCGGGGCTCGGCTGGGGCGTTGCGGGGGTGGGCTGGGTGGCCGGGCCTTCGGTGGTCGCGCGGGTGCGGCGGGGCGGGGCGCCCTCGCGCGGGGGGCGGGCCGCCGCGCCCGCGGCGCGCGGGGTGCGGGCCGGCCGGGCGGGGGCCGGCGGGAGCTGGCCCTTCATCGGGCCCCAGTCGTTGGGGTCCGGGACGCCGGGCGGAAGCATCTGGCGGCGCTTGGGCGCGTCCGGGTCGTGGGCCTCGCCCGGCTCCTTGGCACCGGGCCAGGCCTTGGCGACCCGCGCGGCCAGGACGAAGTCCTTGCGCAGCGGGTGTCCTTCGAAGTTCTCCGGAAGGAGCAGGTGGACCAGGTGCGGGTGGTCGGTGAAGACGATCCCGAACATCTCGAACGTCTCGCGCTCGTGCCACTCGGCTCCCGCGTAGACGGCGACCGCCGAGGGGAGGGAGGGGGCGGTGTGCGGGACCGTCGTGCGCAGCAGGAGGCGGCGTACGCGGTGGTTCTCCAGCGAGACGACGTGCGCGCAGACCTGGAAGCCGGTGCCCGGCTCGTCGACCGCGCTCAGCCAGTCGAAGTACGTGCAGCCCAGCTTGTCCCGGGCGATCTCCAGGGCCGAGACCCAGGATCCGACCGGCACGTCGACGGTCAGGACGTCGTACGCCGACGAGCCCACGGCCTCTTCGCCGAAGACCGTGGCCGCCGCGTCGGGAAGGGAGTCGTAGAGGTTCACGCGCCGCTCCCGGGGGTCGGCGGGGGCGTGACCAGGCCGCTGGTGAGCTGTCCCACGGAAGGGCCCGCCGCATAGCGGTCCGCGAGCGACTCCCGAGCGATCTTCTCCTGGAGCTTGAGGATTCCCTGGAGCAGCGCCTCCGGGCGCGGCGGGCAGCCGGGTACGTAGACGTCGACCGGGATGATCTGGTCGACGCCCTTCGTCACCGAGTAGGAGTCCCAGTACGGGCCGCCGCAGTTGGAGCAGGCGCCGAAGGAGATGACGTACTTGGGCTCCGGCATCTGCTCGTAGAGCCGCTTGACGGCGGGCGCCATCTTGTCCGTGACGGTGCCCGAGACGATCATCAGGTCGGCCTGCCGGGGCCCCGGCGCGAAGGGGATCACGCCGAGCCGGATGAAGTCGTGACGGGCCATCGAGGCGGCGATGAACTCGATCGCGCAGCAGGCGAGGCCGAAGTTGAAGACCCACAGGCTGTACCGGCGGCCCCAGTTCAGGACCACCTTCATCGGCTCCGGGGCGAGCCGGGAGAGCACTCCCAGGCGCTTGGGTTCCGGGAGCAAGACGCCCTCGGTCGGCGTCACGGCCGGTGTCACGTCCATTCGAGGACGCCCTTCTTGTACGCATAGAGCAGGCCGACGGCCAGGAAGCCCAGGAAGATGAACATCTCGACCAGGGTCGTGGCGCCGTAACCGGCGGCGGCGAACACCGTCGCCCACGGGAACAGGAAGATCGAGTCGACGGCGAAGATGACGTAGAGGAACGCGTAGACGTAGTAGCGGACCTGGGTGTGCGCCCAGCCCTCGCCGACCGGGTCCACACCGCATTCGTACGTCAGCAGCTTCTCGGGGGTCGGGACCACGGGCCGCAGCAGGCGGCCGGCGCCGAACGCCACGGCCACGAAGAGCACACCGAGGAGGGCGAGCAGGCCGACGACCGAATAACTCCGGAAGTAGTCCGCCGCGAGCACGGTTACGGTCGATACCGTCGGTTCTGGCACGTCCGTTCCTCGCTCCTCGGTCACTGTCGATGATCTGGTACAGGCGGGAGTCTAGGGCCTGCCTCACACGGGGTGGGGTTATCCCCCGTTCACAGCCCCCCGGCCACCCCATGGCGTCCGGGGTCGGCCCTTGGCAGGCTGTGCCGCATGACCACGACCCATGACAGCCCCGACAACGACCGGCCGCCTCCCGTCCGCGCCGTCTTCAGCGCCGTGACGTGGAAGGAGATCGCCTATCTGGTGAGCAACCTGCCGTTGGCGGTGGTCGGTTTCGTCTACGCGGTGGTCATGGTCGCCGGAACGGGCGGTCTGTCCGTGACCGCGATCGGTCTTCCGCTGCTCGCATGCGGTCTGTGGGTGTCTCGTCAGTTGGGACGGCTGGACCGGGCACGGGCCCGGGCGCTCCTGGGCGTACGGGTGGACGAGCCGACGCCGATTCCCGGCCCGCGGCGGGCGGGCGGGTTCTTCTCCTGGCTGTGGACGAGCATCAAGGACCCGGTCGGCTGGCGGACGGTGCTGTACCAGCTGGTCCGGCTCCCGTGGGGAGTGCTCACCTTCACGGTAGCCCTGACCGGGCTGTTCGTGCTGTGGCCGGTGCTGCCGTATTTGGTACGGCTGCTCGCGAACGCGGACCGGGCGATGGTGCGGGGGCTCTTGTCGCCCTCCGACGGCCTGGAGCGGCGGATCGCGGAGCTGGAGTCGGACCGCGGGGTGGTCGTCGACACGGCGGCGGCCGACCTGCGGCGCATCGAGCGCGACCTGCACGACGGGGCGCAGGCGCGGCTGGTGGCGCTGGCGATGGGGCTGGGCCTGGCGAAGGAGAAGCTGCTGGAGGACCCGGAGGGCGCGGCGGCGATGGTCGGCGAGGCCCACGGGGAGGTGAAGCTGGCGCTCCAGGAGCTGCGGGACCTGGCGCGCGGGATCCATCCGGCGGTGCTGACCGACCGGGGGCTGGACGCGGCGCTGTCGTCGGTGGCGGCGCGGTGCGTGGTGCCGGTGAAGGTGGCGGTGGATCTGCCGGCGCGGCCGGCGGCCGCGATCGAGGGGATCGCGTACTTCGTGGTGTCGGAGCTGCTGCAGAACGTGAGCAAGCACGCGGGGGCCGCTGCGCGGGGCGCCAGCGTGGAGGTGTGGCGGGCCGGGGAGCGGCTGCTGATCCGGGTGTCGGACGACGGGCGCGGGGGTGCGGATGCCTCTCGGGGGTCGGGGATGGCGGGGCTCGCGGAGCGGTTGGGGGCGGTGGACGGGGTGTTCGTCGTGGATTCGCCGGTGGGGGGGGGGACCGGGGTCACGGCGGGGTTGCCGTGGCGGGGGGGGGAGTAGTCGGTCGGGGTTGGTTGGCTGCCGGCTTGTCGTGTTGCGGGCCCTTCGTCCGGGTGGGCGGGGGTCCCGTTTTGCGTGTGGGCTCGGGCCGTGGGGGGTGGTCGGGTGCGGCCCTGTGTCGGGGCTCCGCCCCGCGCCCCGCGCCTCAAACGCCGGGCGCGGCTGAAAGGGGCGGGCCGGGGGTCTGGGGAGGGAGCCGCAGCCGTCGGGCGGCTCGGGCCGTGGGGGTGGTCGGGTGCGGCGCCGTGTCGGGGCTCCGCCCCGCGCCCCGCGCCTCAAACGCCGGGCGCGGCGGAAAGGGGCGGGCCGGGGGTCTGGGGGGGGAGCCGCAGCCGTCGGGCGGCTCGGGCCGTGGGGGTGGTCGGGTGCGGCGCCGTGTCGGGGCTCCGCCCCGCGCCCCGCGCCTCAAGCGCCGGCTGGGCTGGAATGGCCGGCCCAAGGCTCCGAGGAGGGAGCGCCGAGCGGCTCGGGCCGTGGGGATGATCAGGCGCGGCGCCGCCGTCGGAGCTCCGGCCCGCGCCGCGCGCCTCAACGCCGGCGCGCTGGAATGGGCGGGCGGAGGCTCCGGGGAGGGAGCCGCAGCCGTCGGGCTGATTGGGTACGTGGGGTGGTCGGGTGCGGCGCCGTTTCCGGGGCTCCGCCCCGCGCCTCGAGTGCCGCGCGGGGCGGGAGGCGGCCGGGGGTGGGGTTAACCCCCCGGTAGGGACGCCGACGGGCCGGATGGAGGGGTGGGGGCGGGCGCGGGAGGGTTGGGGGGTAGGGCTGAGACGGGAAGGGTGGGGCGGAGATGGATGACGGTGTGCGCGCGGGCGGAGGGTTCCGGGCTGTGGTGCGGGCTCCTGTGGCCGGGAGGACCTGGCGGGAGTTCGGGCATCTGCTGATCGGGCTGCCGCTGAGCGTCCTGTACTTCTCGCTCGCCGTCACCGGCCTGAGCCTCGGAGCCGGTCTGCTCGTCACCTTCCTCGGGGTCCCGGTGCTCGCCGGGGTGCTCGCGATGTGCCGCGGGTTCGGCCATCTGGAGCGGGCGCGGGTGCGCGGCCTGCTCGGGGCCGACGTCGCCGAGCCGGCGCCGATCCGGGCCCGCAAGCGCGGGGCCATGTCCGCGATGGGGGCGCTGCTCCAGAGCGGGAGCGCCTGGCGGCACGTGCTGTACTCCCTGATCCACTTTCCGTGGGCGGTCTTCGGCTTCTGCATGGCGCTGGTGTTCTGGACGACGGGGTGGTCCCTGCTGCTGTACCCGGTCTGGTTCTGGGTCTTCCCGGCCTACACCGACCAGCCCGGGCTCCAGCTCTTCCAGAACGGCGACTACTCCTTCTACCTCGACTCCCCCGCCGAGATCGCCCTCACCTTCCTGGTCGGGCTGGCCTTCACCCTCGCCACCCCGTGGGTGTTCCGGGCGCTGACCGCCGTCGACCGGGTCGTGGTGGGCGGCCTGCTCGGGCCGTCCCGGCTGGCCAGCCGGGTGAGCGAGCTGGAGTCGGACCGCGGGGTGGTCGTGGATACCGCGGCCGCCGACCTGCGGCGCATCGAGCGGGACCTGCACGACGGGGCGCAGGCCCGGCTGGCGGCCCTCGCGATGGACCTGGGGCTGGCGAAGGAGAAGGCGACCGAGGACCCGGTGGCCGCCGCCCGGATGGTGGACGAGGCACACGGAGAGGTGAAGATCGCCCTGCAGGAGCTGCGGGACCTGGCCCGCGGGATCCACCCGGCGGTGCTGACCGACCGGGGGCTGGACGCGGCGCTGTCCTCGGTGGCGGCGCGGTGCGCCGTTCCGGTACGGGTGACCGTGGACCTCCCGGCCCGGCCGACGGCGGCGATCGAGGGGATCGCGTACTTCACCGTCTCGGAGCTGCTGCAGAACGTCAGCAAGCACGCGCGGGCCAGGGTCGCCGGCGTGGAGGTGTGGAAGTCCGGGGAGCGGCTGCTGGTCCAGGTCTCCGACGACGGCCGGGGCGGGGCGGCCATGGACGAGAGGCCCTCCGGCGCCGGCGGGACCGGGCTGGCCGGGCTGGCCGAGCGGCTGGACGCCGTAGACGGGATCCTCGTCGTGGACTCGCCCGAGGGCGCGGGGACCACGGTGACCGCCGAGCTTCCCTGGCGGGCCTGAGCAAAACCCCCTGCCAGGCGCACCTTCCAGGTCCGGGCCCATCGGCCCGGACCTCCGTGTTCGCCCGCGGCCGGCGCGGGCTGAAAATCCCCCGTCCGCCCACTCGTTGTCCCGGCTCAGCCTGGATCCGGCCTCGAGGCTGGGATGCTTGGCTGAGTCAGGGAGTGCGGGATGAGTGGATGCGGGAGCTGCTGAATCGTGGAAGACAGGGTGCGGGTGGTCATCGCCGAGGATTCGGTGCTGCTGCGTGAGGGCCTGACCCGGCTGCTGACCGACCGGGGGCATGACGTCGTGGCGGGCGTCGGGGACGCGGAGGCCCTGATCAAGACGGTGGCGGACCTCGCCGCGCAGGACGCGCTGCCGGACGTGGTGGTGGCCGACGTGCGGATGCCGCCGACGCACACCGACGAGGGCGTGCGGGCCGCCGTACGGCTGCGCCGCGAGTACCCCGGGGTCGGGGTGCTCGTGCTGTCGCAGTACGTGGAGGAGCAGTACGCCACCGAGCTGCTGGCCGGTTCCAGCACCGGGGTGGGGTACCTGCTCAAGGACCGGGTGGCCGAGGTGCGCGAGTTCCTGGACGCGGTGGTGCGGGTGGCCCGGGGCGGTACGGCTCTGGACCCCGAGGTCGTCGCCCAGCTGCTCGGGCGCAGCCGCAAGCAGGACGTGCTGGCGGGGCTGACGCCGCGCGAGCGCGAGGTACTGGGCCTGATGGCCGAAGGACGCACGAATTCCGCCGTGGCGAAGCAGCTGGTCGTGAGCGACGGAGCGGTGGAGAAGCACGTCAGCAACATCTTCATGAAGTTGGGCCTGTCGCCGAGTGACGGGGATCACCGGCGTGTACTGGCCGTTCTCACCTATCTGAAATCTTGATCGACTGACACTCTGTCAGATATGGCATACCGGTCGGGCCGTCTCGAAGGGCGGTCCAACGGTCCAGAATGTGGCCGCCCCGCAAGAGCTGACCGTCGTAGGGTTGGTTCTGGGGGTGCCCACGCCTCGAAGGAGGTCCAGTTCAGTGACCAGCCAGGTCAGTAGCCCAGCCGACGAGCATGCCGACGGGGCTGGGGGTGCGGTTGTCGCAGGGCAGCGCACCCCGGCGAGTCCGGGCGGCAAGGAAGTACGCCGTCTTGATCGTGTGATCATCCGCTTCGCGGGTGACTCGGGTGACGGTATGCAACTCACCGGTGACCGGTTCACCTCGGAGACGGCGTCGTTCGGGAACGACCTCTCGACCCTCCCGAACTTCCCCGCCGAGATCCGCGCCCCCGCCGGAACCCTGCCGGGCGTGTCCTCCTTCCAGCTGCACTTCGCCGACCACGACATCCTCACGCCCGGGGACGCCCCGAACGTGCTGGTCGCGATGAACCCGGCCGCTCTGAAGGCGAACATCGCCGACGTGCCGCGCGGCGCGGAGATCATCGTCAACACGGACGAGTTCACCAAGCGCCCGATGGCCAAGGTCGGCTACCAGACCTCCCCCCTCGAGGACGGCTCGCTGGCCGCCTACAACCTCCACCCCGTCCCGCTGACCACCCTCACGGTCGAGGCGCTGAAGGACTTCGGGCTCTCCCGCAAGGAGGCCGAGCGCAGCAAGAACATGTTCGCGCTGGGCCTGCTGTCCTGGATGTACCACCGACCGACGGAGGCTACGGAGCGCTTCCTGCGGCAGAAGTTCGCGAAGAAGCCGCACATCGCCGAGGCGAACGTGGCCGCCTTCCGGGCGGGCTGGAACTTCGGGGAGACGACGGAGGACTTCGCGGTCTCCTACGAGGTCGCCCCGGCCACCCAGGCCTTCCCCACCGGCACCTACCGCAACATCTCGGGGAACCTGGCCCTGTCCTACGGCCTGATCGCCGCGAGCCGGCAGGCTGACCTGCCGCTCTACCTGGGCTCCTACCCGATCACCCCGGCCTCGGACATCCTGCACGAGCTGAGCCGGCACAAGAACTTCGGCGTACGCACCTTCCAGGCCGAAGACGAGATCGCGGGCATCGGCGCGGCCCTCGGCGCCGCGTTCGGCGGAGCCCTGGGCGTGACCACCACCTCCGGACCCGGCGTCGCCCTGAAGTCCGAGACGATCGGCCTGGCCGTCTCCCTCGAGCTGCCGCTGCTGATCGTGGACATCCAGCGCGGCGGCCCCTCCACCGGCCTGCCGACCAAGACGGAGCAGGCCGACCTGCTCCAGGCCATGTACGGGCGCAACGGCGAGGCCCCCGTGCCGATCGTCGCCCCGCGCACCCCGGCGGACTGCTTCGACGCCGCCCTGGACGCGGCCCGGATCGCGCTGACCTACCGGACCCCGGTCTTCCTGCTCTCGGACGGATACCTCGCCAACGGGTCCGAGCCCTGGCGGATCCCCGACATCGCCGACCTGCCCGACCTCACGACCCAGTTCGCCGCCGGCCCCAACCACGAGCTGGCGGACGGCACCGAGGTGTTCTGGCCGTACAAGCGCGACCCGCAGACCCTGGCCCGGCCCTGGGCCGTCCCCGGCACGCCCGGCCTCGAGCACCGCATCGGCGGCATCGAGAAGCAGGACGGCACCGGCAACATCTCGTACGACCCCGCCAACCACGACCTGATGGTCCGCACCCGCCAGGCCAAGATCGACGGCATCCTGGTCCCGGACCTGGAGGTCGACGACCCCGACCAGGCCCGCACCCTGGTCCTCGGCTGGGGCTCCACCTACGGCCCGATCACCGCCGCGGTCCGGCGGCTGCGCGCGGCCGGGCATCCCGTCGCGCAGGCCCACCTGCGCCACCTCAACCCCTTCCCTAGGAATCTCGGAGAGGTCCTGAAGCGTTACCAGAAGGTAGTGGTGCCGGAGATGAACCTCGGGCAGCTCGCCACCCTGATCCGGGCGAAATACCTGGTGGACGCCCAGTCGTACAACCAGGTCAACGGAATGCCGTTCAAGGCGGAGCAGCTCGCGAAGGTTCTCGAGGAGGCCATCAATGACTGAGGTGACCGACGCCCCGACCCTGCTGTCGCTGGTTCCGAAGGCCGAGGCGGCGCAGTCGGCCAAGGACTTCAAGTCGGACCAGGAGGTCCGCTGGTGCCCCGGTTGCGGCGACTACGCCGTCCTCGCGGCCGTGCAGGGCTTCATGCCCGATCTCGGCCTCGCGAAGGAGAACATCGTCTTCGTCTCCGGCATCGGCTGCTCCTCCCGCTTCCCGTACTACATGAACACCTACGGGATGCACTCCATCCACGGCCGCGCCCCGGCCATCGCCACGGGTCTGGCCACCTCCCGCCGCGACCTGTCGGTCTGGGTCGTCACCGGTGACGGCGACGCCCTGTCCATCGGCGGCAACCACCTGATCCACGCCCTGCGGCGCAACGTCAACCTCAAGATCCTGCTGTTCAACAACCGGATCTACGGTCTGACGAAGGGGCAGTACTCCCCCACCTCCGAGGTCGGCAAGATCACCAAGTCGACCCCGATGGGCTCGCTGGACGCGCCCTTCAACCCGGTGTCCCTGGCCATCGGCGCGGAGGCCTCCTTCGTGGCGCGGACGGTGGACTCCGACCGCAAGCACCTCACCGAGGTGCTGCGCGCGGCCGCCGACCACCAGGGCACGGCGCTGGTGGAGATCTACCAGAACTGCAACATCTTCAACGACGGCGCCTTCGAGGTCCTGAAGGACAAGGACCAGGCGCAGGAGGCCGTGATCCGGCTGGAGCACGGGCAGCCGATCCGTTTCGGCGCCGACGGGCACAAGGGCGTCGTCCGGGACCCGGCCACCGGCGACCTCCAGGTCGTCACGGTCACCCCCGAGAACGAGTCGCGGATCGTGGTCCACGACGCGTACGGCGCCAGCCCGACCACCGCCTTCGCGCTGTCCCGGCTGGCCGATCCCGACACCCTCCACCAGACCCCCATCGGGGTGTTCCGGAGCGTCGAGCGGCCCGTCTACGACACCCTGATGTCCGAGCAGCTCGACACGGCCGTCGACCGCAAGGGCAAGGGGGACCTGGCCGCCCTGCTGGCCGGCAACGACACGTGGACGGTCGTGGGCTGACCCGCACCCCGTACCGACCCCGTACCCCGTACCCCGTACCCCCGAGCCGCGTACGGCGCGCACCCGACCGGAGCCCGAACCTCGTCAGGAGGTCCGGGCTCCGGCGCGTTCCCGGGGGCTTCCGCCAGATGTCATGAGTATCTCGGGAGAACGGGCATGACATCTGCGTCGTACGGCGCTACCGTCGTGAGGTTGGCTGAAAGTCGCACAGGAGGCCCCGTGAAGGCAGAGACGGACCAGCGCGCGGGTTTGTTCTACGGATTCGGCGCGTATGGGATGTGGGGGCTCGTCCCCCTCTTCTGGCCACTCCTCCAGCCCTCGGGCGCCATCGAGATCCTGGCCCACCGCATGGTGTGGTCGTTGGCCGTGGTCGGTCTGGCGCTGCTCGCGCTGCGCCGCTGGAGGTGGATACGGGAGCTGCTGCGCGAGCCCCGCAAGCTGGCGCTGACCACGCTCGCCGCCTCGGTGATCACCGTGAACTGGGGCCTGTACATCTGGTCCGTCAACAACGGCCACGTCGTCGAGTCGAGCCTCGGCTACTTCATCAATCCGCTGGTCAGCATCGCGATGGGGGTGCTGGTGCTCGGGGAGCGGCTGCGCCGCGCGCAGTGGGTGGCGGTCGGGATCAGCTTCGTCGCGGTCCTCGTGCTCGCCGTCGGCTACGGGCGGCCGCCGTGGATCTCGCTGGTCCTCGCCTGCTCCTTCGCCACGTACGGACTGATCAAGAAGAAGCTCAACATGGGCGGCCTGGAGTCGCTGACCGCCGAGACGGCCGTGCTCTTCCTGCCCGCCCTCGGCTACCTGCTCTGGCTCGGCGCGCAGGGCCAGTCCACCTTCGCCTCGCAGGGCGCCGGACACTCGCTCCTGCTGGCCTCGACCGGGCTCGTCACCGCGATCCCGCTGGTGCTCTTCGGGGCGGCGGCGATCCGGGTCCCGCTGTCCACCCTCGGCCTGCTCCAGTACCTCGCCCCGGTGTTCCAGTTCGGGCTCGGCGTCCTCTACTTCCACGAGGCGATGCCGCCCGAGCGCTGGGCCGGGTTCTCCCTGGTGTGGGCCGCGCTCGCGCTCCTGACCTGGGACGCACTGGGCAGGGCCCGCCGTTCGCGGGCCGCGCTCGCCGCGGCGATGCCGCCCGTCGCCGCGCCGGCCCGCGAGCCCGCGTAACGATCCCCGAAGGGCCCGCGCAGGGCCCGTACGGGGCCCGCACCATCGGGCACCCGGCCCCCACGATCCCCGTTGCGGAACTTCCGTAACGGGGATCGTCCGTTTTCCGAACGACCCTGACCGAATTGTGGTCTTGACGGACAGTCACACTCTCACTGAACATCGGGCTCGCACAGACGCACTATCGCTCACCTGCTCTATCCCCATAGTTCCGTCACATCCCCGCGGAATCCCGGAGCCCCCACATGAGCCTGTCCGTCTCCCGGCGCCTCGCCGCCGTGACCGCGTTCGCGGTCGCCGGCCTGTTCGCCGCCACCACTCCCGCCGCGCTGGCCGCCCCGACGGCGGTCGCCGCGGCGCCGACGCCGCCCGACATCCCGCTGGCCAACGTCAAGGCCCACCTCTCGCAGCTGTCGACCATCGCCGCCAACAACGGCGGCAACCGCGCTCACGGCCGGGCCGGCTACAAGGCGTCGATCGACTACGTGAAGGCCAAGCTCGACGCGGCCGGCTTCACGACCACCCTGCAGACCTTCACCTCCAGCGGCGCCACCGGCTACAACCTGATCGCCGACTGGCCGGGCGGCGACCCGAACTCGGTCCTGATGGCGGGCGCGCCCCTGGACTCGGTGTCCTCGGGCGCGGGCATCAACGACAACGGCTCCGGCAGCGCGGCCGTGCTCGAGACGGCCCTGGCCGTCTCCCGGGCCGGCCTCCAGCCCACGAAGCACCTGCGGTTCGGCTGGTGGGGCGCGGAGGAGCTGGGCCTCATCGGCTCGAAGTACTACGTCAACAACCTGCCGGCCACCGAGCGCGCGAAGTTCTCCGGGTACCTGAACTTCGACATGATCGGCTCGCCGAACCCGGGCTACTTCGTCTACGACGACGACCCGACCATCGAGCAGACCTTCAAGAACTACTACGCGGGCCTCGGCGTCCCGACCGAGATCGAGACCGAGGGCGACGGCCGTTCGGACCACGCCTCGTTCAAGAACGTGGGCATCCCGGTCGGCGGCCTGTTCACCGGCGCCAGCAACACGAAGTCCTCGGCGCAGGCGCAGAAGTGGGGCGGCACGGCAGGCCAGGCCTTCGACCGCTGCTACCACTCCTCGTGCGACAACACGGCGAACATCAACGACACCGCCCTGGACCGCAACTCCGACGCCGTCGCCTACGCGATCTGGACCCTCGGCGCGGCCACCCCGGTCCCGCCGGGCAAGTCGTTCGAGAACACGGCGGACGTGAACATCCCGGACTCCCCCGGTGCCGCGGTGAACTCGCCGATCACCGCCTCGGGTGTCGCGGGCAACGCCCCGGCCACCACCAAGGTGGACGTGAACATCGTCCACACCTACCGCGGTGACCTGGTGGTCGACCTGGTCGCCCCCGACGGCACGGTCTACAACCTGCACAACCGCAGCGGGGGCAGCGCCGACAACCTCGTCCAGTCCTACACCGTGAACGCCTCGGCCGAGGTGGCCAACGGGACCTGGAACCTGCGGGTGAGGGACACGGCCGCGCAGGACGTCGGCTACATCAACAGCTGGAAGATCACCTTCTAGCGCCGGTCGGAACCCCTCGAGGCGGGCTGCGGGTCCTGTATGCGGGCCCGCAGCTCCTCGGCCACCGCCCCGATGTCGGCGAGGCCCAGCTTCGCCGCCTCGACCAGATCGCCCAGCACCTCGGGCGAGGGCAGCTGCCTGGCCCCGGCCACGCGCAGGTACGAGCGGGTCGCGGCGGCGGCGTAGAACTCGTTCATCGGGGATTCCAGCGCCGGGCACACCGCGAGGGTGTGCAGAAACGCGGCGGCCCGCCACGCGGTGTCCGGGGCGGGCTGTTCGGGCACCAGGACGAGGTCGTTCTGGTGCCGGGCGACCGCGGCGGCCACCCCGGAGGGATCCCACACGGCGGGATCGGACGGGAGATGGTGGGCCAGAGCGGTCCAGGCCCACTCCATGGTGATCTTCAATTGCCGAAACGCTCCTGGAAGTAGCCCCAGTGGTCGGCGAACTCCTCGATACCGGACAGGAAGTCCTTCCGGTCCTCGTCGAGTTCGCGTTCCGTGACCTCGGTGATCAGCGCGGTGACCGTCGTGCCCAGCGCCGCCGCGCGCGCCTTCAGGCGTTCGTGGAAGTCTTCGTCCAGGCGGATGGTGACGTGTCTCGACATGTCCAACACCGTACAGCGGCCCTGCTGTACGGGGTACGGGAACGCCGGAAGGGTGGGCGGGGACACAGTCCCCGCCCACCCTTCCGGCGTTCTGTCCGCCCGGCGGGCTACTTGGCCGAGTCGGCCGTCTTCACCAGCTGGTCCTTGGTGACCGCGCCGACGTAGACCTTGCCGTCGTCCGTGATCAGGGCGTTGACCAGGCGGGTGGAGAAGATGCGGCCCTCGCCGAACTTCCCGGAGACCTTGTCACCGAGGGAGTCGAGGAACTGCTTCGCCTCCTTCGGCGCGTTCTTGTCGCTCTCCAGGTCCTTGAGGTTCTGGCCGGCCCCGGTGTTGATCTGCGCCACCGTGGCCCAGCCCTCGCCGAGGACCTTCACCTCGCCCTTGCCGTTCGCACCGCCGGTGAGGGCGTCCAGGCCCGGGAAGGACTCCAGCGCCTTGAACTCCTTGCCGTGCTCGCCCTTGCCGGCCCCCTCGGAGCCCTCGGTCACCTTGGCGCCCTTGGGCGGGGTGAACGCGAAGGTGTCCGCGGACGGCTTGGCGAAGTCCACCTTGGTGAAGCCCGCGTCCACGATCGGCTTGCCGCCCTGCGAGGACAGCAGCTGCACGCGCAGCGGCACGCCGTTCTTGGCGTCGACCGCGATCTGGATCGAGCCGACGGTGGAACCGGCCTGCTTGGGCTTCAGCACCAGCTGGTAGGCGTCCCGGCCGGCCAC